>NZ_CP070491.1:916875-1222500 GCF_016925495.1 Methylococcus sp. EFPC2 | reverse complement strand
GGCCGAGAAGGAATGCGGCCTGCACGCGGGCAACCTGGAAAACGGCGGCTGAGACCGTCCGGCCCATTCGACGATGTCCGACGATTTTCGCCGCCAACTGTCCGCCGCCCAGGCCTGGGCGCGGAAAACCCACGCGGAAGGCTGGCTGGACGCGGGCGCCGTCGGCGCTCTCGACGCCCTGACCGATCAGTCGCCGGCCAGCCTGTTCGACGACGCCAGCCACCGCCCCCTGGTCGTGGCCTTGTTCGGCGGGACCGGCGCGGGCAAGAGCACCCTGATCAACCGCCTCGCCGGCCAGGCCATCGCGCGCACGGGCGTGGAGCGCCCCACCTCGCGGGAAGTCTCGCTCTATCTGCACGACAGCCTGGACCTCAAACGCCTGCCGGAGCATTTCCCGCTAGAACGCGTCCGCACCGCCCGGCACCACGACGAAAGCCTGCGGCCGGTGCTGTGGATAGACATGCCCGATGTCGACAGCATCGAAACCGGCAACCGCGACACCGTGCTGGCCTGGCTGCCCCATATCGATCTGCTGATCTACGTGGTCAGTCCGGAACGCTATCGCGACGACCGCGGCTGGCGGATCCTGCTGGAGCAGGTGCAAAGCCACGCCTGGCTGTTCGTCATGAACCACTGGGATCACGGCCATCCGCAACAGCTCGAAGACTTCGGCCGATTGCTGCGGCAAGGCGGTTTCGAGCAGCCCATCCTGTTCCGCACCGACAGCCGGGAACCCGCCGAGCGGCGCCGGCCGGACGATTTCACCGAACTGGCCGACCAGGTGAAATCCCTGGCCGACCGCCACGTCATCGACCAGTTGGCGCAACGCAACCTGGCGCTGCGCCGCGCCAAGCTGACCGCCGCCCTGCACGGCGCGCTGGCCGGCCTGGGCGCCGAAGAGCGGATCGATGCCTTGCCCGAGCGCTGGGCGAAAATCTGGCGGGAGACGGCGAAAAGCCTGCGCGCCGGTCTGGAATGGCCGGTTCAGGAAGTGGCGCGCGGTTTCGTCGCGCGCGAGGCCAGTGCGCTCGACAAGCGCATCAGCCTGGACGAACCTCCGGCGGATCGTCCCGAACCCGACGGCGTCTTATGGGACGAATGGGCCGGCATGGAGTTGCAGGATGCGCTCGACCGGCTGGTGCTGGAATCGGCCGGCGAGCTTCCCGTTGCACCGCTGCGTACGCGTCTGAGCGAAATCGCCCCGAAGGCCCGGCGCCTGGTGCTGGGCGAAGCGCGGCGCGGCTTGCGCCACGCCCTGGCGCGACCCGGCGGCAACCTCAGGCGATTCTGCCTGCGTCTGTCCGGTCTGAGCGCTTGGCTGCTGCCGCTCGCGGCGATCGGCTGGGTGAGCTGGGACGTGGTGAACGCGTTCTACCAAAGCGAAAAGACCCACAGCGGCTATCTCGGCACCGATTTCGCCATTCATGCCGGCCTGCTCATCGCCATCACCTGGCTGCTGCCCTGGTTCGTACATCAGCGGCTCAAGCCTTCGGCGGAAAAGACGGCGTTGCAAGGCCTGCGGGCGGGCGTCGAAGCTGGCTTGCTGGCCGTGGAACTGGCCGTCCGCGACGCGCTCGACCGTTATGTCGAGGACTGGCGGACCCGCGCCCGGGAAGGAACATCGCTTTTACCGGCGGACGAAGCAAAACTCCCGGCACCGGAATCGGCCAGCCTCGCTCGGCTGATCCCGAAAGCCGGGCGGGCCGGCGACTATCGCCCGAGCCACTCCGCTTCCAGGTAATCGCCGCTTTCCGCCAAGCCGGTCAGACATGCGTCGCCGATACGCTTGCTGGGGTCGTATCCCGGCGGAAACCAGGCTTCCACCTTCAGATAATTGCTCGTATAGCCCGCATACCGTCCCCGGCCGTCCGCCAGGCTTTCCCGCCGGTGCTCCCACAGCACCGGGAGCTCGCGGCCGACGAAACGGGCGAGCGTGTCCCGCTTGTGGCGCTCGGCCAGTTCGTGCAAAACCCGGGCGCGCGCCTTCTTCACCGCGCCGTCGACCTGGCCGGGCAGGGTCGCGGCCTTGGTCCCCTCGCGGATGGAATAGGTGAAAACATGGACATGGCCGAAGCGCATGGCTTCGATGAATGCAAGGCTTTCTTCCCACTCTTGTTCCGTCTCGCCCGGAAAACCGACGATGATGTCGGTGGTGATGTTGAGATCCGGGACGGCGGCGCGAGCCTTGGCCGCCAGTTCGGCGAACTCCTGCGTGCGACAGCGCCGGGCCATGCGGCGCAACACCGCGTCCGAGCCGCTCTGCAAAGGCAGATGGAGATGCGGCATCAGGCGGGAATGGGCGAGCAGCTCGAACAATCCGTCGGACAATTCCCAGGGTTCCACCGAACCCAGCCGTATGCGGGGAATGCCGGTCCGCTCCAGCAAAGCCCTGACCAGGTCTTCCAGATTCAAACCGTAATCCGCGCCCCAGCCGCCCAGGTGCACGCCGGTCAGCACGACTTCCTGGATGCCTTGCGCCTCCAATGCGGCAACCTCACGCACGATTTCGTCGATAGGCCGGCTGCTCTCCTCCCCCCGCGCCACCGTGACGATGCAGAAGGTGCAGCGGTAGCGGCAGCCATCCTGCACCTTGACGAAGGCGCGCTGGCGACCGATGGCGAACAGCGAGGCTTCGCCCGGTTCGGTCGAATAGGCCGGCATCGCACGCAGGTCCAGTTTTTCCTTGGCGATGTCGATGAGCCGCGCCTTATCGGCATTGCTCACGACCAAATCGACGCCCAGTGCTTGGGTGATTGCATCCGGATCGAGGGTCGCGTAGCACCCGCTCACCACCAGCTTGGCCTGAGGATGCGCCCGGTGAACCCGGCGTATCAGGTTGCGCGATTTGCGCACCGCGTCCTGGGTCACCGCGCAGGTATTCAATACCACCAAATCGGCTTCGCCGTTCTCCGGCACGATGTGATGGCCTTCGGCTTGTAATTGAAGCGCCCAGGTTTCCAGTTCCGCCTCGTTGAGACGGCAACCCAAGGTCTTGAGATGTACGCGCATTAGAAATTTCCGAATCGAACGGCGGTATTGTAAATGAGGCGCGCGGTTTGCTTATATCCCGGCTTTCGGCGATGCGGGATAATGCGCCACCGCGCCAACCAACCCCCACGAAACCTCGCCATGTCCCTTCCACACTATTTCATCGGACTGATGTCGGGCACCAGTCTGGACGGCATCGATGCCGTCCTGGTCAGCTTCACGGACGAGCGCCCCGAAGTGCACGCGACGTATTACCGGGCTTACGAGCCCGAATTGCGGCAGGCGCTGGCCAGGCTTTGTTACGCCGAAAAGGTCGAAATGCGGGCACTGGGCGAAGCGGACGCCCGACTGGGACTGCTGTTCGGGGCTTGCGTGACACAATTGCTGGAGGAGGCCGGCATTGGCCGCGATCAAGTCGCGGCCATCGGCAGTCACGGTCAAACCGTGTTCCATCACCCCCAGGGTCCCCATGCATTCAGCCTGCAGATCGGTGATCCCAGCCGCATCGCGCAAACCACAGGCATCACCACGATCGCCGATTTCCGCCGCCGCGACATCGCCGCCGGCGGCCAGGGCGCGCCCCTCGCGCCCGCCTTTCATCGCGCCGTGTTCCAAAGCCGCGAGGAAGAGCGCGTCATCGTCAACCTGGGCGGTATCGCCAATCTCACAGTGCTGCCCAAGACCGGAGACGGTCCGGTGTTCGGCTTCGATTCCGGGCCCGGCAACACCCTGATGGACGGCTGGGTCGCGGAGCATTTGGGGCATCCGCGCGACGACGACGGGACCTGGGCGCGCAGCGGCCGGGTGGACGTTGCGTTGTTGCAAGCCCTGCTGAGCGATCCGTATTTTGATCGTCCTCCGCCCAAGAGCACGGGACAGGAGTATTTCTCCCGCCGCTGGCTGCATGAGCATTTGGC
Source organism: Methylococcus sp. EFPC2 (assembly GCF_016925495.1). Taxonomy (NCBI): domain Bacteria; kingdom Pseudomonadati; phylum Pseudomonadota; class Gammaproteobacteria; order Methylococcales; family Methylococcaceae; genus Methylococcus; species Methylococcus sp. EFPC2. The sequence goes on along the minus strand of NZ_CP070491.1, from coordinate 1,218,595 downwards.
GGAACGGAGTCTGCGGTCGGAAGACGTGCAAGCGACCCTGTGCGAACTGACCGCGTCGAGCGTAACGCAAGCGATCTCGCGTTATGCGCCGGACGCCGGCCGGATCCTGTTGTGCGGCGGCGGGGTACATAACGGGTATCTGCGGGAACGCATCGCCGGCCTGGCGCACGGGCCGGTCGCATCGACCGCAAGCCTGGGCCTGCATCCGGATTGGGTCGAAGCCGTGGCCTTCGCCTGGCTGGCCCGGCAAACCTTGAACGGCCTGCCGGGCAATCTGCCCGAAGTCACCGGTGCCGGACAGCCCGTGGTATTGGGCGGGATCTACCGTCCCTGAATCAGACCGAGAACGAAGAGCCGCAGCCGCAGGTGGTCGAGGCGTTGGGATTGCGGATGACGAACTGGGCTCCGGACAAATCGTCCTTGTAATCGATCTCCGCGCCGGTCAGGTATTGTATGCTCATCGAATCGATCAACACGGTCACGCCATTCTTCTCGACGCAGGTGTCGTCGTCGTTGACGGTTTCCTCCAGGGTAAAACCATACTGGAATCCGGAACAGCCGCCGCCCTGCACATAAACGCGCAGTTTCAGGTCGGCGTTGTGTTCATCGGCGATGATTTCGCTGACCTTGGCGGCGGCGCTGTCGGTGAAATGGATGGGATCTTGTGTGGTGCTCATGGATTACTTGCTCACTGGCGAGAAAAAGACCGAAGAATTATGTTTATCCCCAGCTTATTGGTCAAGAATTAAGCCAACCGGAATTCGGCGCGAGGAGTCGCATGAAAACGCATTACGGAATTTTGCTGATGGCATTGTGCATGCTTACCCAAGAAGCCTGGGCCTTGCGCTGCGATCGGGAGCTGGTCCTGGCGGGCGACGCCAAGATACAGGTACTGCGCAAGTGCGGCGAACCGGCCCTCACCGAGCACCGGGTGGAATACCGCTCGTACCGGCAGAGAGGCTCCGGCTTGCAGCAGCCGGGACTCGATTTCGAATATCAAGTGCCGGTGAACATCGACGAATGGACCTATAACTTCGGCCCGCATCGGTTCATGCAGCGTCTGATTTTCGAAAACGGTCGCTTGGTGAAAATCGAGGATCTGGATTACGGCTTTTGATGCGGGAATCCGGTCAGGAATCGCCCAACTGGACGATTTCGAATTGGACCATGGCGACACCCGCCCCGACGAAGCGGAGTTCGCTCGCTGCGCGACGGGAAAGATCAAGAACCCGCCCTCCCCGCAAGCGATGGCGGTCATTGACCCTGACCTCGACGCTGCGATGATTTTGCAGATTGGTCACCCGGAGCACCGTGCCGAACGGCAGGAAGGGGTGATCCGCGGTAAGTGCGTTGCGGTCGTATCGCTCGCCGCTGGCGGTGCGCCGACCGTGAAATTTATCGCTGTAATACGATGCTTTGCCGATTCGTTTGCCTTCTGAAAGGCCTTCGGGACCTGCCGTTCTGGCATGACCTAACGTACAGAAAGACGCCAAACCGATAGTCAGTAGGCTGTGAGCCAACCATCTACGTTTATGCATCCGTCACCTCCGTTTTGGTTGTTTGGAACATAAAGCGGTTCCGATAATAACCGAAGGCAGCAGGAACGCAAAATTTTTATATCGCAACAATATAAAGATTTCGCTAAGGAATACGCCGGAGCCCTTGTATTGCTAGCAGGAATACCAACAGCAGCGAGACGACCGGCCAATCGCCGTAGTGGACGTAAGGCGTGGCCCCTTGCCGGGGCTGGATTTCGGCGGAGACGGCGGTGCGCTCGAACAAGGGGGCCTGAGCGACGATGGTTCCGTTTGGGCCGATGACCGCCGTCACGCCGGTGTTGGTGGCGCGCAACAGGTAGCGCCCGCTTTCCAAAGCCCGCATGCGCGCCATCTGCACATGCTGATAAGGCGCGATGGAAGTGCCGAACCAGGCGTCGTTGGTGACGTTGACCAGATAGGTAGCCTCAGGCAAGCCCGCACGGGACTCGTGACCGAATATGTCCTCATAACAGACGGAAGCGACCAGCGGGTGGCCTGCGGCCGTCAACAGAGGCTGATCCTCGGCTCCGCGCGAAAAATCCGCCAGTGGGATCTGCAGCCACTCCAGCACGAATCCCAATACGGGCCGCAGCGGCAGAAATTCGCCGAAAGGCACCAGATGGCGCTTGAAATACATGTCCCCGCGGCTCAGGCCGACCAGGGCGTTGTAATACTGGCCGCTTTCGGGATTCAGCACCGGCATGCCGATCAACAAATCGGTACCGTGGGTTGCCGCCTCGGCCTTGAGTTCCTTCAGCCAGGTATCCTTCACCTGATGGAAGAAGGCCGGCACCGCGGTTTCCGGCCAAATGACGAGACGGGCGTCCCAATGCTCGCGCGTCTGGGCGATGTAATTTTCCAGGGTCGCCCGCTGAAAAGCAGGCACCCATTTCTGGTCCTGGGCAATATTGCCCTGCAAGAGCGCGACCTTGAACGGCTCGCCGGCGGCCTGGGTCCAATCCACCCGCTCGGACCAGGCACCGACCACAAAGATCGAGGCCATTCCCACCAGCGCGCCACGCCGCCGCCAGTGGCGGCGATCGATCAACAGTATCGCCAGAGCCGCCAGCACCGCGACCGCCAGTCCCACGCCGAAAACGCCCGCAACGGGCGCTATGCCGTTCCCCAAGGGAGTGTCGGTCTGGCTGGAACCAAATTGCAGCCAGGGAAAACCGCTGAGGAACCAGCCTCTAAACCACTCCATGAGCACCCAGACGGCCGCGTAGACCGACACGCGGCTTCGCCCCAGGCGCGCCGGGCTCAGACGCACCGCCAACCATCCGGCCACAGCCGGATAAAGGGCCAGAAACAGGACAAACAAGAGCGTAAGAAGGCTGGCTTCGGCGACGCTGGCGCCCCCAAAGTCGTGCATGCTGAGGTACACCCAGGACACCCCGAAGCCGAACTGCCCCAAGCCAAAGAGATATCCGCGCGCGGCCGCCTGGGCCGGCGTGGCTGCGAGCCAGGATATGAACAACAAGGCGAGGGAAACTAAGGCCAGATAAGGCCAGTCGAACGGCGAAAACGCCAGGGGCGCGATCAGGCCGCCGGCCAGCGCCAATACTTCGAACAACACGGGCAGGATCCGGTCTGAATTAGGGTTTAATCGGGTCGCCGTCGGTATCGGACTGCACCGACAGCTTCAGCGAATGTACACGGCGGCTGTCTGCCTGCAGGACGGTGAAGCGGAATGCCCCGATATCCACCCGTTCGCCGCGGTGCGGCAGATGGCCGAGATGGTGGACGATCAGCCCGCCTATGGTATCGAACTCTTCATCGCTCAGGTCGGAACCGAAGAATTCGTTGAAATCGTCTATGGGCGTCAATGCCTTCAGGGTATAGTCCTGCTCGCTCTTGCGGAAGATGTATTCTTCCTCGCCGAAGTCGTGCTCGTCTTCGATATCGCCGACGATCTGCTCCAGCACGTCCTCGATGGTCACCAGTCCGGCGGCCGCGCCATATTCGTCGACCACGATGGCCATGTGGCTGCGGGTGGCGCGAAAATCGCGCAGTAGGACGTTGAGCCGCTTGCTTTCCGGCACGAACTGCGCCTGTCGCATGACGTCGCGCACCAGCAAGGACTTGCTCTTCAGGCCATGGGCGAGCAAGTCCTTCACGAGCAGTATGCCCACCACTTCGGCACGGTCTTCGCCGATCACCGGATAACGCGAATGGGCGGATTCGGTCACCAGCGGCAAGATCGTCTCCAGTTCGGCATCCTGCGGCACCACCACCATCTGGGCGCGGGGAATCATGATGTCGCGCACCCGCAGTTCGGAAAACTGCATCACGCCTTCTATCATCGCCAGCGCTTCCGGGTCGATGACGTGGCGCTTCTGTGCGTCGCGCAGGAAAACCAGCAAATCCTCCCGGTCCTCCGGCTCGCCAGTCAGGAAGTGACCCAGGCGTTCCAGCCAGGAGCGGTGCTCATTCGCATGCTCGTCGCTCATGCTTCCTCCGCTTCCTCGTACGGGTTTCCGTAGCCCAGGCCGCGCAATAGGGCGACTTCCTCGGCCTCCATGCGCTCGGCCTCCGCTTCTTCGATATGATCGTAACCCTGCAAATGCAGAACGCCATGGACCACCATGTGAGCCCAATGGGCCGCGGGCGTCTTGCCCTGCTCTCCGGCTTCGCGCTCGACCACCGGCGCGCAGATCACCAGATCGCCCAGGATGTCGGTATCGACACCCGGCGGCGCCTCGAAAGGGAAACTCAACACATTGGTCGGGCCGGCCTTGTGGCGGTATTGCTCGTTCAACTCGGCGCTCTCGTCCTCGTCGACGACGCGGATGACGATTTCGGCCGCATCCCGCTGCACCGCCGTAGCCGCCCAACGCCGGAACTCGTCCTCCGACGGTACATCGGCCGAGGCGCTGGCATTTTGGATTTCCACCTCGATCATGAGGACGGATGGGCGCGTTCGTGCGCTTCGTAGGCTGAAACGATGCGCTGCACCAACGGGTGGCGCACGACGTCCTTGGCCGTGAAGAAGGTGAAGCTGATGCCCTCGACCTCGCGCAAGACTTCCAGCACGTGGCGTAGCCCCGACTCCTTGCTGCGCGGCAGGTCGATCTGGGTGATGTCGCCGGTCACCACGGCTTTCGAGCCGAAGCCCACGCGGGTGAGGAACATCTTGATCTGCTCGATGGTGGTGTTCTGCGCTTCGTCCAGGATGATGAAGGAATCGTTGAGCGTGCGCCCGCGCATGAAGGCCAGGGGCGCGACCTCGATCACGTTGCGCTCGATCAGCTTGGCCACCCGCTCGAATCCCAGCATCTCGTAGAGTGCGTCATACAAGGGGCGCAAATAGGGGTCGACCTTCTGCGCCATGTCGCCGGGCAGGAAGCCCAGCTTCTCCCCGGCTTCCACCGCCGGCCGGGCCAGAATGAGACGGCGCACCTGCTCGCGCTCCAACGCCTCGACGGCGCAGGCCACGGCCAGATAAGTCTTGCCGGTGCCGGCCGGACCGATGCCGAAATTGATGTCGTTATGCTGGATGCTCTTGAGATAAAGCTGCTGGTTGGCTCCTCGCGCCTTGATCACCCCGCGTTTGGTGCGTATCAGTCCGGCCTCGTCTTCCACCGGCACGGACGGGGATTCCAGCAAGCTCGCGATATTGGCGTCCTGCAAGGCGAGATGGACGCGCTCGGGGGTGAGAACCTCGGTCACGGATGCCTGGAACAGGCTTTCCAGCAGTTTGTGCGCCGCTTGGGCCGGGCGCGCGGAACCGATGATCTGGAAACGGTTGCCCCGGTTGGCGATTTCGACGCCCAGCCGGCGTTCGATCTGGCGCAGATGCTCGTCGAACTGGCCGCAAAGGCTGGCGAGCCTCTCGTTGTCGTCGGGTTCCAGGGTGAATTGAAGCTGATTGGGATGTGTGGACAAGTTAAAGCGAGGCGGTTTTTGAAAAAGAAGTATGCAGCAGGTCGTTTGCGGATTCGTCCAGCAAGCGACCGCGCAGGGAATTGGGCAGCGCTTCGGTGATCAGCACGTCGACGAACTGGCCGACCATTTTCGGATGCCCGGCGAAATTCACCACCCGGTTATTTTCGGTGCGTCCGCTCATCTGCGCATAATCCTTGCGCGAAACGCCTTCGACCAGGACGCGCTGCGTGGTGCCCACCATGCCGCGCGAGATGGCCGAGGCCATATCCAGGATACGCGTCTGCAAACGGGACAGACGCTCGCGCTTGCGTTCCAGCGGCGTGTCGTCGGCCATTTCGGCGGCCGGGGTGCCGGGTCGGGCGCTATAGATGAAGCTGAATGAATGGTCGAAGCCCAGGGTTTCGATCAGATCCATGGTCTGCTCGAAATCCTCGTCGGTCTCGCCGGGGAAGCCGATGATAAAATCCGACGACAGGCTGATGTTCGGCCGTATCTGGCGCAGGCGGCGAATCTTGGCCATGTAGTCGGCGCGGTTGTGGCCGCGCTTCATCAGGGCGAGTATGCGATCGCTGCCGCTTTGCACCGGCAGATGCAGATGGTCGACCAGCTTGGGCAGCTCGGCATAAGCCTCGATCAGGCTGTCGGAAAACTCGACCGGATGGGAGGTCGTGTAACGGATGCGCTCTATGCCGTCGATCGCCGAGACGTAATAAAGCAACAGCGCCAGATCGGCGGTCTCCCCGTCCTCTGTCTCGCCGCGGTAAGCGTTGACGTTCTGGCCCAGCAGATTGACCTCGCGCACGCCCTGGGCGGCCAACGCGGTAATCTCGGCCACCACATCCGCCACCGGCCGGCTGATTTCCTCGCCGCGGGTGTAGGGCACGACGCAGAAAGTGCAGTATTTGCTACAGCCCTCCATCACGGAGACGAACGCCTTTGGGCCTTCCGCACGGGGTTCGGGCAGCGAATCGAATTTCTCGATCTCGGGGAATGAAACGTCCAGCACGGGGCGGTGGTTGGCCCTGACCTCATCGAGCAACTGCGGCAGGCGATGCAGCGTCTGCGGCCCGAACACCATGTCGACGAAAGGCGCGCGCTTCTGCAAGGCCTCGCCTTCCTGACTGGCGACGCAACCACCCACGCCTATCATGACGTCGGGGCGCTTCTCTTTCAGGGGGCGCCAGCGGCCGAGTTCGGAAAAAACCTTTTCCTGGGCTTTTTCGCGGATCGAGCAGGTGTTGAGCAAGAGCACGTCGGCCTGCTCGGGATCGGATGTCAGTTCATAGCCGTGGGAGGCCTGCAACACGTCCCGCATCTTGGCGGAATCGTATTCGTTCATCTGACAACCGAAGGTTTCGATGTACAGCTTTTTGGACATGGAGTGGGTGCAAGACCCGGGTGTTGACTGGGGATGGACCGCATTCTACCAGAATGTCTTCCCAAGCTTTACATTCCGGACAGCGTATGGCGGAAAACACGCGGGCTCGAAAATCCACTTTGGCGTAAGGCTTCCCGCCGACTTAGCCTGGTGGGCACAGTCCCACAGAACGAAACAGCCGTATGCGATGGCCGTCTGCGGACAAGTCTTATTGCGGCAAAATCGAATGGAATGCGATCCATCGCGGTATCGCTTTGCCGGGTACGCTCGGGTGGGTCATCCCTCTCCGACCCCTTTTCAGCAGGCAACAAAAAACCGTCTCAGGCCAGTTTCTCGCACACAAGTTTCCGACTAGTCTCCGATTTCGTTTAATCTCACCAAACGCTCCAACCAGCGTGGCGGAGTTCTCGCCTCGCCGTAGTAGGCGCCGGCGATCTGTCCGCAAATGGCGGCAGTGGTTTACGGAAGCGGTCGTCGCGGGACTGGGGCGCAATTTTGGTCATACTGTCGCGATCGAATCCCGCGATGGCGAAGAAGTGCTGCGTAATTCGGCTTATCTGCCGACACGGAAAGCACTTTAGAACGTCATGCCTCACCGGCGCGAGACCCGCCGCGGGTCTCGCGTACGTTTGGCGGCGATTGCTCGACAGTTGGGGTGTAAGCGCGGAAAACGAATCCCCACCTCGGAATCGCGTTGCGATAGGCCGCCCACTCTCGGCCAAATAGGCGCTCCATCTGTTTTTCTTCGTAAATCACTACGCGAAGGTGGAAGATGAGCGGAATCAGGACGGCATAGCCATAATTCCATGGGCTGCCCGTGCAGAGCGCCCACCCGATCACCACCCATGTAACCCCGACATACATGGGATTCCGGTTGAACCGGTAAAGGTCTTGAACCACCAAGTGCCGCGGCGGATCCCAGGGAGCGAGTGTTCCTCGACCGCGACGGTAGAACGAAACGACCGACGCAAGCAGAATGGCGGTGCCGAACACCATCAAGGCGGCCCCCCAATCCGTCCGGAAGATGATGACCGCTGGAATCCGCGAGATGAACCAGGGGAATACCCCCGCCACCAGGGCGGGCAAGGACAGAAACGCCAGAATTGCTCGCAGTAACATAGAGCCTCCGGTGATGTTGTTGGGCCATGTCGTAGCGTCGCTGAGCGACTTCCAGGAGCGGGCACGCCGGAATGGATAGCCGCGTTACTCATGCGGCGGTTTCCGATAATGAGCGGGCCGAAGACGCGCGGAGTCCCCCGACGAACCGCGCCAGCGCCGCGCCGATTTCGTTGGGCGCGTCTTCCTGCAGGTAATGGATGCCCGGCACGGTGATTTCGGTCTGGTTCGGCCATTGCCGACAGAATTGGCGGGCACGTTCCCCCAGTAAAGCCCCCGGCTCGGCGTTGACGAACAGCTTAGGAATATCACTGGCCGTAAGCCAAGCGCCGTAGTCCTCGACCACTTCGGTGACGTCCGCCGGTTCCCCTTCGATGGGCAGTTCGCGGGCCCAGGCCAGCGTCGGCAGCCGGGACTCCTGTGTACGGAAGGGGGCCCGGTAGGCCGCCATTTCCTCCTCGGTCAAACTCCGCAAGACGCTTTTCGGCAGCACGGTCTCGACGAAAAAATTCTCTTCCGCCACCATGCGGGCGCCGTCGTCCGATCGCAGAACGCGGAACAGATGCTCCCGCGGCGGGGGGAAATCGGACCACAACCGCACCTGCACCAGGGCCTCCAGGTAGGCGATGCCTTGTACCCGGTCCGGATGGCGGCGAGCCCAATGGAAGCCCAGGGCCGAACCCCAATCGTGGACCACCAGGACCACCCGGGGGCCGATGCCCACGGCCTCGAACCAGGCGTCCAGATACTTCACATGGTCGAAGAAACGGTAGCCCGACCCCGGCCCGGACTGGCCCATGCCCACCAGATCCGGGGCCAGGCAGCGGCCGAGATCCCGGACATGAGGGATGATGTTGCGCCAGAGATAGGACCAGGTCGGGTTGCCGTGCAGGAAGACGATGGGATCGCCTGCGCCGACGTCGACGTAGCTCATCTCGGTATCCAGGACCGGCACGCGCTTCCTGGGGTGATGATCGGCAGCGGAAATCGTGGAGACGGACATGATCGGTACTCCTGATTAGTGACCCAGATCGAGTGGGACGAGGCCTTGCTCGGCACAGGCTCGGCGGTATTCCTCGGCGTTGCTGGCGGCCGTTTCCCGGCGCAGGACGGAGCCGTCCGCGGCCAGATACTCCACGGCGCCACGCACGAAGAACAGGCTCACGAAGGCTTGATCGCCTGATGCGGTCCAGGTGTCGACGTGACCAGCCGGCTCGTATTCGTAATCGCCGGGACCGAGTAGTCGTCCTTCCGGTTCGAGGCGCCGGCCTCCGCTCAGTAGGTAGCCGTGAACTTCGCCCTGGTGCCTATGCAGGGGGATGCGCGCTCCCGGCTCCAGGCGCAGCAGCGTGACCCATTCCCCCCGCTCGGGGAACAGGGCCAGCAGCTTCTTGGATATGCCGGGACCGACCGGAATCCACGGCAGCTGCGGATTGCCGGCGACGGCGGGTATGAGCGGTGCGGTAGCGGACATGCGATGCTCCTTTTCTGGTGATGTGACGGTGCTGGCACAATAGGGCGGCGACTGACGCCCGAAAAGGACCACAAATGGCAAAAATCAGGGAGCCACTTTTCGATCTGCCCATCACCCTGCCGCCCAAGGCTTCCCGTGATCGGCTGCGCGCCGTGCACGCCCAACTGCGGGCAGCGATCCTCGACGGCCGGCTCCAGCCCGACACCCGGCTGCCTTCGACGCGGGGCTTTGCCGCAGCCCTCGGGGTTTCCCGCAATACCGCGCTGGCGGTCTACGACTTATTGTTGAGCGAGGGCTATCTGGTCGTACGGCCGAGTTCCGGAACCTATGTGGCGGCCATCTCGCCGCGCCCGGCCCGGCGTCCGCCCGGCGAATCCGAAGCGGACGGCCGGCTGAGTGCAGCCTGGCGCCGGGCTCAACCGGTACTGCCTGCGGTCGACGGATCTTTCCGCTTCGACTTCAGGCTCGGGCTCCCCGACAAATCGGCCTTTCCCTTTCCGGTCTGGGGGCGCCTGTCCGCCAGGGCACTGAGGGCCTGGTCTAAGACAGCGGCAGCCTACGATCATCCGCAGGGCCGCCCGGCGCTGCGGGCGGCGATCGCCAAGCACGTTTCCTACGCCCGGGCGGTTTCCTGCTCGCCGGAGGACATCGTGGTCACGGCAGGCGCCCAGCAGGCCTTCGACTTGCTGGCCCGCATCCTGGTCACGCCGGGCCGGACGGTGGTCGCGGTGGAGGAACCGGGCTATCCGCCGCTGCGGGACGCTTTCACCGCCGCCGGTGCCAAACTGGCCGCCGTCCCGGTCGACGAGGAAGGCTTAAGGGTCGATCGCCTGCCGGCCGACGCCCGGATGATCTGCGTCACACCTTCCCACCAGTTTCCACTCGGCATTACCCTGTCCGCCCGGCGCCGCGTCGCCCTGCTCGAATTCGCGCAGGAGAGGGGCGTGGTCATTGTGGAGGACGATTACGACGGCGAATTTCGCCTGGGTGGCCGCCCCTTGGACGCATTGCAAACGCTGGACCGGGCCGGTTCGGTCTGCTACGTCGGAACCTTCTCCAAGAGCCTGTTTCCGGAACTGCGCCTGGGCTTCGTGGTGGCGCCACCCTGGGCACACGACGCCCTGGTCGCCGCCAAGGCCTGCGCCGACTGGTATTGCCCGACGCCGTCCCAGGACACCCTGGCGGCCTTCATCGACGAGGGTCATTTGGTGCGCCATGTGCGCAAGATGGGCAAGGTCTACGGGGAGCGGCGTGGTGCGTTGCTTCGAGCCTTGTCGCGATACGGCGGCGAGCGCTTGCAGCCCATCGGCGACGCGGTGGGCTTGCATCTGGCGGTGAAGCTGAGCGAGGAAATTCCAGCCGACGAATTGGTAAGCTCAGCGGCAGCAGACGGCATCCGACTCCATGCCCTCGAACGATACGCGCTCGGGAGGCCGGCGCCCAACGGCTTGGCTTTGGGCTACGGTATGATCCCATCGGAGCAGATCGACGCCGCCGTTGCGCGACTGGGGCAGATCATGAGCCGCCTCGGATGACGGCTGCTGCCGAGCGTCAAGGCCGGCTACCGCCGGTTATGCCCATCGTGCGCTGCAACGGCGTCAAACGCTGAGCGCGCCGCTTGTGTGCATGCGCCGGCCTAGGCCCCTCTCGAAAGCGGAACCTAGGCCGGCGAGTACACGGCCGGCTATGCGGGCCCATCCGATCTTCACCTTCTAGGCGCGTAGAATGGCGCTTATTGCCGGTGGAGCGTGGTTTTCATGGAGTGCCCTGCCCCGAAAGTAAGGTGAGGGTATAGCCGATGCTCTGCGCCCCGGCGAACCGGTTGAAGCGCAGACTTTCCACAATACTTTGGCCTGGGCGAAGCACGCCGTCGGTCAGGTAGATCCGGCGATAGGGTTCCCCCGCTTGGGTGATGCCGTCGCCGTTCACCAGGCGAACCTGTCCGGGGAGACCCTTGGCGACCAGGAGCAGGTGGGTGTCAATCGGCGAGGAGCCGCTATTGGTGATCCTGTACACGTCCTCCCGCCGGTTGTCGCCAAGGCGTTTCGAGGGGAGCCGTGCAATCTGCACATCGGCAGTCACATCCAGGAACTCCAATCCCCTATCACGTCTGGATAGCGGGTCGTCGTTGTCCTCGGCCCGGCCGCTCAAAGTGAGGCCGTCGGTGGCGCCCAGCGCCGCGAGATCCGGCCGGTAGACCGAGTACTGGACGTCTGGCGGGCTCAGCTGGAACATCCGGGTTGGCGACTTGGGATCGTAGTGGACGAATGCGGGATCGTAGAGGCCGTTCTCCAGAAAGTCGGCGAGGTCGTCCACTTGGTCGGCGCTCAAGCCCAGGCCATCGGGCCAACCTGGCCCGCGCGGATGGGTGAACCGCGGCGTGAGCGTACCGGCCGCGGCAGCCTCGGCGTCCTGCGGCACGCCGGCGTTGAAATACCGCACCACGTCCTTGACGCTGGTGAGCAGGCCATTGTGGAAAAAGAAACGGGCGTCTTTGAGCTGGCGCAGCGTCAATACCCGGAACTTGAAGGCATCGCTGTCACGGCCCGTGATTTCCCGCCTTCCATCATCGCGGAAGTCGGGCTGATTCCGCCCCACCTTGTTCAGGGCCTGGAGCGGGTGGTCGGCAAGACCCAGGTTGTAGAAATTCTCTTCCACGAACTGACCAACGCCGGCCACATCGGGGTCGTTCACCTGCTTGTTGAGCATCGGGCCGCTATGGCAGGCGTAGCAACCGGCGCCGCCCTTGCCATCGCTGGCAGGGGTGAAGAATAACCTAGCCCCTCGTCGCTGCGCGGGCGTCAGCGCACCGTTATCGCCGGCCAGGAACCGGTCCCAGGGGGTGTCCCGCGTGACGGTGGTGCGCAGAAAGGTCGCCGTTGCCCGCAAAACGGTGACGTCGTTAATGAGGGCATCACAACTTCCAGGCGCGGGAGGAGATTGGGGCGAACAATCGGGCGCCTGGGCGGCTTCCGCGGGAAACGCGTCCTGGAACAGCTTTACAAAGGCAGGGACCTTTTGCAGTTCAGCCGACTGGTCTTCCAACATCCGATGGGCATCCAGCAGCAGCAGGGCGACGTTTTCCTGCGCCGGATGCCCGAACGGATTGAGGCCGCCGGGCGACGCGTCAGGCTCGCCTGCAAACCCACCCAGCAAGAGCCGGTTGTTGTAGGCGGCACCGATCACACCCGGTGCATTACGCGCGACGCTGTCCAAGGCGTCCAGCCGACCGGTCGCCAGCAAGCGCCCGGGGTCCGGAAGTTTACGACCCCGCGCGGGACTACCTACCGCGAATTCGTAGATGTCCGTAAGAGTAGGCAGTTGGTCCACCAACTCATCACCGGGGAAAAGCGGGGTGGTCCTCAGGACCGGCAGGATATCGGTGCGCGGCCGGCGACGTGGAATGAAGTTGCCTTTGGCATCCGTATAGTGCCTGCCCTCGCCGCCCACGGCGAAATTCAGCAGCGTGCCGGCCTTGGACGCCGATTCGCCCTGGTGACAACTCCCGCACGAGGCGGTCTGCCGGGTGTCGAGGACGCCTCCGAATTCCTGCCGAATCCTGGCCGTTCGCACGGGGTCGTGAAACAGCATTTTCCCAAGGTAGCGCTTCGCTTCAGTGGTCTGAAAGTAGGGATCGGGCTTCCCGTCGGCAAGCCGGGGTTGGGGCAGGTCGGCGTCGTTCGCTGGAACCGTCAGCTTCTCGATGCCGCCGACCTGCCGGGCAATGAAGCGGCGCAACTCGCCGGCATCGTTGCCGTGGGCGGCAGCGACGGTGCCGTAGAGCAGTAAGACACTCAGGACGGCGCCCATGGGTAGCTTCCGGAGCGCTCGTCTCACAAGCGGATTACCGGGCTGGAAACGGCGTGTTGAACTGCCGAGGCCAGCCAACTGCCGGCCCTCACCCTTTATAGGTTCATCGTTGTTCATGTTCATTTGCCTCCTCAGGTTGCTGATGGCTGCGTTTTCTACGGATCATTCGGAACGAAGCCCGGCAGCCGTTGCCGAAACGACGACCGGTCGGTCCCTTGCTTGTGGTCGGATCACACGAACACGGCTTGAGTGCGGCGACGGTGACGAGAAGCAAAATACAGCCACCATGCCAAAACCTCGCATGGGGTCTAAGGAATTGAATTTACTGGGATAGAAATGAAATTCTTGGACGGGAGCGGACGACTTCGGGACTATGGGGCCACGAATTTCAACGGGAAGCCACAACTATTGGTGGTCACCTGCGGAGGGATGACGGGCGGCGGTTTTCCTGCTTGACGATGTGTCCGGTCATGGAACCGTCCAAACGTTGGGTGGTGTGCGTATCGAGGTTGGTCGCTGCCAAATTTTGATATTGCAACGCTTTTCTTGGCACCCGTCTTCCTTAGGCGGCCATTCGAGCTTCAAAGTCACAGGGTAACAGGTAGTCGCGCGTCGAATGCCGCCGTTTCCGGTTATAGCAAGACTCGATGTATTCGAACACGGCCTTCGCCTCTCCCCGAGTGGCGCAGCTCTTTCGCTCGGTCTGCTCGACCGTGAGGGAGTGGAAGAAGCTCTCCCATTGCCGCATCATCGCAGCAATCTCTCCGTTGCGGCTCACGCTGCCCAGGAAGCCATGGCGATTCAGCAATCGCTAGTCGTCTCTGGAGGCATACTGACTGCCTCGGTCGGCATCGGCGATGAGGCCTTGCTGAAATGCATCCGCCCAGTACTCATCACAACGCGCAGGGACGGTCCGTTCTCATTCGACCAGCAACGCCGAGCGGGCGAAACGGCGCAGCGTTTCGTCCAGCGCCGTTTCCAGTATCCGATCGAGCGCGGCCGTTTCCTTTACGGGATTTCCCTGCTGTCGAAAAGCCAACTCGCCGGCCTCGACGCGGCATCGGAGCGCAGTGAGCAGTTGGCTCCGGTCGCGGCTGCCATCCAGCAGAATGCCGAGCTCGCGGGCAAATACGTCGAGCTCGCCCGCTTCGTGCCGCTGATTGATGATCGAACTCCCCCGGGTGGCTTGATAAGCGGCGATGCGACTGATCCTGGGGCGCTCGCCTACGCGCGTCGTGAAGTCGGCTTGCCAGGTATGCAGCTCGAGGGCATTCGAGACATAGCATTGGAGCAGATCGCCCAGCAACAAGGCGCGTTCGTCCTCGCTACCCTCGCCGTATCCGGTATCGCCCAGACGCCGTCCGGCCTCGGCATACAAATAATCCAGTTCCAGGGCGCGCGGCCAGTGGTCGCCCAGCGCCACGAGCGCCGCCTTGGTCAGAGGGAAATCGGTGCTGATGACCTTGCCCTCGGGCATGCGGAATCCCTGCTTTACGCCGGGCGACAAATCGGCGGCGTCCGTATCCGGGCGGAGAGCCGAAGCGAAGAGAAAACCTTCCATGTTGGAAGCACCCAGCGCACGTTTGGGAACGAGGTTGTCATGGCACAGCAGGGTCTGGCGGAAAAAACGGTTGCGCAGGAAGTCCATATACTGCTCGGTCCGTATGATGTTGGGACTGATCTGCTTCAGCGTCCTGGCGGTCTCCTCGGGAAAGCCGCTCGTCAACATGGTCGAGAAATCGGATTCGGCCAGATACTGCAGGCCTTTTTGTCCGGCACGCTCGATGAACTGGTAAAAATAGATGGGGACGTTGACGAGCTCGAGATGGTCATGGAATAGATACCAGTCGGGATGTTCCTGGATGTTGTCGAGCTCCCGTTTGAGCAGCGATCCGTAGTAATCATTGGTGGATACGGAGTTCGCCAGAAAATCGACCAGGGCTCTGGCCTGACCTATCTGCCGCGCGGTATCCTCGAACTGGTCCGCGTGGTAGCGCATCATATGGCGGAGCATTTCGCGCATATGCCAGCCGGGATAGGTGTTGTAGCTCACATAAGCGATGCCGTGCGGCGCCAGATTCTCTGCCGATACCGCGAGTATCTTGTCCTGGACCTCGCCAGGTACCCAGGAATAGACGCCGTGGCAGATGATGTAGTCGAAACTCCCCCAGGAGGCATCGATATCCAGAATCGAGGCATGCATGATGCGGATATTGCGCAAGCCCAAATCGCCTATAGTCTCGTGCGCCATTTCCACTTGCCGCCGGGAGGTATCGACGCCGACGAATTCGCTGCCCGGCAGCTGAAATGCCATGGGAATGAGATTGCCGCCGCTGGCGCAGCCGAGTTCCAGCACGCGGCAGGCGGTGACCGGTGCAGGGCTCAGGCCAAACAATCTCGCCAGGCTGGCCAGGCGGTCGGGATGGGTGTCGGCGAAAGGCTGGCTCTCGTAGGGTAATTCGTCGTAGGTGTTCCTGCTGGGCGATTCAACTCTGGCCATGGCCGCGCTTCGACTCCGGATCGATAATGAAAGAAGACCGTTTCCACATGAAATCGGCCCGGCGCTCATTCAGCATGAACTACCGAAAGCGCCGAAATAGACGGTGAGAAAATCCCTTCCCTGCCGGTCGGTACCGCCGGACAGATGACCCACGATTTGGTCCTGAGCCCAAGCAAACGCGGCATCGGCATCATCCAGTGGAATGCGGAAATATTCAGCCATTTCCATCAGGATATCGCGCAGCTCGCTTACCCTCATGTTGGCCCTGTATAGGTTGATGTCGTAGGAATGCCTCGGGTTTCCGTCCTCGAGGACCTCGGCGTAGATAAACTCGTACTCGCCCACCCGCTCCGCCGCGCGCGCTATGAGCTTGCGGGCGATCGTCGCCAGTCTGTCCCGTCCCTCGCCATAAAACGCCGTCAACCTGTCCTGTATGGCCTGCATGGAAAGCAGCGGATGACAGGTATAACGGGCGATGGATGACCTGCGGTTATCGAATGCATCCCACTTGTAGCCCGCATGGATCTGGAAGGGCACAGGATTTTCCAGGGACATATTTTTAAGGTTACCGCCGAATTCTAGATAGGCCTTGTAGAGACAGGTCGTTTCATTTTCTTCGAACCCGAACAGCACGATATTGGCCGCACCGATTTGCGCTGCAAAAGCCTCTATCGATTCCTGTGGCATGTCCAGCCGTCTGCACAAATCGCATAAGGCCTCATGCAAGCCGGCGGCGCCGGCGTCCACCCGGAATCCGACGAGCAAGCGATTGCGCAGTAGCCTTTTGTCCAGCAACTTATAGGAATGCTCCAAGCCATAGGGGAGGCCCAGACCCTGCACCTCGGCCAGCCATAGCCGGGCCTTTTCGGCGCCGCCTTCGATGGCCGAAGGCAAGGGCAGTGCGCCATGCGGAGACGTCGCCCCGCTTAATCCTTGCGATGGCGAGCCGGCCGGCTCGGCAAGCGCCTCGCCGAGCCGTGCGTGCAAGGCTTCGGCGAGTTCGCGCGTCAACACGATGCGATCGGTCACGGGCAGACTCCGGCCACATTCGGCGCCCGGCTGCCGGGCGCCGAATAATACGCTGACAGTCTCGGCGTCTGCCGACACCTTGAACGCATCGGCGCGGATATCTTTCATCGAATCTGGCCTCTGTTCGCCCTATGCTCGGCCCACCGCGTCAATTGCCGATTCGGCTGACGACAGGATGCAGGCTGTCCTGCTCCAAGCCGTATTTGCCGACATAGGCGGTATTCAGCCCCAGGCACTCCTTCGAGCCGCATCGTTCCCGATGAACGCATTGATAAAAACCGTTGCGGCCGAATTCCTTCCAGAACGCGGGATCGATGAACAGTTGCGGCTGCGTGTTGACCAGGGCCTCACCCTCCTCGCCGAGCAGACATTCCGGGAAGTTCTTGACTTCCACGTCGCGGCCATACCCGCGGGCCTTGGCGATCGCCTGTCTGAGATAGGGGAGCACGTCCGCGTGCCGGGCGATCAGATCCTTTTCATCCCGTTCGCTCATGGGCCAATACAGCCAGTATTCCATCTGCGTCAGCCGCTTGAGATGCGCGAGGCGATCGACCACGGCGGGCAGAAGCCGGTAGCTTTTCGCCGTGACCACGGTATTGGTGATGGAATGTACATGCTCGTAGGCTTCGAGGTTTTCCAACCCCCGCAGCATCCGGGTAAAGGAACCCGCCACGCCGGTGATCTCATCGTGACTCTCCTCGTCCGGCCCGGCGACGCTCACGAAAAATTCGTCGACCCCGGCCTCGACCAGCTTGCGGCAATAGCTTTCCTGGGCCAGGTGCATGCCGTGTGTCTGAATGCGCACGTGCTGAAAACCGGCCTCTCTCGCCATGCGGGCCATGTCGGGGAGATCGTGGTTCAGGGTGATCTCCGAACCGGTCATGATGAGTCCTTTCCACGCCCGGTGCTGGGCATTGTATTGCAGCAGCGCCTGGAACCGGTCCTGCGATTCGGGCTGCAGGCGATCCATGGTCCCTTCTATCATGCAATGCACGCATTTCAGGTTGCAGCGGAACTCCAGCGTCATCGAGACATACTGGCTATGGTCATAACGTCCCATGAGGCATCACCTCCCCAGGCGCCCGGTGCGGACCGGACGGAAATCAAAAAACGCCATACCAGCTGCTCTTCAATACCCTGATCCCGCCCTGCTCCATCACATAATCGAAGGCGACATCGTAGCGCATGTGATCGAGACGATGCCGATTGGCCTCGGCGTAGGCGACCAGTGCGGGCGGATAGTCCATACGCTTTAGAAACCCTATCAGTTGTCCGATGTCCACCCTGGAAAAATAGATTCCGTCGTTGAATTTCTTGTTCGCCACGACGACGGTCTTGCAGCGGGTCAGCTCCGGCCAGAAAATTTCGCGTGTATCCAGAGCGACCGGGTCCAGATAGACCGAGCAAAGGGCTTTTTCGATGGCCTTATCGAGTTCCGTCGCGGCATCGAAGAAGAAATAGAAGTTGTCCAGCGCCAAACCGCCCGCGGTCAGGGAATAGCAAATGCCGGATGACACCGTGCTGCCGGGATTCCCCAGGTAGACGTTGATCTCGTCCAGCTCCCCTGCCCCGCCTATCAAAGCGGGATCCAGATCGATGGAAAACATGAAATAAGGATGCTGGCCGGGGTAATCCAGGCCGCATTTCACATAGGGCGACAAGAGGGCCGTCATCCGCTCGATGGAGACTTCCCGGTTCAACCGCTTGTAATCGTAAAAATAGAACTCCCAGCTCAGTTTGTCGGCAATTTTTTTCACGCCCCAGACTGTTCTCCACGGGCCTATACCGTCCCGTATGGCCCGGCAGATTTCGACGATCCCGGGGTCGACGCCTGCGACCTCGAACGATTTGTAAAGCAGGTTGACCGAGCGGTATTTGCCTTCGGGAGACGACAGCGGCTGATACTCCCACAGGCAGAAATCGTAATAGCGATCGTCAGGCGCGCTGAACTCCAGAAGCTTATCGGCCGATATCATGCGATGCCTGCTGCCGTTCGCCCAAACCCGATGTCGCCGCGAAACCGCGAATTGAGCCTAGGGAACATGTCGTCTTACGCCGTAGTAGAGGGTACAAAACTCATGGCCGTTGCGCCCCACCCCGCCCGAAAAGTGTCCCAGTTTTTCCTGCCGGATCGGCGCTATGAGCCGTCCGAGCTCGTCGTCGGCCAGCTTGAAATAGCGCCCCAGCGCCAGAATTTCCGGCTCGGTTTCGGCCAGGGTGAAACCGGCATCGTAGACGCAAAGATCGAAGGACGCGCGCGGATTATCGTCCTCCTCGACGGTCAGGAAAAACAGCGATTCCGCAGGCACCCTCGCGACCGCCTTTTCCAGCAAGCCTGCTGCGAATCGACGGGCCGCCGAGCCGGGACTATCGGCATAGAGCTCGGCCAATCTTCCCTGCATTTCGCCGACACCCCATCCCGGATTGCCGGTATAGCGGGCGATCGTGTGCAGGCCCCCTTCCCGCGGCTCCCATTTGAACGCCAGGTGCAGCAGCGGCGGGCGGCATGATGCGCCGGCGCTTCCGAGTGCCTGCCTGAACTTCCGGGCGAACTCCAGATAGAGCTTGTAAACGCACGTGCCGGCGCCCTCCTCCACCCCGAGATGGAGGTTGTCCGCCTCGTGCAGGTGCGCGGCTATCGCCTTGCGATGAGCGGCCGGGACGGCGAGCGTGTCGCAGATATGCGCCAGCAGGGATGACGGATCGGGTCCGAGGTGGGCCATGCGTAGGCTGATCAGCAAGCGTTGATCGTAAAGCGCGTGGTCGGCCAGCTTGAACGAACGCTCGTACAGATACGGCGCGTTCAAATCGTTCGCCAGGCGCAGTATTTCTTCTGTCAAACTCAGTACCCGACTCGGTGTATCGCGGGGCTCATCCGTGTCGGCGCTTCGTCGCCGTGACCAGATTAAAAGGCATTTCCAGCTCGATTTCCTTGATTTCGACCGACTCGAATCCCAGTCTTTTCAGGCATTCGCCGTAGACGCGCGGATCGCGGAAGAAATGCAGAAACAGGAGATTGGGTATCATCGAATAAGGCATGCCCGCCTGGTTCACGCGCAGCGATGCCCGCTCGAAGATCACCATCGTCCCGCCGGGACGCAAGGCCTCAGCCGCCTTGGCGAGAAACTGCAGGGCCAGGCTTTCCGGCCAGTCGTGCAGAAATGATTTGAACGTGACGGCATCCTGCCCGCCGGGCAGCGGATCGCAACGCAGGTCGCCCTTCACGAAGTTCACGCGCCCGGCCGCATTCAGCCCCTTGAGATGTTCCGCGCCGATGTCGCATACCAGAGGCAGATCGAACACCGTGGCTTCGATGTCCGGATGCTGCTCGCAGATGCGAAATGCAAACTCCCCGCTGTTGCCGCCGATATCCAGCAGCCGCCGGTAGGGGGAAAAGTCGTGGTTGCGCAGGCAGGCCCGGGCCTCGTAACGGGTCAGCGCCGTCGTGTAGCGCATCCAGTTCCGGGTCGCATGGTAGTTGTCCGGACTGGGGTCGAAACAGCGGTCGTAGCGGAACAGATTGAAGGTGCGCGAACGGCGCATGAACTGTTCGGGCCGGGCGATCAGCAGCGTGAACAGCTCGGCGAAGTCGGGCAGCACCGTACCGGCGAAATCCAGTTTCGTCTCCAGCAGCTCGCGGAACTCCAGCGCGCCCATGAAGCGCCCGCTCAGTCGCACCCGGCCATCCTCCTCCTGCTCGATGACGCCGGCGACGCTCAGCAGATCCAGCAGGAACGCGAGCCCCGCCGGCCGCGTGTCCAGCCGGGCGGCCAGTTCGGTCGGGGTCGCACGGCTTTTCAGCAAGGCGTCGATGACACCCAGTTCGAATGCGCTTTGCAAGGCTCGGGCATCCACCAGGGTTTGCATGAATTCGTCGACGCAAAGATATCGCCGCACATCCTCCTCGACGATGGTCACGGACTCCATCCATGCCCATCGTCTATCCGGTTCGGCGATATCGTCCGGCAAGTCATACGCTTCAGCGCGACTTGTCCCACTGTATCCCCGCCTTGGACACCGCGCCCTTGCGTCGACCCGCCTGATACTCCTCCGACTGCTCGTACTGGGCCCAAAACAAGTCCTCGCTCGTATCTTCCAGGTCGAAGCGTTTGCTTGCCGGCTGATCGTGGCTGCCGGACAGCATCACGAACTCGTCGTCCTCGCCCCTGGCCCCGGCGTGAGCCGGTGCCACCGGATGGAACCCTCCCTGTACGGGGTCGAAGTAGCTCACGCTTACCGTCCGATCGAGCGCTTCGGGCAACAGTCGGGTACCGGCATCCAGGACCCCGTCCATGAGCTCGTGGCTAGCATTTTCCGCACTGTGATCGTAGCCCAGCACGTGGCCGATCTCATGAGCCACCGCCGTCAGCAAGTCGATTTTGCCGAAGGCGGCGGATTCGGTCCCGGCCGTCAAGCCGTTCGTGCCCGCATCGACGAACTCTTCGTTGGTGGTGGGCGTGGGATCGACGAACCAGCCCCAGCCGGCGGCATCGTTATCCAGCGTGATCACATTGCCCTCGGCCTGCCCCAGGCGCAGGCTGCCCTGCGGTCCAAGATCGGCCACCTGCACGCGCACACCGTCCAGTTCCGCGGCACTCGCCAGCCCCGAGGCCAGCCACTGCTTCTTCGCTTCCTGAACCACCGCGTCCAGCGACTGGGTGCCGACCAGGGCCACGCCCCGCTTCGAGCTGGCCGGAGCCGCCGCCAGCAGAGGCTGGGCGATGAAGGCCGTGTCGTTGGTCTTGACCGTGACGTTGTCGAAGCTGCTGCCGGTGCTCCCCCTGGTAAACAGGCCGAAACGCCCGTTCACCGTCGCCGCGTTGAACGCGTTGCCCAGCACCGTCTGCGAATTGAGGGTCAGGCTGACCGTCGTCCCGCGCAGCACCACACCGAGCGTGTAGTCGACGCCGGCGGCTATGGCCCTGGACACCGCCTGATCTGTGACCCAACCGCTTTTCACGGTGTAATGCCCGATGACCACCTGGTCGGCTGCGGCATCGATCGCCGCGAACTTGAAGTTGCCGGCGTCGTCCTGGTCGAAAATGAAGCCCGCCCGTGTCGCCGTGTTCACCACGGCGGTCAGGTCGAGCACCGAATTGACCTGGATGTTGTCCACGCCGGGCAGCTGGATCAGCCGGTACGCCAGGCTATTTCCCACAGCCGGCGCACCGGTATAACGGCCGTTCTGGACCTTCCAGTCGCCCGAGCCGCCGGCAGTGAACAGATCGGCTGTGCCGTCGGCGAAGTCCTCGGTATTCTGGTAGGTGATCTGCGGCGGCAGCACCTGCACCGCGATATTGTCCAAACCGCCCCGCGAGTTGTCCGAACCGAAGCCGATCAAGCCCCAGTTGAGCCCGTAGCTATAGCCGTCCACGACACGCGCCGCGTAGGTCTGGCTGAACACCGTCGTGTTGTTCACGAGCAAGCTGGCCGTCAGGCCATTCACCGCCAGCAGGAGGTTGTAATTGGTCCCGAATTTCGCACTGAACGGACTCTGCTTGTCGACGATCCATCCGGTCGCATCGCGGTGCCCCATGACCAGCTTGTTGGTGGAAATATCCAGGCCGGCGAACTTGAAGTCATGGGCTCCCTGATAGTCGAAAATGACATAGGAGTTCGCCTTCCAGCCGGCCGTGGGCTTGATCACGTTGATCGTAGCCTGGACCTCGAAGTAGCCCGGCAGCGGCTCCCCGGTGGCATAGACCGCTACCGCGTCGCCATGCAGCGAGGTCGCCGATACCTGCATGGCGCCATTCTGCACCTGCCAGGTACCGCTGTCTGGCGCGAAAGCCTGCATCTGGCCGTCATTAAAGCTCGACGAGCGCAACACGTCGCGCGAACCGCCCGGGATATTGCCCGGCTGGGGATCGGCCGGCGCCCCGGTCTGATCCCGCCAGGCGAAATCCTGCTGGCGAACCAAGCCCAGCTCGCCTTCCGGCTCGCCGTTGCGCAGCGGATCGGCGCCGGTATCGGCGGCCCGGGTGGGATCGGCGCCATCGCTGGCCGACAAGGCATACAGGAACTCGGCCAACTGGGGTTGCAGGGAGCGGCTCACCGTGCCCAGCCCGAAAGGCGCGAACGGCACGATGTAGCTGTTGAACTCGCCGGCCCAGTCGATCAGCCGGTCGCCACCGGTGTTGCCGATCAGCACATCGCGGCCCGCACCGCCGAAGGCCCGGTCCTCATAGGACGGGTGGGTATCGGGGGAATTGTTGAGCCCGCCGTCGGTGTCCTGGTTGTCGTCCGCGTTGAGCAAGTCGTCGCCCCAGCCGCCGTACAGGTTGTCCCTCCCCGTTCCGCCCACCAGCCAGTCGTTGCCGAGATCGCCGAACAGCTTGTCGTCGCCGTCGGACTTGACCGTGCCATAGGTGCTGCTGACCTGGTCGACGCCTTCCGTCGCGCTGAAGTTCAGCAGGAAGTCCACGATCTTGGTGCGCGGATTGTATTCGTCATAGGCCGCGAACTCGCCCGTGGCCGGGTTGTAACCCAGCACATTGCCCGGGTTGACCGGCTTCGCGTAGAAACCCGCCAAGGCTTCGCCACCCGAGACGGCGTCGTCGCCCGAACCGCCATGCAGACTGTCGTTGCCCAGGCCGCCATAGACGATGTCGTCTGCCTGAGCCGGACGGTACAGCGGATTCTGCCCCTCGGTGTTGGGATCCACATTGAAGGGCGTCAGGTCGACCGTCTTCTTCAACTGCCCCGTCACATTCAAGTCGGCCTGCTGTACATCGCCCGGCGTGCTGATGAAGCTCTGAGTCGTGGCAACGACGCCGTACAAAGGCTCGGCCTTGCCGTTGCGGCTGGTGTAGATGCGTCCGTCGTCGCCGAGCACGCCGTCGTCGCCGGTGCCGCCGGATATCCAGTCATTGCCCCAGCCGCCGATCAAGTCGTCGTCCTGCCCCTCGCCGAACAACACATCGTTGCCGGTCATGCCGTAGACGAAGTCGTCACCGGATTCGCCGTGCAATTCGTCCGCCGCCCCCTTGTCAGTCAGGGCCACGGTACTGTAGTCCGGACCGCCCGGTGTGTAGTCGAGCAATGCCGCGGCACGCACGACGATCTTGCTCTGCGTGCCGCTTCCGGAGTTGTAGTCGTCGTAGTTGTAGCCGAGCAACTGGCCGCTGTCGGCCCGATTGGTGCCCACGAGACGATAGATGTTGCCGTTGTCGCCGAGGATAGTGTCGGAGTCGCGGGCATGACCGGTGACCGAGACATCGCCGGCATCGTTGCGGCCGATGTCGGTTCCCGCGCCGCCGAAGATCAAGTCGGCACCATCGTTGCGCTGGCCGGCGCTCGCCAGACCGAAGAGGCTGGAATTGCCGCCGACGATGTCATCCTGACCCAGGTTGCCGAATAGCGTATCGGCTTCGCCGCCGCCCTCGATGTAGTCGTCGCCGTCCGTTGCGGCCTCGGCGGACGCGCGGACGACCAGGTTGCCCGCGGCGTCGCGGTAGGCGCCCACACCCGAGCCGCCGTTGAGCCGGCTGAGGATGGAGCCGTCGCCCTGGACGGTGTCGTTGCCGCGCTGGCCGAACAGCGTGTCGTCCTGCGCGCCGCCGGCGATATAGTCGTCGCCGTAGAGGCCATCCAGACCGTCGCCGACCGTGAGGGTCCAGTTGCTCCATTTCGGCACGCCGGCTGCCGGTCCGCCGAACTGCTGGCTGATGTCCACCAAGGGCTCGCCTGCGTTCGAATAGAGCAGTGTGCCCTGCAGCGCCCGGTATCTCGGGTTGGTGTTCACCCCGTCGGCGCGGCTGGTCAAGGTACCGTTATCGCCCAGGACCAGGTCACGCCCGCTATTGCCGTCGACGATATCGCCCCCCACGCCGCCGAGCAGCACGTCGTCGTCTTCGTTGCCCTCCAGCGTGTCGCCGGCGCCGGTGCTATTGACGGTATCCGTGGTGCGCACACTGGCGGCCCGCAAGCCGGACAGGCGCACGACATCGGCGATTTCGCCGTTGTCGCCGATCAACAGGTCGGCATCACTCACCGTGATTGCCGTGCCGGAAGAGCCGTTGCCGCCGTACAGCTTATCGGCACCGTATCCGCCCAGGACCAGATCGTCGCCGGCGTTGCCGTAGACGGTGTCGTTGCCGCCCAAGGCAGGATGGGTCGTGCGCACGAAGTCCAGCGAGGCGGGATCGGGCGCACCGGCCGCATCGAACACCAGCTCGCCGTTGTCGCCGATGCCGATGTCGTTGCCCGCCCCCAAGGCCAGCGTATCGCCCGCGAAACCGCCCAGCACGATGTCGTTGCCGATGCCGGTGGTGATGCCGTCGCCGCCACCGTCTCCCGCTTCGACCGTTTCGATTCGGCCCAGCGTGATCGGCTGGCCGCCCGGCTGCGGCGCATTGACGATGGCCGCCATGATCCGCCCGCTGTCGCCGATCACCCAGTTGACGCCGTCGCCGGCGTTGATGGTGTCGTCGTAGCGCCCGCCGATGACGATGTCGCCGCCGCCGTTGGCGGTGATGGTGTCGCTGCCGCCGCCCGCCGCCGTCGAGGTACTCGCTATCAGGTCGATGTCCGAGCGATCGCCATCCGCTATGACGTAGTCGATGACGCCGTCGTCGCCGAACACGATGTTGTGATCCGCTCCCGCATCGATCCGGTCGCCGCCCCGGCCGCCGAAGATGCGATCGTTACCGGCGCCACCGTCGAGGATGTCGTCGTCGCCATTGAGGAAAACGTCACTCGCGATACGCGTCACGTTGCCGGTGTTTATCAGGCGCAGCGTGCCTGGGGCTTGAGCGATGATGCCGTGGTCGCCGAAGACGATGTCGTCTCCGTCTCCGCCGTAGATGGTATCGCGGCCGGCCAGCAGACCGTCGCGCGTCGCCGCCGTCGCGGTATCGACGGTCGGTACGGTCAGCAGGCGGGCGACGACCGCCGCATCGCTAGTATCCTTCCTGATGTCGAAGGCGAGGTTGAAGCCGGAATCGCCGTAGATGTGGTCGCCGCCGCCGTTGCCATAGATGCTGTCGTCGCCCGAGCCGCCGGCCAGATGATCTGCGGTCTGGCTGCCGCGGATCGTGTCGTTGCCCGCGCCGCCGTAGATCGTCACCGTCTGGCCGATCGCGCTGGCGTCGATGACATCGTTGCCGGCGTTGGCGTAGTGGAGCGCGTTGCCGGTGAAGATGCCCAGATCCGGCCGCGCATCGTAGCGGCGTCCGTCCTGCGCCGTATCGCCGTAGATCACGAGCGGGGAAGCTACCCCGCCGCCACCGGTGACGGTGATCGTGTCGCCGCCCATCGTGCCATCGGCCAAGCGCTTATTGCCGCCGCCGTGCACCACGGTGACGAGCTTGTCGCCCGCACCGGGCGTGCCGGTGCTGGTCGCGGCGATATTGAACCGATCATTGCCCTGGCCCAGTAGGATCTCGGTGACTTCGATGTCGTCGAAGGTGATGCCGCCGGGAATGATGATGTTGCCGCTGCCGTCCTGATTTTCGCTGATGTCGACCACCAGGTCGGCGCTTCTGCCGTCGGCGCCGGGCCGCATGCCCAGGCCCGACAGATTGATGGGACGCACCTCGTTGGCAAGGTCGGCGTCGCCGAGCTTGACCACGTCGTTGCGCAACTCCACCGCGCTCATCCAGCCGCTATCGTCGGCGGTGCTGGAATCGTTGAACACGTTCAGGCGGTCGGCCTGCTGCGTCTCGTCGGTCGCGTTGCTGATGTCAAGCGGCAGCGCGGCATGCTCGGTCGGCAGCATCACCGCCGCACGGACCGAGCGATCCTTGCCTTCGGCCACGCCGCCCTCGATGATCAGCGGGCCAGCAATGCGGTTGACCACATGCTCGCGTACCGGCTCGTTGCGGACGAACTGGCTGGCGGCATCCGCTACGAAGTCGGAATCCGCGGCCACGGACACCCTCACCTCCTGCGCCCAGTTGGCCGAATCGAACCGGACCGCGTAGGTCATGCGCTGCAGGGTCACCGATACGCCGTTGGCGTCGGTCACGGTTCCTGCGGTAGTCAAGGTGATCGTGCTGCTGATCACGCCGTCGCCGCTCGTCACGTCCGTGATGCCGTTGACCTTGTATAGCGTGTTACCGCCGTCCATCTTGAACAGCGTGCCCACCCGGAAACCGTCGTCCGCCCAGCTCGCGCCGCTGCGGGTGATCGTGTCCGCCGCCGTGCCGTGGCTGGCGAGGTCCACCGTGTAGGTCTGGGCCGTGCCGAGATCGCGCAGCAGCAGGCGGAAGTCCGCCTGTCCGACGGTGTTGGCGCCGGTGAATACCGTCTGGCCGTCGCCGTAGAGATTGACGAAAACCTCCGCGCCGGGGTTGCTCACCAGACGCAGGCTGTAGTCGTCGCCGGCACCGTCCTTGACCACCCGGGTATCGCCGTTGCTCTCGGTGACCAGCACGCGCGCCGACTCGTTGTCGAACACATGCACTTCGAGTTCGGCAGTGTCCGCGTCGGCGAAGACCGGATCGCTGGTGCTGAAGCTGTGGCGCACGGTGACCACGCCGGTGTTTTCGTCCGCCGCGTCGTCCACCGCCTTGACGATGAGGGTGCGCCAGTCGTTGTTGCCCGGTCCGAAAGTCAGGCGGGTGATGGCCACGTTCGGATCCGCCGCGTCGAAGATCTGGACCTGGCCCAGCACGCTGAAGTCCAGATCGACGCTTACCGCCTCGGTGGGATCGACCGAGAGCTTGACCTGGTAGGTGTCGACGATCGCACTCTGGGCGTCGCCTTCCAGCACACGGGTGGCGTTATCGCTCTCGCGGATCAGCAAGGCCCCCGCGTCGTCGTCGAGCAGGCGCACTTCCACGTTCGGGATGGCCACGCCGTCGAACAAGGCCTTATCGGCCGCGCTGGTGCCCACCACCAGCAAGCTGTGGCTGATCATGACCTTGCGCTCGCCCTCGCGCGCATCGTCGTGAGCTGCCTTGACCAGCACCGTCTGCGGCGTTGCCCAGTCGGAAGCCGTGAACTTCAGCACCGCGGCGTGGACCCAGGTGGCGCCGTTGTCGATCGACACCAGGACCGAATCGGCCTCGTGCGGGCCGCCGTCGGCGGTGTTGCGTTGCGCCAGCCTGCGATCGTAAGTCGACGAGACACCCGCCGACACCGTCAAATACGCCACCGTATTCGAGTCCAGCGTGCCGGGATCGAATAGCGAGATCTGGTAGGCATCGGTGGCACCGGCATCTTCCAGCAGTTCGGTGTAGCCGTCGCTTTCGCCAATGACCACCTTGCCCTGGGTTTGATCGGCGATGCTCACCGCCACGCCGTCGACCAGCAGTTTGTCGTAAGGATTGCCGGCCGTGCTGCTGGTCCCCTGGTTGATGATCGCGCTGCGGCCGTTCAGATCCTGGCTGATGACCGTCTGGGTGACGTCGCCGGCGACGTTGAAGGTATCGCTGCCCAGACCGCCGATGACCGTGGTCACCACGTCGCTGCGCGTGCCGAGCACGAAGAAGGTATCGTCGCCTTCCAGGCCGTCGACCTCGACCGCTTCTTCCACGCCGTCCAGCCGGATGTTCAGGCCGGCGCCGAAGATGCCGTCTTCGGTGACGATGAAGGCGTCGTTGCGCTCGGTGCCGATCGCGACCACGCTATCGAAACCGAGCCCGCCGTTGATGCTGACCGGCGCGTTGATGTTGTATTCGAACTTGTCGTCGTCGCCGCCGCCGTTGGCGATGATGGCGTCTTCGGCGATGAAGGCGCGGATCACGAAGTTGTCGTTGCCCGATTCACCCTCCAGCCTCAGCACCGCCTTGTTGCTGTAGACATTGAAGGTATCGTTGCCTTCGCCGCCGGCCGCCGTCAGCGCATAGCCGATGCCCTGGCTCAACCAGCCGCGCGTGATGCGCAGCAGCTCGATGTCGTCCCGGTCGGAGCTCAGGTCGATGTTCTGCGTATCGTCGGCCACCACACGGATGTCGTCGGGCCGGTCACCCGGCGGATAATCGTAGCCGTTCGGGTTGGAGCCGAAGACCTGGCCGATCTGGAACAGGTCCTTGCCCAACCCGCCATCCAGGGTGGTGATGGTGCTGTTGTCGTCGGCGTAGAACTGATCGTCGCCGTCGCCGCTGCTCACCACCAGCCGGCCGTTGATGCTGCCGTCGTAGTTGATGCGTTCGACCTCACTCGCGAAGATCGGCCGGCCGCTCGCATCGGTGCCGGTCTGCTCCAGCGAGGCGACGAAGTGCTGACGCAGCAGGAATACGTCGTTGCCGGCCGTGCCGTTGATCGTCAGCGTATCGGCCCCCCGGTCGGGCGCTCCGCTGTCAACCACGTTGATCAGCGTGCTGGTCAGGCCGTCGCCCACCACGTTGACGATCACCGCGTCGGTGAGGTCGCCGCCGTCGATGTCCAGGGTGTCGCGCACCGCGCCATCGCTACCGTTCGCCAGCAGGTGATACGGCCGGTTGTGGCTGGTGGTCAGCGTCGGCTGGCGGTCGATGATGACGAGGTCTTCACCGCCCAAGCCGAGTATGCGGGTGTGTCCGACCAGCCCGACCATCTGGCGCAGTTCGATGCGGTCGGCTTCGCCGTTGCCCTGGATGACCACGTTCTGGCCTTCCACGATGCCTTCAATCAGGATGCTGGTGCCCTGAGCATCGGCATCGCCGCCCGTATCGCCCTCGATACGGACGTAGTTGAGACGGTCACCGCCGACGTAGTCGCTGTCGAGCGCGCGGACGATGCCGGTGCGCGACAGGTAGACATCGTCGCCGGCACGCAGCAGGACGTCGCCGGTATCGGCCGTGACGCGGGACACACCGGTAGCGGAATCGATGACGAGGCTGTCGCCGGCGATCAGGGACAGGTCGATCCTCGCGCCGATGCTGCTGCGGTCGAGCACCGACACATCCGCTAAGGCCTGCCCGCTCACCGAGCCGGTCAACGCGGTGACCGCGGCATCGTCTGCCACCGTCAAGGCGCCCGTCTGCGCCGTCAGCTCGACATCGGTATACGCCTCGACCAGCGATAAATCGGCCACATCGATGTTCGTCTTCGCGCTGCCCCGGACGTTCAGTCCGCGCGCGCGCACGGTCGAATTACGGGTCACGCTGAGCGCACCGTTGTTCGCGGTCAGCAACACGGCGCCGCCCGCCGTCATGGTCGACGCCAGATCGACCGTGACGGCGGTGCCGGCCTCGCCGGTCACGTCGCCGGTGTTGGCATCGACCTCGGCGTGGTCGCGCAAGGTGATCGCATCCGCGAGGGCGGTCAGGTCGACGAAGGTTTCGGCCCGCAGGAAGGAAATCTGCTCGACCAGAATGTCCGTCGCCGCGTCCACGGCGATGTACTGCGTATCCGCCGTGACGCCCGTCTGGTTCAAGACCTGCACCTGGCCGGCGATCGCGTCGATGTCGACGTAGGTGTGCGCCCTCACGTCGGTTTGATTGCGCAGTATCACATCGGTGCCGGCCGTCAGCTTGACGAAGCCGCCGCTCGCATGCAGCGTGGCGTGGTCTTCCGTCAGACTGCCGGACGCGGCTGCCGTAATCGAGCCGCCGCTGCTCAGCGTGGACCTGATCAAATTCAACTGGCCGCCGCTGGCGGTCACATTGATCGAGCCCGCCGTCGCCGTCAGCGACGAGTCGGCCACCGTCAGATTGGCGCCTGCCGTCAGGGTCAGATCGGCTCCCGCCGTGAGCAAGGAAGCGGTCTGCACGACGATATTGGCGGATGCGGTGCCGGTGATCGAGGCGCCGGCGGTCAGCGTAGCCGTAGTCAGCGTCAAGGCCCCGCCGTTGGCGGCCAGGTCTATCGAGCCTGCCGTCGCCGTCAGCGACGAGTTGGCCACCGTCAGATCGGCGCCGGCCGTCAGGCTCAGGTTCGTGCCGGCCGTAACCGACGAAGCCTGCACCGACACTTCGCCGGTCGCGCTTCCCGTGACCTCGGTGCCGGCGGCTAGGGTCGCGCCAGTCACGGCGATGGAGGCCGTGGCCGCATCGACATCCGGCCCGCCCGATGCATGACCGGCGATGTCGCCCTGCCAATCGGCGGCCAATTCGATGAAGGTCACCGCCTGGACCACAGCACCGGCTTCGAGGCTGAGATCGTCGCCGGCCAGCAGCCGGACGCTGGATCCGGTGCTGATGATGCGGATGTTGCTCCTGACGATCAGGAAGTCGGCATCGTCGTCCACGCCGGGCGTGGCCGTGCCGTCGGCATCGCTGTCCAGGTTGTCGTCGTGGGCGACGACCAGGATGGCACCCGCCGCCTGCTGGTTTTCCGTGACGGTGATCGGACTGGAAGCGGACAGCGTGATGGAACCGCCCGCCGTCATGCCGGCGGGATTGTCGACCGCAGGGACGACGCCGCCGACCGTCAGCGCGCCGAAATTGCTCACCCAGGTGCCGCCCGCTTTCGACCAGGACTCGATGTTGCCGATGACCGTGGTGATGGACGCCGTGACGGAGCCGATATCCTGCGCCGCGACCAAATAGGTCATGCCGCCGGTGATGTTGGCGCCATTGGGGTCGCTGTTGCCGTCCAGGATGCTGCCGCCCGGCACGGTGACGAAGGCGGTCTTGCCGGCGCCCGTGCCGATCTGGTTGAGATACAGATCGCCGGCGGTTTCGATGATATAGGCATTTTCGGCGCTGCTGGCCGTGAGCACGCCGGTCGCGGACGAGTGGCGGCTGTCGATGTCCAGATCGTTTCCACTCAGGCCGATGAAACCGGCGATTGCCGTTAGGGTGATGCTGTTGCCGATGATGTCGGCCGCAGGCAGGTTCGCCGGACCGCTTGCTTCGGCACTGGTTTCCGGATGGTAGGGATCAACCAGATCGACGGCATCCAGGATGCTTACCTGCGCCTTCAGGTCGACGTCGCCGGTCTGGGACAACACGTTGCGGACGTTCAGGTCGCCGAAGGTCTCGGCGATCCAGATGCTGCCGTTCGCGGTCGCGGTGAGGTTGGAGCCCGGGTTTTCGACGCCGGCGCCTATGGTATCGATTTCCAGATAGTTCGGAACGCCGCCGGTACCGGCATCGCCTATGCTTCCGCCCGCATTCAGCACGATGACATTGGCCTGGATCTTGGTGAAATCGCTGTTCAGCGCGTCGAGGATGGAACCTTGCGCTTCCAGGAAAGCGCCGCCCGCCTTGACATAGACCGATTCGATGTTCATGTCGCCGGACTGTTCCAGGAGATAAACCCCGGTCTTGGCCCGCGCCGTCAGGCTAGCGCCGTCCGCCAAATCGATGACGAAGACCTTGCTCGCGGTGCCGATGGAACCCTCCCCCGCCTCCAGGATCAGGTCGCCGCTGACCACATTGGCCACACCTGCGCCAGCGGCATTGAAGATGCTGCCCGAGGTCTTGATGCGGACATCGCCGCCCGCCACCACCTGATCCACATCGAGGTCGGATTCCGAACCCAGGTAGGCCTTGCCGCCGGCCTCGACGCGGACGACGCCGCTGATCTCGACATCCACGTCCTCGCGTTCGTTGATCTGGATCGCGCTGACGTTGGAGACGATCTGGTCGACGGTGATCCGTTTGCCCGTTTCTGCGACCAGGGCCACGCCATCCAGGGTGATTTGCGTGTCGCTGACCGCGGTGATGGTGCGATAGGCGGTGCCCGCCGTGGCATTGGCGGTATCGCCGATCAGGGCCACGGCCATGCCGACCCGATAGCCGTCGTCGAGCCAGCTGCCGGGCGCCGCGCGGGTGACCGTGTTGCCGCCGAAATCGACCGTCGTGGTGATATCGATGCCGCGCGGATCGAGGATGACTTGCCTGATCGTGACACTGCTGCCCGACTCATTCGCCAGATTCACCGGCGCGCTGAGGGTGAGGACATTGCCGGCCACGCTCTCGATGCGATAGGAGACGCCGTCCTCGGTGAGGTTGGCCGTGCCGCCTTCGATCAGGATGTTCATGCCCGCCGAGAAACCGGTCCAGTTGCCGTCGGTGCGGGTAATGGTGCGTGTGGCGGCGTCGAAGTTCACCACCGCCGCGGCCTGGGCGCTGCCCAGGTAGACGATGTCGTCCCGTTCGGCCGCCGCCAGTTTGACCCGTTCTTCCGGCGACAGGCCGGTCGTCGGCAGGGTGATGTAGGACTGACCCTCGGTCTTGCCCACGTTGCCGGAAACCGTCAACTCGAGGCTGGCGCCGACGATGTTGGGATCTTCGATGGTGGTGGTGGTGTCCGATACCGCCTTGAACAGGCCCGCGCCTATCAGGTTGAGCAATTCCTGCTCGCTCCATTTCTTGAAGATGCCGTTCTGGCTGAACCGGGTTTGTTCCTCGGTCGTCAGGGTATAGGCGAAGCTGGCGTTGTAGGTGTTGCCGTACTGCCCGTACTGGCCGTGCAAGGTGTGGTATTGCAGGGTACGCGAAGCCTCCAGGGTATCGATGGCGTTCTGCACGAAGGTATCCAGTTCCGCGCCCGATTTACCCTGCGCCGTCCCCTGAACGGTGTAGAACTCGGTGTAATAAGCCAGTTCATCGACCGAAAGATTCAGGGTGTGGTTGGCGTCGTAGACCGCCGGATTGGCCTGGGTGTTGCGGTACTGCCAGTAGGTCCGGTACTCCGCCTGCTTGGCGGCCTTGTAGGCCGCGATGGTGTCCGCGACCTTCTGGTCGAATGCCGTGCCGGTCAGTTGCAGATCGCTCCAGACCCCGGCCCGCAGTTCTTCCACGGTGCGCTCGTCGACTTCCTGGACGAGGTTGCCGTCGAGCAGATTGCCCGCGCTGACGGTG
Organism: Methylococcus sp. EFPC2; assembly: GCF_016925495.1. Taxonomy (NCBI): domain Bacteria; kingdom Pseudomonadati; phylum Pseudomonadota; class Gammaproteobacteria; order Methylococcales; family Methylococcaceae; genus Methylococcus; species Methylococcus sp. EFPC2. Next base: position 1,185,186 of record NZ_CP070491.1, on the reverse strand, counting down.
ATATCCACCACGCCGCCGGCGGTGATAGTTTCCGCGCGCAAATCCCCTACCCGCTCGCGCACATGGATTTCGCCCGCCGCGGTGATATTGACCTTGTCCGCGGTCAGATCGCCGGAATCGAGCACCAGCGGGGTCCCCGCCACACCGACGCTGCCGCCGGCGACCAGATCGAGGGAACCGCCCTGAATAAGGCCAAGCTTGCCCTGCGCGACCCGGATGTCGCCCTGGGCGCCGATGATCACGTCGTTGCCCTGACCGGCGACGACCTGGCCGATGGCGAGATCGTCGACGATCTCTTCGATATAGATGTCCCCTGCCACCGTGCTGGCGTCGAGGTAGGCACCGGCCTTATCGGCCTGATCCGTCAACAGTTCCTGACCTTCGCCGCCTATGCCCAATCCGGCGATCAGCTCGATGCCGGCGCCGCCCACATAGGCGCCATCGTTCAACTGCTCGATGCGGGCATTGGTCTCCAGATGCGTGACACCGGTGTCGTTGAGGATGGGACCGCCGAGCAGGATGCTGCCGCCCTGGTTGGACTTCACCGACACGCCGCCCTGCTCGTAACCGATGAAATTGACGGTGATGGGATAGTCGGCCTTGATGGTGTGGACGTGATGCACCTCCTGGCCTTCCTCCGACTGGATCAGGCTCTTGTAGGTCGTGGTGCCGTACCAGGTGGTTTCCTCATCGTGCCACACCTCCACCGGCGTGGTTTTTTCGGAGGTGATGTCGGTGCTGGTGGAATAGATGTAGGGATCCGTCGCGTGGGCCGCGTCGAGGAAGTAATAAGGCCCTTCGTCCGACAGCGTCGGTATGCCCTGAACCTCCACGCTATCCCACTCGATGTTGCCGGGATCGGCGGCCAAGGCATCGATGCCGATCCATGCGCTGCTCTGCAAGAGCTTGCTGTAGATCACCTTCTGCTGCACATCCACCTGCCAGCCATAGCGCCATCCCGAAGTCGTGGCATATTGCTTGTTGGCCGACGTATTGAAACTGGCCAAGTCGTTATACGTGCTGCTGCTTGCAGTGCCCCCGTTGTCTCTGGTCACGGTCACGCGACCGTCGGCGCCGACCTGATAAAGCGTCACGTAAACATCCAGCAACTGCCACTTGGTGACGTCGCCGTAGTCCTCGGTTCTCAGATTCAGGGTGGTGGTGAGCGGACTGGGCGCTGCATCCGTGCCGCCGTGGGCGACATATTGGTAATAAGCGCCCGGCTTGCCCTTGCTGGCGTCGTAGTTGGTGGCGAGCTTGACGATGTCGCCCGTCGTCACCGACCGCGATCCATCGCCGGACTGGAAGTCCGCGGCCGGCGGCTGGGCCTGGAACTTGGCCCTGTCCTTGATGAGCAATACGCCCGCGCCGCGCTCGGCGACGTCCAGGCGCTTCACCAGGATGTCATAGTTCGTGTCGTTGACGATGTCGATCTTGCCGTAGCCGCCCAGTACGCGGATCTCGCCCTTGGCGGTGTTCATGACACGGCCTTCCAGTTCGATGTGGCCGCCGCTGACCCGCACTTCCTCCACCTCGATACGGCGGGTGGCGGTGTTGAAGCGCACCAGGAACTGGCCGGTGCTGACGCTGTTGAGTATCAGCTTTCCGCTCTTGCCGGCGGCGAGATAGCCGTCGATCTCGGCTTGCGCCGCTGCATTCAGGGTCAGCGTGTAGTCCTGCTCGCCGCTCTGCATGATGCCGCCGACATTGATGTATTCGGCGCGGATATCGATGTTGTCGGCCAGGATGCTGACGCCCGAGGGCAACTGCGCCAGCGCGGCGCTCACCGCCCCCGGTTTGCTGTCGGCGTCGGCGACATAAGGCGCATAAGTGGGGCTTACGGTGCCGGTGTAGGAGCCGGTGGTCGCATCGGCCCAGCGGCCGTAGCCGTCCCCGCCGACCGACTGCTCCGTGACTCCATCGACGAAGAAGGTGTCGCCGGCGATCACGTTGAAGTGCTTGGAACGGACAGTGCTTTGGATGACGACGTCTCCGCCGGCCTGGCCTCCACCGTACGGAGCGATGATGAAACTGACGGTGCCGTTGATATTGCTCACCCTCCCGGCGACCGTGATGTCCGGCGGCGGGTAATCGCCCGCACGCGGATCGTTGGCACCCAGCTCAGCCTCGGTATGCAACAAGGCATTGAAATCGTTGGTAATGGTAATGGTCGGCCCGGGACCATTGCTATCCGTGGCGGCGACCTGGGTAATCTGGGCAAAGGCGGCAGTTTCCTTGATGAATGGGGAAAGCCCCTCCGCACTCAGCAGGCTGTTGTCGAGACTCAGGTTGGCCGCATTCAGTCCGTCGATGGCGGAATTAAGCGTTAGATGGGTGGCGTCGAGCAGAGCATCGCCCAGCTTCACGCCATTGAAGAACGTACTGCCGTTGGTCTCCGGTATGGTGATGCCCAAGAGCTTGAGGAAGGCCGGCGTGTGGTTGACGATGGTGACACTGGCGTCGCCCGGTGCGTCGAACACGCCATTGCCCTGCAACTGGTCGGCGCGCACGTCGATGTAGCCGGCCTCGGCCCAGGTCGGATCGACGGTGACGGTGATGACGGTCTGACTGACGGCGTCCTGACCTTCCACCAGTCCCGTGTTCGGGTTCAACCTGTCGTTCAGGAAGCCTTCGGCCTTGAGTTCCGCCTGGATGCGGGCGATCTCGCTTTCGTAATAGGTCTTGAGGGTGGTGTTGTTGCTGAATTCGGCCAGATTCTCCTGCGCACGTCGCAGTTCCTGAACCAGATCGTTCTCGATCAGTTCGGGGGCGGCGGTGAAGGTGATGCCGTTCGCGTCGTAGTCAGTAATGGTGCCGGTGGTCCGATCCCAGCCCGAGGCGATGCCCGTAGTCGTGTCCACCGAGCCGAGGATCAGCGACTTGTGGCGATCGAGGCCGGTGCGCACCGTGCCGTCCATGTCCACTATGCCTTGGGATACGGCCAGCAGATCGCCGGAATACTGTTCCAGGCCGGTGCCCCCGCCGAACAGGGAATTGATGGCGTCGCGCACCGCGCTGACCCAGCTCACCGCCTTGGCCTGGGCCTCCATTTCCACCGGTATGCCCAGGCGCTCGGCATGCAGCCTGGCCTTGCGGGCGGTCTCCAGTTCCGCGCCGCTTTCTACGGCGATGGTGTTGGTCTGGATCAGATAGCCCCGGGCCAGCAGGTCGTCTATGGGTATCAGCGATCCGGCGAAGGTGTCGATGCGGCTATGGATGCGGTACTCGTCCCGCTGGAATGCCGTGTCGGTTCCGGCGGAGAGGTTGAGGTCGCCGTCGGCATGCAGGGTGGCGTCGCCGATGACGACCCGGTTGTCCGGCCGCAACTCGACGATGGCCTCGCCCAGGGCGACGGTGCCTATGCCGTAGGTTTCGGCATAGGCCTTGAGGTCGACGTCGGCCTGGCCACGCGCGGAGATATCGAGATCGCCCACGCTCTTCAGGACCGCGCCGTCGCCGATTTCGACCTTGGCCAGCTCGTTGGTGGTGCGGATGTCGGCGTAGGCACCCGCCCCGGACAGGGCACCGGCGGTGAGCAGCTTGATCTTCTCGTGCAGATCCAGATCGTTCAGCGCGCGCAGCTCGAAGATTTCCGGCGCGGCCAGGCGGTTTCTGACTTCCAGATGGGCGTGGTCGCCGACCGTCACCCGGGTGGTGAAGTTGATGCGGATCTCGCTATCCGCGCTGGCGCCGCTGACCAGGCCGCCGGTGGTGCCGTCGATGTTCTGAGCGCTCAGCTCGGGCTTGTCGGCCCGGTTGACGGCGTCGACGGCGATGTCCTTGGCATAGACCACGGCATGGCTGCCGATGGCCGCCTCGACCGTGGAAATGACGTCGTGGTCGCTCTCGGCCCCTGCGCCGGCTATCAGGCCGACAGAGGTGGCCCTTACCTTGGTGTTGAAGGTCGCGGTATGTTCCGCCGAGACATCCAGCGTACCCGCTCCCCGCGTGCTGAGTTCCACGGTCGTCGGCGTGGCCGCGCTGCTCTTGATCTCCGCAATAGTGCTGCTGCTGTTGCTGGTCCACGGCCGGGCCGATGTGCCGGTGACGATGCCGCCGGAACCGGGGGTGGTTTCGGCGTAGTTGTTGTCTTTCCCGTTCGCCGTGATGCTCAGGCTGGAACCGGTGAAATGGACGCCCTCGCCCAGATAGGCATGGGTGAGGGTATTGGAAGACGCCGACGCGCTGGTGGCGCCCACCGCCACCAGCAGTCCGACGGTGACGCTGTCGGAAACGGCTTTCTGGCGTGTATCGCCGAGCGCGGAAATGGCAGTGGCGCCGGCGATGTCGAGCGTCGTGCCGCCGGCGACGTAACTGCGGACCTGGGCGTTGTTGGACACTTCGGTCACGGTGGCGTCGACGCCGATCAACAGCCCGCCGGTAGAACCGGTGGCCTTCGCGTTCGCAGAGTCGCCGACGCTCGGCAGACTGTTCCTGGCCTCGACGGTCAAGGCGTTGGCCGTGATGGTCTTGCCGGCGCCGCCGAAATAGGCGTTCACCGTGGGTGTCACGGTCGCCGTAGCCTTGGAGACGCCCACCGACACGCCGGTGCTGACGGTCAGGCTCTGGGCCTCGACGGTCGCCTTGGGCCTGGCTTGGGCGCTGATGGCGATCACGTCCGCCGTGACGTCTGACCGGCCGACATAGGCCTCCACCGTGGGCGTCACGGTGGCGGTGGCCACCGAGCCCGATGCTGCGACGGCGATCACGCCGATGCTGACCGAGTTGGCCCTCACCCTGGCGGTGGCGGTCGTGGTGCTCTGCGCGTCCACCGAGAGGTCGTCGCCCAGATGCAGCGTGCTCTGGTCGACATAGGCACGGGTGGTGGTCCGAACCGTGGCGTTGGCGGCCGCGCCGCCGCCCGACAGGGTGACGCCCAGGCTCACGCTGGCGGCGACCGCGGTCGCCCCGGAACTGGCGTCGATGGTGGCGTTTTCGAGGGCCTTGACGCGCAGATCGCCGGTGGTGGTATTTACCGTCGCCGACAGCACATAGGCCTCGACCACGTTGGCGATGGTGTTGTCGGCCAAGCCCACGCCGATGGCAACGGCCCCGCCGACGAGTCCCACCGACCCGGCCACCGAAGCCGCGACGACCTCGGCGCCGATATGGGACGTGTCCTGGGCCTGCACGGCGATGTCGCGCGTCGCAGCGACGTCGCTGCCGGCGATATAGGCTCTCACCGCCACGGCCGACTGGTTGTTTACGTCCGCGCCGGCGCCGCTGGCCGAAACCCCTACCAGGCCGCCGCTGAGCGCCACCGAAACGGCGTCGATTTGCGCCGTAATGGTGTCGTTGGCCATCGCGCTCAGGCTGAGGTCGCGACCGGCGTCGACGCTGGAACCCTGGATGTAGGCGTCCACTTCGGCCAGAGGCTGGCCGTTGGGCGCAGTATTCCAGCCGATCCGGTTGCTGGCCGTCGCCGCGCCGATGGACACGCCCACGCCCACGATACCGCCGCCCACGCTGGCCGACACGCCCACCACCTCGGCGTCTATGGTCGCGCCGCTGCTGGCCGTGACCGCCACGTCACGCGCCGCATCCAGCGTGCTGTCCGCCACATAGGCCTTGGTCTTGGTATTGATGATGTTGTGCGCATCCGCGCCGGCGCCGCTCACGCTGACACCCGCCCACAAGCCGCCGCCGACGGCGGCGGAAGCGGCGACGCTGACCGCATGGATATTGGCCGTCTCGCTCGCGGTGACCACGATGTTGCCGCTGGTACTGCCGGTGCGGAACACCTTGAACGCACTGCCCTGCTTTTCCAGGGCATAGGTCTGGCTGTTGCCGAGGTCCGTGATCGTCCAGACCGATCCAGCCACCACGGTAGCGAGCCTCAGCTCGCCCGCGACGGCAATCGACCGGGCCTGGAACTGATTCTTCAGCGCCTGGAGCAGGAAGAAATCACTCGCAGCGTCGATGGTGGTCTCGTTGGCGCCGTAAGAGTCGTTGACATTGGCGTCGAGTACCGCGGCATCGTCGAATGCCGAGCCGTTGAATGCCGGCGTGGCGGTCGCGGTGTAGTTCGCCGGCAGGTCGACCAGGAAGGTATCGGTGCCGCCGACTCGGGTATAAAGCTTGAGCGTCGGCCCCGTTTCCTTGATGGCGAACACCGCATCCGGCGTCGGCACGCGGTCGGTGACCGTCCACACGCGGCTGCCCGGCGTGCCGTTCTCGATGGCTATCGTCAGCTTGTCGGAGACGGTCTTGCCGTTGGCGGCCAGCACGCCCCGCAATGCGTTGAGCACCTGACCGTCGCCCTGGGCGTCAAGCCTGTCGCCCACTGTCGTCGCCGCCGCATCGTCCAGCGCATCCGCCGACAGAGGGGTCGTCACGGAGGCCGAACCGCTCGCGGGCAGGTCGAACAGATGGCCGGCCGTCACGCCGCTGTCTGGATTTTTGATATAGGACTCGACGATGTTCTCGATCCGGTTTTCGGTCAGGGCCACGCCTATCGAAACCGCGGCGCCCGCCGCGCCGATGCCTATGCCCACCGCCAGCGAGGCGCTGCCGACGGTGGCGTCGATCCTGGATTTGTCGGTCGCGGACAGACTCACATTGTCGGCCAGGATGCCGCGCGGCCCCGTAGCGTCGTTGCCCGGATCGTCGCCGTCGATATACGAGCGCACCGCGACCTCGATCCGGTTGGTGGCGCTGCCGCCGGCGCCGCTGAGGCCGACGCCCACCTGGCCGCCGCCGGACACGGCGACCGAGCCGGCGAAGACGAAGGCGTCTATGGTCTGCTGGTCGGTGGTAGCCACCAGGTTCAGGTCGCCGCGGGCGAGGATGCTGGAATCCAGCACATAGGCCTGCACCTCGCTCAAGGGTTGGCCGCTGGCGTTCCAGCCGATCTCGTTGCGGGCGACTGCGGCGCCGATGGAGGCGCCGACCCCGGCGGTGCTGCCGCCGATGGCGACGGCGAAGGACGCGCTGACGATGGTCGCGCGGATTTCCGACGCATTGGCCGCGCGGATGACCACGTCGTCGGCGCTGTTGAGCACGCTGTCCGAAACGTAGGCATTGGTCCCGGTCCGGATGATGTTGGTCGCCTCGGCCCCCGCACCGCTGAGGCCCACGGCGATATTGCCGCTGAAGCTCGCGGAGAAGCTTGCCGCGGCGGAAACGGCTTTGATCTTGGCTCGTTCGCCGGCGCTCACGGTGATGTCGCCGACGGTCGTCTCACCGCCGTCGTCGACGTTGGCGATATAGGCGGCAACATCGCTGGTGATGGTGTTCCGGGCCACGGATGCCGCGATGGACAGACTCACGCCGGCAGTCCCACCGCCGAAGGCGACGGCCAGCGAGGCCGCGCCCGCCGTGGCCGAGATGGTCGAATTGTCCAGCGCCGTCAGGGTGATGCGATCGGCCTTGAGACCGCTGGTTTCGCCGTTGCCGATGGCGGTATCACCATCGATATAGGCTTGGACATCCATGCCGATCTTGTTTTCGGTCGACACGCCCGAACCGCTGGCGCCTATGCCTATGCCCGCCCCGCCCACGCCCACGCCGACCGAGCCGGCGAAGACCAGCGCACTGACGGTTTGCGTGGCGGTGGCGGTCTGGGTGATGTCGCCGCCGGCATCGACGCCGACGTTCTCCATGTAGGCCCGCACCTGGGCGCGGGGCTCGCTGCCGTCGGGCGCGTAGCCGATAAGATTGTCGGCCACCGCCACACCGATGGATACGCCGGCGCCGGTCTGGCCGCTGCCGCCGATGCCGAGGGAAACCGCGACCACGGTGGAACTGATGGCCGAGGTGCTGGCGGCGGTGACCGTCACGTCCGCCGGGGTCTGCAGCCGGCTGTCTTCGACATGGGCGTTGGTGTCGGTGAGAATCACGTTGCGCGCCACCGCGCCGGCGCCGCTGACGGCGACGCCGATCTGGCCACCGAAGCTGGCGGCCAGCGAAGCCGCCGCGGAAACCGCGTTGATATTGGTCTGCGAAACTTTGAGCCGGCTGGCGTCGGCCGGATCCAGTTTCAGGATGTAGGACTTGCCTTCGCCGTCCACGGCCAGCCAGCCCGCACCTTCGCCGAGACTGGAGATCCTCAGCGCCGGCACCTTGCGCCAGAGCGAAGCGTCGGTGAAATTCGCGGTCTTCAGATCGACCGCCACCTCATCCACGGAACCGCGATAACGGAATACGCTGCCGTCGGCCAGCCGCACGGTGTCGCCGCGCTGCACGTCCTGCTGCCCGTCTTCGACGGTGAAGGTGGACGCGCCGGAGACGGCGTTGTAATCCGCCAGTTGCACGCCCAATGCGCCTTCGATGGCGTCCTGGATCTTGTTCAGGATGTCGGCATCGGCGTCGGCGTCGGTGCGGGCTTCATCCGCATCGCTGTCGGGATCGTCCTGGTCGGCCTTGACCGCATCGTCCAGCGCGGCGACGCTAAGACCCGCCGTGCTCAGGCTCAGGCTGTGGGCCGCCTTGCCCTGCGAGGTCGCACCGATCGTGATGTCGCCGGCGGTAGCGGTGATGCCCTGGTCGGCGTTCCTGATATAGACGTCGACGTCGTTGCCGATTTCGTTCAATGCGATCGACAGACCGATGGATACGGAGACGCCCAGGTTGCCGCCGCTGATCGATCCGGCCAGGGCGGCGGCGGCGGTGATCGCCGAAATGGACGAAGAGTCGTCCGCGTTCAGGCTCACGCGGTCGGCGCTGATGCCGTCGGTGGCCGTATCCAGGCCGTCGCCGTCGATGTAGGCCTTGATGTCGGCGTTGACCTTGTTCTCGGAATACGAACCGGCGCCGCTGACCGCGACGCCGGTGTTGGTGCCGCCCGCCAAGCCCACGGCGACGGCCACCACCTTGGCGTCGATGCTCTGATCGGCGACGGCGTCCGCCGTCAAGTCACCGCTTGCGGTGATGGCGGAATTTTCGACATAGGCCTGCACCTGGGCGGCCGAGTCGGTCAGGTTCACCTGCTTCCACAGGCTGGGGTCGGAGTAGTCCTCGGTGCGCAGATCCATGCTCACCACTTTCCAGTCGGACGTGTTGAAATCGGCCGCCGCCAGATCGATGGAAGCCGCCGATCCCAGGTATTCGTAAATGCTGCCGACGTTGCCGCTGGCGCCGGCGTAGCCGGGCTTGACCTCGATGCGGTCGCCCGGATTCACGAACCGGACCTTGGTCGTCTGGCCGGACGCCAGTTCCGTGGTGTCGGTGGCCGTGGGTTGGGTCCGGTTCGGCCCGAGGTATTCGTAGACGTCGCCCGCTCTCGCCCCTTCGGCGATCTTGACCTTGTCGTGCGTATGCAGCGTCTGCCCCTGGGCGAGGCCGGTGTCGGTCGCGTAGTCGGACGGGGTCGATTCGTTGACCTCCACGCCGATGAAATTGCGCGCGACCGACACGCCGATGGCGACGCCCGCGCCGGTGGTCGTACCGAGGCTCAGCGAGGCCGAAGCCGCGGCGATGGTGGCGTCGACGACGGAGGTATTGCGCGCGTCCAGATCCACGTCGGCTACCTGGGTGACGCTGCTGCCGGCGATAAACGCGTTGATTCTGCCCGTGACCTGGTTGGTCGATACGCCGCCGCCGCCGCTCACGCCCACGCTGGTGGTTCCCTGGCTGGAGGAAAGGGTCGCGGCGACCGCCGTCGCCTTGATGCTGTCCTGGGCGAGGGCTGAAACGAGCACGTCGCCCGCTTCCACCTTCACCAGCGGCGAGTTCTCGATGGCCGCAGTGACGTCGTTGTCGATCTCGTTGAGGGACAGCGAGACGCCGACCGCAATAGCCGCCCCGGTGCCGCCGCCCGACTGGGCGAGGGCGATAGCGGCGCCGATGGAGTGGGCGGTGATGGTCGAGGTGTCACTGGCATCGATATCGAGGTTGCCGCTCTTTACCGTGATGCGGCTATTTCTGGCTTGCGCGCCGACGTTCGTGCGTATGATGTTGACGCCGGCCACGCCCGCGCCCGCCAAGGCGCCGGTGAAACCGCCCGAGCCCTGCGTGCCGGACAGCGCGCCGCCGATGGCCAGGGCGTCGATGGTCGCGGTGGACACCGCCGTGATGGCCAGGTCACCCGAGCCGACTTCGAGGGTCGCGTTGTCGGCGTAGGCCAGCACCTTGCGCGGGGCATCGCCGCCGATGTCGTTGATCGCGATCGAGGCGCCGATGGAGCCCGAAACCTTGGCGCCACCGCTGCCGCCGGTCGATACGGCGATGGCGAAACCGCCCGCGTCGGCGGTGATCCGGGTGCCGTCGGTGGCGCTGAGCGTGAGTTTGCCGCCGGTCCTGATGCCCGGGCCGCGGGTATCGGCGGTGCTGTTGGCGACATAGGCCTCGACGCCACCGCTGATGGTGTTCACGGAAACGGCACCGGCCACGGCCACGGAGGCCTTGCCGCTGCCGCCCGCGCCGGCTCCGCCGATGGCGACGGACTTGATGACGGCGGTGTCCGTGGCCGTCACGCTCGCGTCGACCGTGGCGTCGACATCGGCGCTGTCGATGTAGGCCCGGGTGGTGCTGGCTATTGTGTTGAGGGAAACCGAACCGGTCGCCGAAATGGCGGCGGTGCCACTGGGACTGGTGAGCGCGGCCACCGCGACGCCCACGCTCACGGCGAAGATGTCGCCGTCCCGGTTTGCGTTCACGGAGACGTTTTTGACCCCTTCCACATCGGCCCCGGCGAGGAAGGCCTCGGTCGTCATGTTCAGCTCGTTGATACCGATCGCCCCCGCGACGCTGGCCGCGACCTTCTGGCTCGCACTGGGCTTCACGGGAACGACGAAGGCGGCCGCGCCGGACACGGCGAACACGGACGTGTGATTTTGGCTGTCGATGCTGAGATTGTCGCCCAGCGTGATCTTGCCCCGGTCGTTGACGTAGGCCTGGGTGTTGTCGGTGACGAGGTTTTCGTTGTAGACGCCGGCGATGCCGATGCCGAACTTGTTCTGGCTCTTGTTCTTGGTCTGGACGGACAGGAAGGGAATGTCCGACACCACGGCGGCGGCCACCCCTATCCCCATGATGCGTCCGTCGTTGCTGGCGTCCAGCGTGAGGCTGGCGGCGTCGATGACCGTGCCGTTGTCGCCTATCGTGGCATCGGTCTTGGTGCGGCGTTTGCCGACCACGGCCTCGGTGCTGCGCACGACCTCGGAGCTGCCGACGCTGACGCCGATGCCGACGCCTTTGGCCAGCTGAACCGCGCCGACCAGGTTGATGTAGTTCACCACGCTGTTCGCGTCGACCGTGATGGGACCCCCTTCGTGCCGGAGACCGCTATCGACCTGGGCTAGCGTCTCGCTGAGCTGATCGGCGAACGAGAAGCTGCCGCTGACGCCGATGTTGCCGGAGTTACCGCCGGCCTGGGCAAAATCGAGCGACCAGATGTCCTCGGCGGCGGTCACCGACAGTGCGCCGTTGACCAAGGTAGGCTGGGTGGAACCTTCGATCTTGGCGATGGTGTGGTTTTCGACGGACTGAACCAACACCGACCCGCCTATGCCCAGCATGCCGGCCTCGTTGCCGAACAGCGAGAAGGGCAAACTCTTGCTCTTGGCCAGTTGCTTGAGGTTTTCCGGCCGCATGTCGAGCTGAATGATGCCGGCGACATTGACCAGTTCCATCGTGGTCTTGGCATCGACGGTGACCGACTGGTTCGAATTCTGGTAGGCCGCCTTCTGATTGATCTTGGTGCCCGCGCCTATGATGGCCTCGGATCGATTCGTATAGGAGGTGACGCCGATGGAGCCGGTGATCGTCAGCTTTTGCGACTGTTTTCCCTTGGCATCGGAAATCCTGCCCTTGGTGGACGCCCAGACATTCATCATGTTGTTCAGGCCCAGCTTGCCGTTCAGGGCGGAAGCCAACTCGTCAATGACGCTGCCTTCCGACGGATCGCTGAGATCGAAACGATCCTGATGGAACGGCAGCGAATCGACCAGCAAGGGATAGGTGATGTCCGAGCTCACCGCAATCTCGCCCCGGGCGTCGAGCTGGGCGCCGCCCTGAACCAGGGCCTGCACGGTGCTGTCGTAGGTGCCCGTGGCCACGGCGATGGACATGGACCCCAGTTTTCCTTTCCCCTTCTTGATGGCCTCGCTCGTCACCGTGCCTTCCGCGCTGACTTGCACCGACTGCTCGGCCGAGGCGTTGACGGTGATGTTGGCGCCGGACTCCAATTCCGCGGTCGATCCGACCTGGGCGAGCACGTCGTGATCGAACGCCGCCACGGCGACCGACGCGGACAAGCTGAACTTGGCCGCCTTTTTCACGTCGAGGAATTTCCCGCCGCCGGCAGCGATGGCCTTGGCGGTTTTCGGATCCTGCGCCACGTTGGCGGTGAGGAAGTCCGCCAGAGTCGGCGTACCGCCGATACGGGTTTGGGCAATGGCGCGGTTTTCCGACTCCAGGCCGGCGATCACGTTGATGCCGGCTTCCTCGCCGGGGGCCTGGAGGGTGTGGGTCAGCGTGAGATCGTTATCCGAGGGCGCGCGAAGGTCGACCGGCAAGGCCGCCTGGGCCGTCAGCGGGGACTCGGACAAGCGAATGGTGTGGTCGTCCACCTTGGTGACGAAATAGATCTGGCCGTCGATCAAGCCACCGATGGCGGTGTCGCCGTGCACGGCCGTGGATGCCCGTTCGAATCCGTGCCGGTCGCCGGTGGCCACGCCGGCCGTGAGGGCAACGACGGTCAATTCGGACAGCGGCTTGGGCGTGTTGGGATCGCCATTCAGCCAGTTGGCGGAAAGCGTCGCATCGGCGAGCTGGAAGCTGCTCTCCCCGGTGGGTATGACGAAATAGTCCCGGCCGTTCACCAGGCCGCCGATGGCGGTACCGCCGCCGGCCAGATAAGTCACCCGTTCGCCCGGTTTGAAGCGGTGCTCTCCTGTTAGCTGGATGGAGTCGTTGGCGTCGTCGACCGCGGGTATCGGGGTCGGGTCGAACGTGGCGATTTTGCTGCCGTCCGCCGTCTCCAGGGAATGCGGGCTCAGTCCGGTCGTGGCGCCGGCCGTCAGGTCGAGCACATAGACGGTCTGGTCGCCGTTGACCGTATGGGATTCCGCGGTGGCGCCGGTAGCGTTCTGGTCGGTCGTGGCCAGCTTGACATGATTGGCGTCGACCACGACGACGACGTAGGTGTTGCCGGCCTGCAGTCCGCCGATGGCATCGCCGTCTCCGCTGGAATAAATGACGCTTTCGCCGTCGACCAAGCCGTGCCCGGTGATTTCGATGGCGTTGGCGGTCAGGTCGACGGCCGGCGCGGTGCGCCCGCCGTCGAACAGCATCACGACGGTGTCGCTCATCAGGCTGTGGGTGCCGGTGGCGCCGGCGCCCGCGATCAGATTGACGGCCGTTCCCGTCAGGGCGTTGGCTCGGGTCGTGGCCAGCTTCAGCAGGTTGTCGCTGACGCGGATGACGTAGTAATCGGTCTGCGCCGTCAGGTTGCCGACCGCCGTTCCGCCGTCGGTGAGATAGGTGATCTTCTGCCCCGTTTCGTAGCCGTGACCGGTGCTGACGATGAGATCGTCCGTCAGATCGACGGGATTGGATGTCAGGCTGTGGGCGCTGCCCGAGCCGGTGGACGTCAGGGCGATGGCCGTGCCGGCCAGCGCATTCGCCCGGCTGCTGGCCAATTGTATCCGGTCGTCGGCGACCGCGATGACATAGTAATCGGTGTTGTCGACCAGCCCGCCCAGGGCGTTGCCACCGCCACTGGAATAGTGGATCCGCTGGCCGGTCACGTAGTCGTGTAGGCCACCGAACACGATGGCATCCTTGATGTCGTCGTCGGCATCCTCCAGGATCATGTCGATGACGGGTTCGTCGTCGGCCGTGAGGCCGCCCGGATTGAAGCTGACGGTGGTATTGCCCGGCGCGAAATTCGCGTAGCGGGTCATGCCGACTTCGTGGCGGATGGTCGGATCGAGGCGATACACCACCGCATCGCCGGTTTGCAGGCCATGGGGCTGGGTGAACGTCAGATTGCCCGAGCCGTCATCGGCCACCGCATCCGCCGGCTTGAACGAAATCGGCGGTTCGTCGTAGCTCAACACATGGATGTGCTGCGCGGTGAGGCTGTGCTGGCTGCCCGTACCCGTCGCGGTAAGGTTAATCGCGGTCCCGGCCAGGGCATTGGCCTCGGACGCCGCGAGTTGCACCCGGTCGGCCCGGCCGGCCACCCGGATGACGTAGTAATCGGTGTTGTCGGTCAGGCCGCCGATCCCCACATTGGCGCTGTCCCCTTTGGAATAACTGACTTTCTGGCCGGTCACCAGATCTTCGGCCGCGATTTGCAGGGTATCGGCCGACAGGTCGACGACCGCTTCGTCGCCCACCGTGGCGGCGGGATCGAAATCCAGCGTGGTCGAAGTGCTGCCCGTCAGCGACAAATCGATCACGTGGAGCGTCAGTGCGCCGACGGTACGGGTTTCCCCGGTGAGGAACTCCGCCGTCGCATCGGTCGTCGCCAGCTTGATGTGCGTCGCATCCACCTTGACGGCGTAATAGCTTGCGCCGCTGGTCAGGCCGCCGATGGCGGCGCCGTCGCTGGTGCCGACCAGATAGTCCAGCACTTGGCCGTCCACGAAGCCGTGCGGCTGAGCGAAGGCGAGGGTGTCGTTGGCCGCGTTGACCGCGGTGGCCGGATCCAGGCTCTTGAGCTCCCGCCGGCTCAGGGTCTGCGTGGCATCCGGGTCGGCCCGCGCGGCGTCCAGCTCGATGGTCGAACCCCGCGTCAACTGGATGTGATCCTTGTCGACCACGATCACCCGGTAGGCTTCGCCGCTCTCCAGTCCCAGGATCGAGTTCAGCGCCGTATCGGGCGCGCTCGGGTCCGCCGCCAGGTACAGCAGTTCCTGCCCCGGAGCCAGGCCATGATCGAGGATTTCTATCGTGTCCGTGGCGTAGTCGATATCGCTCAGCTTGAGATCCAGGGCCTTGGACTGGACCGCCTTGGCGGTGATCTTGCCGTCCACCACGGATTGAACGTCCGTCTTGTCGGTGCCGACCGCCACGCCTATGCTGCCGCTGCCATCGATGAAGACCGCCACGCCGGCATTGGCTCCGTTGGAAACCTCGCCGGTCGCGTTGACGTTGACCGTACCTTCGGCCGTGATCGTCACGCCCTGGCCGACGAGGGTCTTGGCGACGGTGATGGAATCGGTGATGGCAACGGCGACCCCGATGGCCTCGTTCGGGTTCTTGATGATCTTGGCCCCCTTGCTGCTTTTCGGGGCCGAGTTCAACACCGTGCTGGCCGCCACCTCGGCGGTCGTCGAACTGGTCGATTCGATGGTGACGTCGTTGCCGGCGGAAATCGTGGTCGTGCCGCTCACGTTGATCTGGGCCGAACCGTCCGCCTTGGCGTACCCTGCACTGTAGGGGGTGTATTCGATGGGATTTTTCTTGTAGCCGCCCTTCTTGCCGGGATCCATGCCACCGGCCGCCGAAGCCAAACTCTGCACGGTGGTATTGGACGTGATGCTCACATCGCCGCTGCTGACGATGCTGGCGTCCGTCAAATCGATCGAGGTATCGGCCGTCCGCGTAACCACCGAAACGGCCTGCAGCACGGGAGGAATGCCCAGCAGGGTCGCCACGTCGAAGAAATTAAATGCCGGCTGGAGCCCGTAGCTGTTGAACAGCGCGGCATCTTCCTCGAGGATGTTTTCGTCGGCGGCTTCCGCCTCGATGGTGACCGAGCTGCCTTCGATGGTGGCACCTGTGATCGAGACGGTAGCCGACTTCGACTGCACGCTGACCAGGGTTATGGGCAAAATCGCCGTCTGACTGGTCTTCTGGGCGGATACACTGATCTCCGCGCCCTTGATGAGCGCGCCCGCGGCGACCGTGATGCTCACGTCCGGCGTCGGGATGACGTCGATGGGCAAGGCGCCGGAGAGATCCTTGACCTCGACGGCCAGGCTGATGTCGCCGGCCAGATAAGTGCTGCCGACATCGACCTCGGCGAGTAATTGGGCATTGGCCCCGACGGATATAGCTTGGGCGGAAAAGTCGATCTTGCCCGAATCGCCTGCGGTATGACCGCCGGCATTGACGTTGCGGGTCGAGACCACGGCGTCGCCGTTCACCGTAATGGTTTCGGCAGCCGCGGTCAGATTGTGCCCTTCCAGGTCGATGTTGCCGGCAAACTTGATTTCGTCCGACCCATCCAGAAACCACGCATCGCTCTCGTAGCCGCCGTAGGCGTATACGTCGGCACCCACATCCAGATCGCGCACCGTCAGGGTATCGTTACCCAGGCCCAGGTAAACCTTGTAAACCTGGGCGCTATCGACCACGGCCCATGAGCGGGAATCGTCCGCCTTCCTGATCTCAAGCTGGCTGGCATCCTTCCTGTCCAGCACGAGATCATCATTTCCAAGACTGGCGACGAATACCTGGGTATTGGCATCCCCGACCCAAAAGCCGTTGAACGTGTCCAGCAAGTTCCTGATCTCGCTGATCGTTTGATCGGCTATGGCGCTGATGCCCGCGGCGGCGTCTGCCGCCCAGCCCTCCACCTGGGCGAAAAACTCGCTCACACCGCCGAACTCGTCCTGGAGTATGACCAGGGGATCGATATCGAGGCTGGAGTAGGTGAGCGTCTGGGTACCGTTGAGCAGCACGCTGCCGCTGTCCGGGCTGGTGGGACTGTAATCTACCGAGCTGTAGCCGTTGAGCGTGAGTGTATCCGTGCCTGCGCCGCCCGCAATGTCCAGCCCCCCGGCCCAGCCATTGATCGTGAAGGCGTTGTCGCCGCTGTCACCTTCCAGCTTGGCACTCTCGAATCCGCCGATCCCGAAGGCATCGCCACCTACGGTGAGGGAAGCGGCCGAGAGCGTTAAATCGGCGCCCGTCTGCGATGGTGGCGCCTTGGCGACCAGGCTGTCGTTGCCGCCGCCTGACAGGTTGATGCCGAGGGACGGCAGACTGAGGGCGTCCAAGGCGGTTCCCAGGCTGGCGATATCCAGCGTCAGGGTATCGTTACCTCCCGTGCCCGTGATCGTAACTCCGCCGCTGGCCGCGTCTGCCACCAGGTCACTGGAAATGACATTGTTGGCGGCATCGACCAGTTGGAAATTGGTGCCGGCCGCATCCAGGGTCAACGTCAATTCGCTCGCCGCTCCCTGACCGGCGCCGTAAGACAAGTCCGCCGACAACAACACGCGCGGCTCCAGCGTTTCGAACAGGAAAGACCTCGGCTCGGCTGCGCCCGTTGGACGCACTATCTTGGGGCCACCCCCTCCCAAAACAGACTTGGCTTTATCCCACCAGCGCAAAACCGGCTTCTGACTCTTGCGATGGGCGAGGTCTTTCTTGATCTGCTCGAATGGGTAGGCCATGGCTGGATACTCCTGTAAGAGCACTCGGGGCCGCTCATGTCGTCAGCGGAACTCGACGTGTTCTTGGCTTTCGAAAACGGAAGTCGGCGGGCACAAAAAAAGCCTGGCTGCTTCCCTCCACATATAGAGGTGGCAACCCGGCTTTCTTAATCCGCACGGAGGATACAAGATCGGCACGACTCCGAAGCGGATCGAGTGGCGACTATCAAACGCCTCGTTCCAGTTCGGCCACAGCGCGTTCTTCTTCGTCCCATTGCGTGGTAAGACCCGTGGCTTTCCGTCCCTGCCTCACGACAGGTTTGGCGAACGCTCCGAAATAGCCAAGGACAAAACCGCACACGCGAACCTGCCTGCATCCGATGTCCCCGTCCCCTGGCATGGCGAAAGAAAAACTTCCTACTCCGGCGCTGTGTAATGGCACCATAAGCAACCCCCGTTTGCAAGAATTCTTATCACTCGGTTTTGTCCCTTGAGCCGAAGTTTTCCTGCCCGATTTGCGCCCACGGAAACCCCGAATTCCGCCCGCCTTGCCTGGCTGGCCGCAGCTTTTCGTGCTAGGTTTCCACGCGCTCGGCTCCCTCCGCCCCGTTCAAGCTCTCATCCTCGAGGAACAATCGCTTATGGCTACGCAATTGCTGATATACGAAACCGCCGTTCCGGTCACCCAGACAAGACACGGGCAGTGGTCCGTAGACACAGCGGGCGGTTTCGCTTTCTGCCGCAAGGTGAACTCGGTGCCGCTGATGACGGTCGAGTTTCCTCGCACCGCGGCCGAATATCCCATCGTTTTTGCCGGCAATGGAGAACACGTGATGCCTGCCGTGATCCTCGGGCTGCGGGCCGGCGAGAACCTATTCCTGACCGAGCAAGGCGGCTGGGATGGCAAATACATCCCGGCCTTCGTGCGCCGCTATCCCTTCGTCTTCTCGAGCAGCAGCGACGGCACCACGTTTTCCCTGTGCATCGACGAGGCCTATGCGGGCTGCAATCAGGAAGGCCGAGGACAGCAGTTGTTCGACGACAACGGCAAGCCGACGAACTATGTGCAGGATGTGCTTCGCTTCCTTCAGGGGTATCAGGCCGAATTCCAGCGCACCCAGACGTTTTGCAAGAAACTCAAAGAACTGAACTTGCTCGAACCGATGCAGGCCCAGATCACTCTGGATTCAGGGCAGATCGTATCCCTCACCGGTTTCCTGGGCGTGAACAAGGACAGGCTGAAGGCACTCTCGGGCGACACCCTAGCCGATCTGGCGCAAGCCGACGAATTGGAGTGGGTGTTCCTGCATCTTCTATCCTTGCAGCATTTCGAAAGCCTGAAGGAACGCCTCGCCGGCACGGCCACCGGCGAAGCGCTGTCGGTCAAGAAAAAAGGCAACGGCGCATCGGGCGCGTAAGCGCTGCGTCATGAACGATGCGTTAAGCCGTTGTTGATGTAGTCGTAACGCGTCTGCGCGAAATCCAACTTGGCGCGATGCAGATTGCGCGGGGTGGCGAGCACGTCGACCACGGTGCGGGTCCCACCCGCAAGCCCTCCTCCGCCGCGACCCGCGGGATGTCTCATCTTGGCGGCAAACCTGCCGTTGGGGCACCTCAGTATGGATATCGGGTGAGCATTGCACAGTGAGCGCCGGCTTATGCTGAGAAGGTCTCCACGCCATGTCCGGATGGCGACGCATCACCGCCCGGATCGGGCCGAGGATGGAGGCCGCTTATAAGCGCTTCCAGCTCATCGATATAGTCCAGAAGTATTTTGTTGAGGTCGATGCAAGCGAGGATGGATTTTCGGGTTTCCCAGTCGACGGCCGGGTCGGCCGTGAGTTGGCGAGCCGAATTTTCGAGTGCGCTCAGCAATGGCCTGCCGTCGGGTGGTGGCGCGGCGGGGTGCTCGCACACGTGCTGCGCCAGGGAGAGCAGCCGCTCGCAGCAGGCGTTGTCGAGCCCCCGTTGCTGTTCCAGAAGCACTTCCGTCCGGGACCGGAAATTCCGTTCCCGATAATAATGGTGGCGCGCCTGCGTCACTCGCGCGACGCCGTGCACGGCGCCTATGATCAAATCCAGCGCGAGGATGCGCGCGGCGGCGTCCGGCCGGCCGGTGCCCGGTTCTAAGGCGGCGTGCTCCCGCAAACCCGCGGCTTTTTGCAGTTCGCCGTCTATGGCGCGCATCAGGTCGGGGTCCGAGCGGGTGTTGCCGACCCCCGCTGCGTCGAGCATGACGAAACGGCTCAGCATGCGCAGGCTAATGGCGAGGCGGTTCATCGCCAATTGCTCGGAGCGTTGCGGCCAGAGAGCATAATCGATGACGCCGATGATGATGATGCCGATGAGGATGCCGAACACACGGTCCCAGGCGATGTCCAGGTTGATCGCCGGCCCGTAGCCGGGCAGCACCGCGTTGGCGAACGAGAAACCGATTTGCGTGCCCACATAGGCGATGCGGGGGCTGCCCGATCCCACCCAGGCGGCGAGCCAGCACACCGGGGCGATGGCCAGCATGAAGCCGGCGACCGTTTCCAGCGCCGGTTGCAGCACGATGATGAACACGTAGGCCAGCAGGCCGCCCAATGTGGCGCCCAGGATGCGCAATAGCGAGATGCGGTAACTGGCACCCAGGCTCGGTTGAGCGACGATCACGCAGGTCAGAATGGCGGTGGCGATTTCCGGCCAATGCAGGGCCTGGACCAGAAACAGGCTGATCACGACGGCCATCGCGTACTTCATGCCGTAATGCAGCGAATCGATGTTGTCGAGCCAATAGTCCTTCCGCACATAGGTGCGCCAAAACGCCGTTGCGCCGGCCGGCTCGGTCGTCGGACTGGAAATCTCAAGCGGCGACACGGGGCCGTATACGCCGGCCAGGGTTTTCCGGATCCTCAGCGCGGCGTCGTCCAGCCGGTGCAGAAAATGGGCGACCGGCGGGTCCGTATCGATGGGGGACCGGCCGTCTTCGGCCGGTCTTAGATCCGATAGGGCCGGCGGCTGGCGGGCAGCCAGAAAATCCGCGCGCAAGGCCCGGCATTCGGCCAGGTTGGTCTGCAGCCTCGCAAATTCGCTGCCGCTGAAACGGCGCCGGGCATCCGTCCGGGCCATGAGGCGCGTCAAGGCCGCGGTGTTGTTGAACCAGGTGTCCACCTCCGCGATAAGGTCCACCCATTCCAAATGCTTGAGCCTCAGTTCCGGATGGGCCAGTTCGGCGTTAGTGAGCAGGTGGAAATGGCGGGACACGGCGCCGGGATAAGGCCGCTCGCCGCTGTCCGCTCTTGTCTCCGAATCCGCGCCCCGTTCCACCAGGCTTTCCAGCATGCGGATGATGGCCTCGAAGCGCTGGGCGATATGCGCGTGCAGCACGGCCAAGGGATCCTGGCGCCACAGCACCAGGTGGGCCAGCACGGCGGTGCCGTAGGTCAACAGCACCAGGGTCGGGAACAGCCACAAGGCGCCGTAGACGTTCTGCACCGGCTGCTCCGGCTTGAACAGCACCACGGCGACATAAAGCACGGCGGCGATGGCCGGAGTACCGTTGACCCGCGCGTAGAAGAGCAGCAGCGTGATCAGCGTGAACGACCAGGGCACCAGGAACCAGGGCTGGTCGCCCCATAAACCGAGGCTGACGACGCTGAGCCCGATGGCGAGGAGCACCAGTTTTACCAATTGCAGCGCGGTGAGCAGGGTCATCGTGTAGTCGGTCATGGCCGCGCCGAGCATCATCACGAAGGCGAAACTCAAAGCCACCGTGGCCGGCGGGCGCAGGGTGACGCTGACCAGGCTGATGACCATCAGGATGACGAACAGGCGGACCGTCAGGATTCGGCGCGCGGGCGTCCAGCGCAGCTCGGCGCGCAGGAATTCCGCAGGCGGCAGGCCCAGCCAAAACTTGTTCCACAAATCCCGCATGGCTCAATCCGCGCCTGGGATGGTGACTCGGGTGGCTGGCTCAGACATTCACGGCCGTTGCCTGGGGTCGGCAGCGGGTTCGCCCGCAAACCCCAGGACGGTGGTGAACGCTGTCATGCCCATGCGGAAGGGATACTGCGGGTCGCGCTCCAGCAGCTTGATGCGCACCGGGAAGCGGGAGGCCAGCACCACCCAGTTCAGCGTCCTTTCCACGGTCGGCAGCGAACCCTGCTCCTTGATGTTGTCTGGATAGTTGGCCCAACTGATGCCCTGCACTTCGCCGCGGAAACGCTTGCCCGGATAGGGGGCGAGAAACACGTCCACCGCCATGCCCGGCTTGATGTCCCGCAGATAGGTTTCCTTGTAATCGGCGATCACGTACCAGGTCCGGTCGTCGACCAGCGCGAACAGTTTCTGCCCGGGCTGCACGTATTGTCCGACCGAGATGTTCAAGTTGGTCACATAGGCATCGAAGGGCGCGTAAACCGAGCAGTATTCCACATCCAGTTCGGCACTCTGCACCTCGGCGCGGGCGGCTTCGATCTTGGCATAGACGTCGCCGAACTGCGCCAGCTTGGCCTCCTCCTGCAGATGTTCCTTGTGGGCGAAGTCGACACCCATGGTCGCCGCGCGCTGCCGGGCCAGCGCGTCTTTGACCGCCGCCGCCGAGGCATCCCGTGCCGCCGTCGCCTCGTTGACCTTGTTGGCGGTGACGAATTCTTGCTTTAGCAGCGGCTGGATGCGTTGCAGATAGCTTTGGTCGTACTCCGCCTTGGCCTTCATCCGGGCGATTTCCGCGTCGGCGGCGGCCTGTTCGTGCTCTGCCTGTTTCACCTTGGCGTGGCTGGCCTCGATGGACGCGTGGTCGGCCTCCACCTCCTTCTCGGCCAGCTGCAGCCTGGCCCTGGCCCGGGCGAGGGCCGCCTGATAAGGGCGCGGGTCGATGACGTAGAGCAGCTCGCCCTTTTTGACCCACTGGTTGTCGGCGACATGCAGTTCGCTGATGCGGCCGCTGACGTGCTGGGGCATGATGTCCACGATATTGGCCCGTACCATGGCGTCGTTGGTGCGGGGGTGCGCGATGTTTTCATTCCACACCACAAGCCCTGTCAGAACGGCGCCGAGAGCGATGGCTCCCCCGAGCAGACGGCCTAACAGGATTTTCGTTTGTTCATTCATCGCCGCTTGCCAAGGTCGTTCGGAGGGGCTATTGGGCATAACCGATCAGCCAGGTGCTGAACGTCAGCAAGGCCCACAGGCAGGTATAAACGATCACGGGGTGGCCCAGATACGGGTCTATCCGGATTGTCGTGAAAACCAGGGACATCGCGGTCGTCAGCACCATGCCGGATACGATGCAAACGATCCAGGGCGGCCAGAACGAACCCTGTATGGTCAACAGGGGGTCGCAGGCACTGAGCAGGAAAGTCTGCAGGGCCAGGAGGCCGAAAAGGGCGAGCCGTTTCATGATCATGGGTATCCGAAGGGCTGAAAACGTCGCTGAAATGATGGCAGGTCTCGGCGCGAGGCCCGCAAGGCCGGAATCCGCGCGGCGCAGCCTGTCGCTCCGCGCCTATTGCCTGTCGTTTGAGTCGCCGGATGCATAAACCAGCGCCGCCGCGGCCTGCAGCAAGGCCGTGCGGCTTTCGATTTCGGTGTCGCGAGCACTGCTCAGGTTACGCTCCGCGGTCAGCAGTTCGATGACGGTGGAAAGCCCGTTCGCATAGCTTGCCTTGAGGGCATAGTAGGACTGCTCCGCGGCCTGCAACAGGGCGATGGCGAATTCGCGCTTGCGCAAGGCGGTTTTGACATCGGCATAGCTTTTCCACACGTCCTTGATGATCTGCAATTGCAGCGCGTCGAACTCCGCCTGAGCCTCCCCGCGTTTGGCCGTGGCTTGGCGGACGGCGTTGGTGCTGGCCCAGCCCTCGAACAGATTCCACTCGAAGCTGATGCCGGCCCCATAGTCCAGATAGCCCGCCCGAATGTTATTGGGCAAAGGCGCCGGGCCGGAGAGGTATTGGTAGTCGAAAATGGTCGAACCGGCCTTGGCATTCAGCGACACGGTGGGCCAGAACGCCGCCTCCGCTTTCCTGATTTCCGCTTCCCTGGCCCTAAGTTCCGCCAGGCGGGCGGACAGGTCGGGGCGCTGGCTCAGGGCCTGGTCGATCAGGCCGTCGGCGGTGGGCTCTATGGTTTCCGGCAGGGGTAGCGCTTCTATCCTTGCCACTTTCAGCTCGATGTCGGGCGTGATGCCCAAGCTCTCCGCCAATTCCGCACGACTATGCGACAGTTTACCCCGCGCCGCCTGCAGTTCGTAGTCGGCCTTGGCCTTGTCCTGCACGGCAAGCAGCCATTCCGGCCGGGTCGCCAGGCCGTTCGCCAACTGGGCCCGCACGGATACGGCGTTTTTCTCCGTCTGCCGCACCGTGGCCTCGGCGGCATCGATCTCGGCCTGGGTGGCGACATAGGCAAAATAGGCGCGCTGCACCTCGTAGGCGACCTTCTGGTGGGTGCGGTTGAAGTTGAAATCGGCGGCCACGAGCCGCTGCGCGGCCTGATCGATCTTGGCCGGGCGCCCGAAGTCGAATAGCGTCCAGGAAAGTCCCAGGCTGGGGGTGGTGGTAAAGCCGCGAAACAGGAACACCGCCTCGGTCTGCTGACCGTAGCCGGCATTGGCTTTAGCCGTCAAGACGGGAAGCCAGGCCGCCTCGGCCATGCCCAAACCGGCCGCCGCCGCCCTGGCCTGCTCCCATGCCGAGCGGGTAGCAGGATTGGCGCGCAGCCCGAGATCGACCAGATCGGCCAAGCCGTATTCTTTCTTCGGATCGACCAGGGCCCGCCCCACCGCTGCCGCATCGGTCTTGTCCACCGGTGAGTCATCCGGTTCGATCGTCCTGGGGCGCCATCTGCTGTGGCGCGTGGCCGGAGCGGCCTGTTGCGGGGCCAGGACGTCCCCGACTTCCGGTTTATAAGGCGGCAGCGCGCAAGCGGCCATGGACAGAACGACGGTGAACAGGCTGGCCCATACCGCCAACCGTGTGGACCAGAGCATGGGATCAGCGACTATTTCCGGAAAACGGTTCAGCGGTCGGTGCGGTTCGGTTTTAGGCATGGGGAAACGGTGCCTGAGCTCGGCTAGGGACGAACGGCACTTCCCCTGTAGTGTCTCGCAACGAACGGATATCGGCCGCCGCGCCTGATAACCCAGTCATCAAAAGCACGGGGACTTATCCGCGGGCTTGCCGAGTGAGCCTCTGTAGGAAAGCATGAATGTTCAGTATCGGCACGGGCTAGCCTCTCCGCACATGAAGTCATCGCCCGCCGCACACGTCGAGCGTGGCATCCTAAGTTAAGACATAGGGCACCCCGGCCGCAAGGTCCAAGACGGCAGCCCGCATTCTATATGAAGACTCTGATTAACGGTCGTGTCTGCGATGCCGGCAGTTTCTGGAGTCCTATCAATCAAAAAGAGAACCTTCCGATCGACGGTAGGGGAGGTCTACGGCCATACTTGCGCCAGTTTACGGGGGATCGAGCTGCTGACAGGCTCCGTTGGTCGAAGGGGCGCAGCCGCTTTGGTATTGCGTGAGATATCAGCGGTTGGCAGCTCTCCATTGGCAGGAATGAGCGCACGCCGGGATATCGGACCCGGAGTTAGTAGATCCCGGATCGATCCGGCCTTCCGCGCCGA
The DNA here is from genome assembly GCF_016925495.1 of Methylococcus sp. EFPC2. Classification (NCBI taxonomy): domain Bacteria; kingdom Pseudomonadati; phylum Pseudomonadota; class Gammaproteobacteria; order Methylococcales; family Methylococcaceae; genus Methylococcus; species Methylococcus sp. EFPC2. The sequence continues at coordinate 1,160,307 of NZ_CP070491.1, read as the reverse complement.
TTTTTCGCCGGGAATCCCCGCGATTTTTGCGTCTGGAATAAAAGAATTAAGCCGGTGGTCAACTGCCGGATTGGGGCTGACCGAACTCCTGTCCGCAGGCTTTGCAGCGAAGCCGGGCAAACCTTATCCCATCGGCCGATGCTTGGGTTTCGGTGGGCTCCCACTCTGTGGAACCGCAGGCGGGACAGGGCCGTGTCAGGGAAGCGCCCGACAGTTCCTCATCCAGCGCCGACAATCTGGTCATCAAGACATCGACCCCGCCCCGCTGCCGGGCGATTTTGTTAGCCAGCCTGATGCAAGCCAGGACCGTTTTGAATCTGCGGTAACTGTCCATCAGCGTCCACTCCGAGAAAATAACCGGATCGATATAGGTACCCTAGACTTCGCCGATCGCCGTTTCCATGACGGCCGGGCGGCAGCCGTTTTAACGGTTTCGCGCGAACGTATAGACATCCACCTCGTTCGCGAGCGCCTGCAGCAGTGCGGCGACGTGAAGCGGGTAAGGGGGCGCGGCTTCCAATGTCCTCAGAGGCTCGGGCAGCGCCGCGATCTGCGCCGCGGCGGACTCGCGTATCTCGCTCAGTGCAAGCGCCGGCGACAGGCGTCGACCGCTTTTCATCATCGGCTGCAACAAGGGCGCGCCTGGCTGAACATCGCCGGCGGTGGTCAGCACGTCGCCGAGCATCGTCCCGTCATCGTCCCATTGCCGGTACACCTGCTTGCGGCCCGGCCAGTTGATCTTCCCCTCCGAGCGCTTGCGCTTGGGTTTGCCGGCATAGTCCTGCAGTTTGTAGGCGCAGTCCAGATAGGGCGCGTCCGCGGAGGTATTCATCCGCGTGCCTATGCCGTATCCATCGATTGGAGCCCGAGCCACCAGATCGGCGAGTCTGAATTCGTCCAGATCGCCGCTGGCGAATATCTGCATATCCCCCAATCCTCCGGCGTCCAGGATGTGGCGCACCTGCCTAGCGTGCTGTCCCAGATCACCACTGTCGATGCGTACGCCGCTGACCCGGATCCCGCGTTCGCGCAAGGCCTGCGCCAGCGGTACCAGCTTGGCCGCTGCATGCTCCGTGTCGTAGGTGTCGATCAGCCAGGTGCAGGCGTCGGGGAAGGACAGGGCAAAATGTTCGAACGCCTCCAGTTCCGTGTCGTGCGCCTGTACATAGGAATGGGCCATGGTGCCGTAGAGCGGAATGCCCCACAGCTTGCCCGCCAGCACCGTAGCAGTCCCCGATAGGCCCGTGAGGAAACCCGCGCGCGCCGCCAGCAGTCCCGCCTCGGCGCCATGCGAACGGCGCAGGCCGAAGTCGACCAGCAGTTTGCCCGGCGCGGCCAGGGCCATGCGCGCCGCCTTGGACGCGACCATGGTTTGATACTGCAATAAGTTGATCAGCCGGGTTTCGACCAATTGCGCCTCGCGGATCGGCGCCTCCACGCGCAGCAGGGGTTCGTCCGGAAAACAAACCGTTCCCTCCGGCATGGCATAGACGTCGCCGGTAAATGCGAAGTTCGCCAGCGTTTCCACGAAATCCCCGCGGAACAAGCCGCAGCCGGCCAGCCAATCCAGTTCTTCCGCGGTGAAACGCAAGGTTTCCAGGTATTCGAGTACTTGTTCCAGCCCCGCCGCGACCAGAAAGTTGCGCTTGATCGGAAGTTTCCGCACGAAAAACTCGAAAGCGGCCCGTTCGTTCTGGCCGTGGTCGTAGTAAGCCTGCAGCATGGTGAGCTGGTAAACGTCGGTGAGGAGCGCGCTGGCGGCCGGCAGCATGCTCAAGCTCCCACGTCGGCGATGGCGATAGGGAGCGCACCCGCCTCACACATCCGTTCCAGCGCCGCGGCACCGTCGCCGGGATGTACATTCAGCGCGGCGATGGCATCGGTGAGCACAAAAACGCCATAGCCCAAGGCGAGGGCCTGGATGACCGTGTGCAACACACAGTAATCCGTGGCGATGCCTCCTATGAACAGCCGGTCGACGCCGGCATTTTTGAGACGGCAATCCAGGTCGGTGCCGTCGAAAACCGAATACGCCTCCCTGTCCCGCGCATACGCCTTGTCGAGAAAGATCGCACCATCCGGCCAGCGCAGGCCGGGCGGGAACCTAGCGCCCGGTGTACCCGCCACGCAATGAACAGGCCAGGGGCCACCGTGGGAGCGGAACGAACAGTGATCGGACGGATGCCAGTCGCGGCTCGCGAAGACCGGGAGCCGATGGGAACGGAAGCGGTCGAGCCAAGCGTTCGCCGCTTCCACGACCGGCACCGACTCGGATACCGGCAAGGCGCCGCCCGGAAGAAAGTCGTTCTGCAAGTCGATCAGCAACAATGCGTCGCGGCGACCTAGCTCGAGCGGAAAACTCATCACACAGCCTCCTCGGTTCTGGTTGAACTCGACGACGCGTTCCGCGCTGATAAGCAGCTGCGGAACAAGATTCGCCACGATCGCACGGCTGTCCTTACTCTGTGGTTTTAGACATGAATATCGGGCATATATCCCTGGCGCTTGCCATATGCGAATCAAGCTCGAGTCCGATGAACAGGCCGCGGGTGAGTCTGATCGGTCTGATGGGAGGCAATCGCTAGCGATCAGCCGAAATGAGGAGCGCAACCGGAAAATGGCTCAATACCTCGCCGATGCGTAACAGACGCCTGCCATCCTGCGCCATCGTCGTCACATGCCGGTCACTTAGCACCTCTTTGAAGACCGTGCCCCCGGCGCCATCGGGCAGGGGGATAAAAGTGTCGCCCCACACCGCCGTTCCGAGGGGAAGACCATCCCGCCCAAGCAACAGGCGGGCGAACCAGCGGGCGGCGATGACCAGGATCGTGATTTGCTCCCGGCGGCGCGCGAAAGAGCACAAATGCTCGGCCTTTTCGCCAACGGACTCTAGGGGCAGGTAATCGCCCCAGGCGAAGACATCCGGGTAATCCCGCCTCAGCGCGAGCGTTTTGCGGATCAGATGGAGCTTTGCTCGACCCTCTTCGAGACGCTCGATCAGGCTGCGCAAGTGATCGGGCGCGACGTCCGTATCCCTCAGGCTGCGCAAGGTCCGCTCACGCAGATTGAAATCCACCGGGCCCCGGTTGTCGGGATCGACCAAAGTAAAACTCCACAATTCCGTCCCTTGATAGATATCCGGCACGCCGGGCGACGTCAGTTTCAGGAGCGTCGCGGAGAGACTGTTGTACAAACCGAAGCGCGCCACGCGCTGCTGGAAGGGCAGAAAATCCGCCAGGAATGCCTTACCCGCGGAGGCATCCAGCAGTCCACGCACGAATGCCGTGACGGCCGCTTCGTAAGCCTCGTTCGGGTTGATCCAGGAGGTATGGATCTTCGCCTCCCTGAGCGCCTTCAGCATGTAAGCCTCGATCCGCGCGCGGAATTGCTCCAGCCCCGATGCGTCCAGGGGTTCGACGGGCCAGGTGCCGAGTAGGGTTTGGTAGAGCAGGTATTCGTCGTTGCGGGACGGCGCCGGCGCATCGTCCACCGGCCGTTTCTTGCGCCGGTTCAACCGGCTCCAACGGGTGAGCATCTGAGGCCACTCGTCGACGAGTTCGCTGATCACGTCGAGGCGGGCGCGCACGTCCTCACCGCGCTTGCTGTCGTGCGTGGAGGTGTTGAGCATCGCCCGCGGCCAGTGCCGCAAGCGCTGCTGATTGGTCGTGTGGAACGCGGCGGGACTCACCCCGAAACGGCGCGGGTCGCCGCCCACCTCGTTCAGCGCAACCAGGCGGTTGTACACATAAAAAGCGGTGTCCTCCATGCCCTTGGCATTCACCGGCGCCGTGTATTGCTGAAAGCGCATGGCGAAGCGCAGCACCCGGCCTCGATAGTCGGCCTCCCGGTTTTCGAGCTTGCTCAGCAGCAGAATGTCGCGGATGAAATCGAAGACCGAAGTGTCCGCCGCGGGGCTGCGCCGCTTCGCCTGCGCCACCGCCCAGTCGACGAAGCGGCGATCGTCCTCGCTGACGGATTCGGGCGTGACATAGGTGCGATAGACCGGAAAGCAGGCCACCACCTCGGTGAGCGCCTCGCGCAGGCCGTTCAGCGTGTAGTCGCGCGTATCCCGACCGGCCTGGGCGATGCCGTCGAGCAGGTTGGCCAGCACGGTCAGTTCGCTGGAAAGCTGGGAGCGGATGATCTCCCGTTTGCGGTCGTACCACACCTCGTCGAACGTGCTGCGGATGCCGGTGAAGCGCGCGTACAGCCGGGTCAACTCGCGTTCGGACCCCGGGTAGATGAACAATCCGTTGACGAGGTTGGCGTACGCATAACCCGTGTCGCCGTCGATGGCCCAGTCCTCCGGCAGATGCTCGTAGCCGGCGAGGATCTTCTCCGCCACCAGATAGAGCGGCTTGTCTTCCCGGGGCGTCGCCGTACCGGGAAGACAGTCCCTGCCCCGGCAGGCCTCGTCCTGCAGCCGCCGGAAGTAGGCCCGGGGATCGTGCAATCCGTCCGGGTGGTCGACGCGCAAGCCATCCACGCTGCCGTCGGCGATCAGCGCGAATAACAGTCTGTGGGTGGCATCGAAGACCTCGGAATTTTCCTGGCGCAGGCAGACCAGTTCGTTGACGTCGAAAAACCGCCGGTAGTTGATCTCGTCGGCCGCCACGCGCCAGTAGGCCAGCCGGAACGACTGCTGCTCGAGCAGGCCGTGCAGCAGGTCGAAGGATCCCTGATGCCCCGCAGCACCGTTGTAGACGGCAATTTTTTCCTCGATGAACGCGCGCACCGACGGCGACCGCTCGAACAGCGCGGCCAGGCACTGCTTGCAGGCGGCGCTGGCGCGCAACCGTTCGGTCGGTACGCCGCGGGCGGCGCGGAGCCGCTCGAAATCCGCGACCAGGCCGTGCCATTCCGTCATCGCGTGGCTTTCTTCCGCGGCGCGCGCGGCGAGACTGTCCATTTCGTGGGCAAGAATGACCGGGTAGGTTTCCGGATCGAGCGGAAAACGGTGGTCGTAATAACGTATGGCGAATTCGCCGCGCCGGCTGTCGAAGGCGAGCGTGAGCTCGCCCCTTTCCAGAACCTCACCGTATTGAGCGCCCAGCACGGGCAGCAGCACCTTGCTACGCAAGGCCTCCTTCACCGGATGCCAGTCGATGTCGAAATAGGCGGCGTAGGCCGAGGACTGGCCATGCTCCAGGACGTCCAGCCACCAGGTATTTTCCCCGCCGGCGATGCCCAAATGATTCGGCACGATATCCAGGATCAAGCCCATGCCGTGGTCGTGTAGCGTATCGACGAAATGCTCGAATTCCTCGCGACTGCCGATTTCCGGGTTGAAGGCATTATGGTCGACGATGTCATAACCGTGCAGGCTGCCGGCACGTGCCTTGAGGCATGGCGACGCATAGACATGACTGATGCCCAGCGCGGCGAGGTAAGGCACCCGGCGTGTCGCCTCCACGAAGGTGAAGTTCCGGTTGAATTGCAGCCGGTAGGTCGCGCGCGGCGTGACTTTTTCGTTCATGTATCCGGCACTTCCCGTATGAACCAGGCCACCGACCAGCCCGGTAGGCCAAGAAGGGGCGATGGGGTGGCCAGCGCTTCCGGCAGAGCGAACAAAAGCCGCCCCTCGGGCCATTCGATGGCGGGCGTCGCATCGGGCCCCAGATTGGCGAGCAGCACCAGTTGCGAGTCGTCGCCGAGCAGCCATCGTACGAGCAAGCTCCGCTCGCCGAACGCGCGAAAGTCCGCCGCATTCCCCCGGATGCCGGCGAGACGGGGGACGATTTCCAGGCGGCGCAGGCTCAGTAGCTCACGGTGCCAAGCCAACCATTGCCGGCCTTCGGTGGTTTCCGCCGTTTGCCAATCGAGCGTGGAGTCCCGGAAGGTTTCCTCGGCGGAAGGGTCGGGGATCGAATCCAGCGAGACCGGGTCGCGGAATTGAGGAAGCCCGGCGAATTCCCGCCGGCGTCCTTCGGTCACCTGTTCCGCCAATGCCGGCTCGAAGTGGCAAAAAAAGGCGAACGGTTGGCGGCTGCCCCATTCCTGTCCCATGAACAGGAGCGGCGGCGAGGGCGCCAGGAGCAGTATGGCCATCGCGGCCCGCACCGATTCGGCGGATGCAAGCTGGGTGATGCGCTCGCCGAATGCGCGATTGCCGATCTGGTCATGGTTCTGCAGGAAGCTCACGAAAGCCGTCGGCGGGAGATGCCGGCTCGGCTCGCCGCGCCGGTTGCCATTTCTGTGAGGCGAGGGCTCGCCCTGATACGCGAATCCCTCGCTGAGACAGCGCCCCAATTGATCCATGGGACGATCCGAATAATCCCGGTAGTAGCCGCCCGCTTCGCCCGTCAGGAGCACATGCAGGGCATGGTGGATGTCGTCGTTCCATTGCGCCTGGTAGCGGCGCGCACATCCGCTTTCATCGCGTTCGAGATAAGCGGCGATGTTATCGTCGTTCTCCAGCACCAGATGGACGGTTCGATTGCCGCCGATGCGCTGCCGCACCGCATCGGCGATTTCCTCCACGATGCCCGGCTGCGAATCGTCGTGGATCGCGTGTACGGCATCCAGACGGAGTCCGTCCAGATGGTATTCCTCGAGCCAGTAGAGGGCGTTGTGGACGAAGAAGCTTCTGACCCAATGGCTGCCCTCGCCGTCGAAATTGATGGCATCGCCCCAAGGCGTCCTAGGCTCCCGGCTAAAGAACGCCGGCACATAGAGATGGAGGTAATTGCCTTCCGGTCCGAAGTGGTTGTACACGGCATCCAGGAAGACCATCAGGCCCAGCTCATGGGCCGTTTGCACCAGCTCTTTCAGATCATCCGGGCCGCCGTAGGCGCTTTCCACCGCGAACTTGAGGGCGCCGTCGTAGCCCCAGTTACGCCGGCCCGGAAATTCGGCGACCGGCATCAGCTGGATCGCCGTTACGCCCAACTGGTGCAGACGATCAAGCCGCCGACTGGTAGCCTGAAACGTCCCCTCCGAGGTGAAGGTCCCCACGTGCAGCTCGTAAAATACGGTCTCCTCCCATGGCCGTCCTCGCCAGCCGTCGTCGGACCATGCAAACGCGGCCGGATCGACGACCCGGCTGGAACCGTGCACGTCCTCCAGCTGAAAGCGCGAGGCCGGGTCGGGCACCCGGTGCCCGCCGTCGATGCGGAACAGGTAAGCTGTGTCGCGGGTCGCCTGGTCGGTGGTCACCTGGCGCCAGCCTTCCGCTTCCGACGCCATGGATATGATCGCTTCGGGATTTCGGTCCACCAGGCACAGATCCACCCGTTGCGCTTCGGGCGCCCAGAGCCGGAAGCGCACGCGCCCGTCGGGAAGCACTTCGGCCCCGAAGGGCATGGGGTGATATCGACGCACCATCTTCCTTCTCCTGGCGCAAAGACGCTGCTCAAAATAGTTCGATCCTATCCCGCCCCCCGTTGAGGAGTATCAGCATCATCGTCAGGTGCTCGCGCAGTTGTCGCGTGATGAGAAAGTTTTCGCGCACGAACTCCCTGGCCTTCTCCCCCATTTTCGCCAGCTTTTCCGGCTGGGCCAGGAGATAGCGGATGCGCAGGGCCGCGCCTTCCGGCGTGTTGACCAGGAAGCCGGTGTGATAATTGACGACCTGCAGACGTATGCCCCCCACGTTCCCGCCGATAACCGGCTTGCCTTTCCATAAGGCTTCCGTCACCGTGAGGCCGAAGCCTTCCTTGACGGATTTTTGTATGACGAGGCTCGCGGCCCGCTGCAATGCGTTGATGGTCCGATGGGCGTCGGGCGCCAATAACAGCACATGGATGTCGGAGTCTTCCGCCGCGGCGGCACGAACCTCCTGCAAAACCGCTTCCCCTTCCGGATCGTCGGTCGCACTACCGCCCGCCAGTACCAGCTGGATTCCGGGCAGGAATCGCTTGGTCAACTCGTAGGCGCGGATTACCCCGACCGGATCCTTGAACCGGTCAAACCGCGACACCTGCACCAGCAGCGGCCGCTCGGGGTCCAGCCCAAAGTCCTGAAAGACCGGCTCGATCTCCGACCGAGACAGCTCAACGTTCTTTTCCGCCAGTGGATCGATGCTCGGAGGAATGATGTACTGGGGGTGCGGCAGGGTCTGGGCAAAGGCCGCGAGGGAAAAGATACTGGCGTCGTACTGCGCGACGTGATCGCGCAAATACTTCCATACCGGACGGTAGGGATGGCTGGCATCGATGTGGCAGCGCCAGATCCATTTCCCCTTGCGATCGGGGCAATGCCCGATCAGCGCCGCCGGTTGAGGGTCGTGCACGATCACGAAGTCTGCATCCTGCAAAACCGGGCGCAGGCGATCGGCATTGGCGGCGTTCGTTTCTTCGTAAACCTTGAGCAGGCCTTCGCCTATTCTTGCGCGATTCCCTTGCAATGCGTTGTGCATGCCCTTGGTGCATTCGAAGAATTCGCTTTCGCCGGTAATGACTTCCCAACTGGCGTCGATGTCCAACGCCTGGGTTAGTGGCACCAGCTTGGTCAGTATCTCTGCGACCCCGCCGCCCACTCGCGTCGAATTCACATGTGCGATCCGCTTGCCGCGCAGCGGCCTCGCCAACTGGTACAAGTGGTCGACCACGTCTTCGCCGGCCGTCTGTGCATAATCGTCGAGCAGACCCATTACCCTCCCTCCCCGAAGTAAGCGCTCAGCATGTTTGCGAGCCGCTGCCGCAATTCGCCCAGACTGCCGAAGTAGGGATCGACACCGGCAAGCTGCCGGGCCAGATCGTCAAACCGACCGCCGAACGCGGCCAGCCAGGCGCTGAAATCGTCGACCCTGATCGGAGATCGACGGCGGGCATCGATGAAGTGGTAAAACACGGTGCCGATGGAAAGATGAAGCATCAGCTGGGCCAATGCCTTCGGCTCGGCCACCCGCGTGCGGGTATCAAATACGATGATTTGGGACTGGAGGAACTCGAAGGGACGGTTCGCCACCAGCCACGTCAAGCGCTCGCTCTCGTCGAGACGTTCCTCGATGATCTCGATGAGTTCCCTTCTCAAGTCTTCCAGGGGTTCGAAATCGGTGGGATCAACGGCGGCCAGGCGTTCTCCCAGCACCGCATCGTGCAACCCGTGTTGGGCCCAGGCGGCAAAATCGTTGTTGTATTCCCGTTCTTCGAACCGCGATTGCAGGAGTCCGCCCCAGAAGTGGTAATAGATGCTGCCGGGGTGGATTACCTGGAGTCCGTCCCGAAATTCCTTTAACGTCGCCGCCTTCGTACCCGTCGCGATGGCGATGAGCGTGCAGTCCCGGACTTGAAAGACATTTTCATCCGTCGAAACGTCCACGGTCGATACGCTTTCGGCAGGCATGATAGAACCCTCCCAACGATTACGGTGACCCCGCTTACCATCCTGTTTCAGACTGGGCTCCTGCCAAACCTCGCCGCCTTGGTTCAGGGCTTTCAGCCGTCCGGATGCAGGCTAGCCTGCCAAGCTCCCTTACCTCTCCTCGATCTGTATGAGCAAGGCCAAGGAACGGCCCTTGAGCGGATAACTCCCCCCGCTCGGGTAATTCGCGGCAATTTTCTTCCCGACCGGATAACCGGTATCCAGCACTACTTCCCAGCGGCTATCCGACCGATAGCCCGGAAGTACGAAGACAATTTCGCCGTCATGCGCGTTCATCAGGAGCAGGAAATCGTCATCCAGGATCGGCTCGTTATGCTCATCGCGATCCTCCAGCGCCTCGCCGGCGAGATACATTCCCAAGCAACGGGCGAAAGACTGTTGCCATTCCTCGTCGTTCATCTCGCCGCCATCCGGGTTGAGCCAAACGATGTCCTTGACACCTACCCCCTTGATCGAGCGCCCCTGGAAGAAATGACGCCGGCGAAAGACGGGATGCTGTTTGCGGCACTGGATCATCCGCCGCACGAAGGCGAGCAGCGCCTGATCTTCCGCCTGTAAATCCCAGCTCACCCAGCTGATCGCGCTGTCCTGGCAATAGGCGTTGTTATTGCCCTGTTGGCTGCGGCCCATCTCGTCGCCCGCCAGCAGCATCGGGACTCCTTGGGAAAGCAGCAGCGTGGCCAGGACATTGCGCTTTTGCCGGGCGCGTAGGGCATTGATTTCCGGTTCGTCAGTGGGGCCTTCCACGCCACAATTCCAGCTGCGACTATCCTGGGCCCCGTCCCGGCCGTTTTCCCCATTGGTTTCGTTGTGTTTTTCGTTGTAGCTCACCAGGTCGTGCAGGGTGAAGCCGTCGTGCGCGGTGACGAAGTTGACGCTGGAATAAGGTCTACGGCCGCTGCGCTCGTAGAGGTCGCTCGAACCGGTCAGACGGTAGGCCAAGTCGTCGATCAATCCGCCCTCGCCTTTCCAGTAGGCGCGGACGACATCGCGGTATTTATCGTTCCATTCGACCCAGCCGATCGGAAAATTGCCCACCTGATATCCCCCCTCTCCCAGGTCCCAGGGCTCGGCGATGAGCTTGACCTGGGACAGCACGGGATCCTGGTGGATGATGTCGAAGAAGGCGCCGAGTCGATCGACCTCATGCAGTTCGCGCGCGAGCGCCGAGGCGAGATCGAAGCGGAAGCCGTCCACGTGCATCTCCAGCACCCAGTAGCGCAGACTGTCCATGATCAACTGCAAAACGCGCGGATGAGTCATGTTGAGGGTATTTCCGCAACCCGTGTAATCCATGTAAAAGCGCGGATTGTCCGGCGTCAGTCGATAGTAGGCCGCGTTGTCGATACCCCGGAACGACAGGGTGGGGCCCAGATGGCTGCCCTCGGCGGTATGGTTGTAGACCACATCCAGGATCACCTCGATGCCGCTGGCGTGCAGGGTCTTCACCAGCGTCTTGAACTCGCTCACCGGGTCACCGGACGCATAACGCCCTTCCGGGGCCAGGAAGCCGATGGAGTTGTATCCCCAGTAATTGCGGAGGCCCTTCTCCACCAAATGGCGGTCGTCGACGAAGGCGTGCACCGGCATCAACTCCACCGTCGTCGCGCCCAGCTTCCTCAGGTGCGCGACCACGGGAACCGTCGCCAGGCCGGCGTAGGTACCGCGCAAGGCAGGCGGGACCTTGGGATGCTGCATGGTATAACCTCGCACATGCAGCTCGTAGATGATCGTGTCATGCCAGGGAATGGCGGGCGGGCGGTCATCGCCCCAGGCAAAAGCCGGATTGATGACCTGGCATTTCGGCATCCCGGCGGCGCTATCGCGGCGGTCAAAGGACAGATCTTCCCGCTTGTGCCCGATTTTGTAGCCGAACGGGGCGTCGCTCCAGCGCAGGGTTCCAAAGATCGCCTTGGCGTAGGGATCGAGCAGCAATTTGTGGGGATTGAAACGAAGTCCCCGTTCGGGATCATAGGCGCCGTAAACACGGTAACCGTAAAGTAAACCGGGACGCACCTCGGGCAGATAGCAATGCCAGACCTGGTCGGTCTGCTCTTGCAGCGTGACGCGCTGCATCTCGCGCCGGCCTTTGGCGTCGAACAGGCAGAGTTCCACCTTCTCGGCACGCTCCGAAAACAGGGCGAAGTTCACGCCCTCGCCATCCCAAACCGCTCCCAGGGGGTAGGGTTTGCCCGGCCAGACGGTCGTCATCGACTCGGCCATGGGATGTTGTTCCTGGCTGAGTGATGGGCCTAGCGTAACCCCAGGATGCCCGTGACGATCAAATAGATCGCCACGATGTATTCAGCCAGACGGGACGCACGAGGATGAGGACGCCCGCGGTGATGGATAGGATGGCATGCAGACTCACGTACATGGCCGATCTCCCAAGGCGATGGTGGCAACGGACGGTAAGCCGTTGACACTTGGGCAAAGTGAGCGGTCGCTCACTGGTTCTTGCGGTCTATGACAGGCAGACGATGGACCTGTGGCGGTGCGCTGTCAAGGAATCGCCCCTCGAGCCAACCGATTCCGCTGCACCACGAATCCCGCTCCTTCATGACCGTATGACTTGCATCAGACGGCGCGCGGCTTCGGGATGCACCTAATGGGGGAATTACCCCCGGACGCACCGAGGAGCCTACCCGACAAAGCCGAAGCGAGCCGTGCCCGACGCGGGCAGCACAAATGCGATACCTCCTGATTTATGGACTCCAGCCGGTCTGCGGGGAAAGGCTTGAAGTGTGCCTTTGGCTTGCTCGCACCCAATTAATCAGGCCGCCCGCCAAGACCGTTTCGACCTGGCGCTTGGTCATCCTATGCTCCGCTTCATAGGTCTCGTTTTTCGTTCGATTGATCACCTTTACCCTGTTTCCCTGACGGATGGAATCGCGAAGCTCGGGAATAGAAAGCACGTCGCCTTGCGCGATTCGCTCCCAATCATCCGGACTGGAAAAAAGCAGCGGAAGGATGCCGAAGTTGCTGAGATTCTGCAGGTGTATCCTGGCAAAGCTTTTCGCGATGACCGCCTTAAGGCCCAGATAACGCGGGGCCAAAGCCGCATGTTCCCGGCTCGAGCCCTGGCCGTAATTGGCCCCGGCCACGACGAACGAACCCTGGCTGCGGCAGGCCATGGCCCTGTCGTAATAAGTCTCGTCAATCGGGCTGAAAACAAACTTGCTGATGGCCGGTATATTGCTGCGGAAAGGTAATACCTTAGCCCCGGCCGGCATGATTTCGTCGGTTGAAATAGCATCCCCCACCTTCAATAGAACCGGCCCTTCAAGTCGATCGGGCAGGGGTTCCAATGGGGGCAGCGGTTTGATATTGGGGCCCTTCTCCAGTTCATACGATTGATCTTCCGCAGCCGGGGGCACCAGCATCTCGGTATTGAGGCGAAGGGTCTCGGGCTCGTTGTAGCGCGGGTACTTCATGCCCAGCGTGCGCGGGTCGGTTATCACCCCGGTCAGGGCCGAAGCGGCGGCGGTTTCCGGACTGCACAGATAGACCAGATCGTCCTTGACGCCCGAGCGGCCGGGGAAATTCCGTGGAACGGTGCGTAGGCTGATACGTCCGGTGGCCGGAGCCTGTCCCATGCCGATGCAGCCACCGCACCCCGCCTGGTGGAGCCGGGCCCCTGCATGGATGAGTTTGCCGAGCAGGCCCGATTCGACCAGGTTTTCCAGGATTTGCCGGGAAGTGGGGTTGATGTCGAATGACACCCGGTCGTGTACCTGTTTGCCGTCCACGATCAGCGCTGCGATGGCAAAATCCCTCAGCCCCGGGTTGGCGGACGATCCGATATAAGACTGGTAGATTTCCCGGCCGGCGACTTCGCGGACCGGCACCACATTTCCCGGGCTGCTGGGCAGCGCAATCAGCGGTTCGATCTCAGCAAGGTCGATTTCCTCGTATTCGTCGTAGCGCGCATCCTCGTCCGCAACGATTTCCTGCCAAACGTCCTCCCGTCCCTGACTTTTCAGAAATAACCTGACCGCCTCGTCGGAGGGAAAAACGGTCGTGGTGGCGCCGAGTTCGGCCCCCATGTTGGCGATCACATGGCGGTCCATGGCGCTCAGGCCCTTCAATCCGGGTCCGTAATACTCGATGATCTTGCCGAGCCCCCCGTCCACATCGTGGCGACGCAGCATTTCCAGGATCACGTCCTTGGCGCTCACCCACTCGGGCAGTTCTCCAAGCAGTCGTACACCCCAGATTTTCGGCATATCGACGTAAAAGGGCTCGCCCGCCATGGCCATGGTCACTTCCAGTCCGCCCGCCCCGATGGCCAGCATACCCAAGGAACCGGCGGAACAGGTGTGGCTGTCCGAACCGAGCAGGGTTTTTCCCGGCATGCCGAAGCGCTCCATGTGAACGGGATGGCTTACACCGTTGCCGGGGCGGCTGTACCAAAGACCGAATTTCTTGCAGGCGCTACGCAAAAAAAGATGGTCGTCGGGGTTTTTAAAGTCTTCCTGGAGGAGGTTATGGTCCACATACTGGGCGGAAATCTCGGTGCGGACTCGGGGAATGCCGAGCGCTTCGAATTCCAGCATAACCAGAGTGCCCGTCGCGTCCTGAGTCAAGGTTTGATCGATTTTTAAACCGATCTCCTCCCCCGGATTCATACGGCCTTCGACCAGGTGACTTTCGATCAATTTCTGCGTCACGTTTTTGACCATGGCCGTTTCCCCCTGGATAGAATGGGATCAGATAGTCTGAGACCTATCACCGCTGCTTGGATCGGTGACGCCATGCTCCGGTTCCGCGTTGCAGCAGGCCTGGCCGCGGAGCGCCGCTCGGGCGACCGGGGTCAATTACGCACTTTCAGTTTCCTGATCTCGGCCGGCGCGGCTCTTCCTTGCGACGATACCTTGTCGTAGACCTCATCGTAGGCCTGCCTGCAATAAGGCAGTTGCTCCCTCAACCGGTCATAGTCCTTGTGATCGAACATGGTTCTGAAGTCCTCCCGGCTCAGGGTCGTTTGCGCGTACAAGGCCTGATAGCCGTGGTTCTCGATCACGAATTTTTCGAGCAAGGGCAAGGCGGCCCGATTGTCGAAATCCGCTTTGCGTGGCACCCCGTAGACGCCGATATCGACGAATAATTCGTCCACGGCGCCGTCCTCGTCCCGGTAGGGATGTATGAAGCCGAGTTGCCGCTCGTTGTCGTAAACCGCCATGGGCGACAGCCACAAGGGATAAATGGCGTAATGCTCGGCGAAGTATTGGAGTGATTTTTTTAGATGCCGTATGGGCATCAGCATGTCCTGGACGACGTGCAGCCTTTCCCTCAGCCGCCGGGTCGTCTCGGTTTCCGTGTACTTCAGCAGTGCGATGCTCGGCGGCAAGGCCCAGCCCAAAAGAGCTCGGTACAAGGGATGATTGCCGAAGGGTATGATTTCCTCCATCGCCCAGAAGTAGCTGCGCGTGTGCCGATGCAAATAATCCCGCAAGGGCAGGTATTCGATACCGCTGCGGCGCTCCCTGAGATAGCTTGCGGCGTGGCGGTAGAACCAGGGCTTGAACCATCGCCCCAAGGCATTGATCGGCCCATCGGACGCGGGTTCGTCGATCAGGGTGCCGCGTAGGATGACCGCAGTATCCTGGCTGTATACCAGGCCTTCGACGAAATCGTATTGCCCGGGTTCTCTGCACGATTTCTCGAAGACATCCACCATCTCGGCCAGCGTATAGACCGGTTGATAGTGGAGCCTGACGTATTGACGCGCCGGGATGATTTTCAACTCGGCAGCCACCAGGAAACCCAAGGTCCCGTGGCTCCAGGGAATCAGATAATAAAGCTCGGCATTCTCCGTTTTGCTGCACCGGAGCAGCTTGCCTTCGGCCGTGACGATTTCGAAGGACTCGCAGATATGCTGTATCAGTCCGTATTTGTGGCTGCTGGTTTCCACCCCGAAACCCATGATCAGCCCGCCCACCGTCAAGTCGTCCAGTTCCGGCACAACCGGCAGTATCCAACCTTGCGGAATCAGGCTGCGCGAGAGTTGTCCCATGGAAACCTGGGGCTCCACCCTGATCGTGCCGCGCTGCTCGTCCAGTTCGAGGATGTCGTACATCCCCAAGGCTATCCGGTGGTGGGTGAGCTTGTATTTCGGCACCAGTTCGCTCATGGATTTCCAGCCCGATCGCGCCGTACACAATTTTTCCCGGCAGCCTTGATCCTGCCAATCCTTGATTTGCCGTACCACTTTCGCGACCCGGCGCGCGTGTTGGCTCGGCGCGCGCCCGAAGCGCCAGGCCAGTTGGCGGCGGACCGTCCTGTACGCGTCGTACACAGCCGAAACCGGCAGCAGGACGATGGTGGCGAACAAGCCGCGGTGATGGGTGAGGATGTATTCAAACCAGTTCGATGTCATCGCGATCTCCCGTTTCACTCAAGGCCGGCCGGGCCCTCCATGGGCCCCCTGCCCTGCCGAAGCCGCTCAGTCCTTGCCGACGATGCTGATAGCCCGCGCTGGACAGAATTTCTCGGCCGATCTTGCCTTTTCGAGGAGCTCCGACGGGATGTCTTCGCCTGCCGGCAGCGTGAGCCGGCCTTTTTCGTCGACCAGGAATAGCTCCGGGGCTTCCGCCGCGCAGTTTCCATGGCCCTTGCAAAGATCCCAGTCGACTTGCACACGGAATGTCCGATCGCCCTTTTCCGGCCGAAGCGCTTGCTCATCGAACTTGCCGGCCGCGGCGCGCAGGTCCTGCCGTTTGCGGTAGCGGATGGTGCAGGGCGAAGCCGGCTCGATCACCATTTTCTGGTAGTCGTCGCGGTAGCTGTCCGACGGCAAGGCCAGCTCGAATTCGTAGCGCCGCAGCAAGACGCAGAAAATCGCCTTGATCTGGAACAGGGCGAAGGCGTTGCCTGAGCATTTGTGCCGTCCGCCGCCGAAGGCCTGCCAACCGTATAGATTCTTGTCCTCGCCACGCTCCTCGGTATAGCGGTCGGGATCGAAGGCCGTGGGGTTGGGAAAGAGTTCGCCGATGCGGTGGGTGACCGAAGGCGCCGCGCAGACGAACTTGCCGGCCTTGATGACAGAGTCCTTGACCCGGAAATCCTGCATCACCTTGCGCATCAGGATGATCAGCGGCGGATGCAAACGCAGCACTTCCTTGATGGCGTTCTCCAGCTTGGGTAGTTGGCGCAGGGATTCGAAACTGACCTCGCCGTCGGGTCCGAAGCGTTCGTCGATTTCCGCCTGCACCGCTCTCAGGCGTTCCGGATGGCGCAGCAATTCGATCAACACCCAGGCGGTGGTTCCGGAACTGGTGTGATGACCGGCGAAGACGGCGGCGATGAGCATACCGGTGATTTCGTGGGCGCTGAGTTTGCTGCCGTCTTCGTAGCGGGCATCGATGAGCGCTTGGAACACATTGGCCTTGTTGTCCGTCTGCCCTGCCCGCTTCTCCATGATGTTCGTGACCAGTTCCACGAGGCGCACGCGCGCCTTGTCGCGGCGGCGGAATACCGGCAGGGGCAGATAGGGAAACACATAGGCGATGGGCTGGATGCCTTGCTCCAGGTCGTGATAGATGTCTACGAACCGGGCGTTCAGCTCGTAGCGGAACTCGGGACCGAGCAGGCAATGGCTGGAGGTGTAGAGGGTCAGCTCCTTGGTGAATTCCAGGAGATCGATTTCGCCTTCCCCGCCCCAGTTCCCGATCAGGCTTTCCACTTCACGGACGATGATGTCGGAATAGGTCCGCATGGACTTGTCGCGCAAGGCCGGCATCAGCATCTGCAGTTGTTCGTTCTTGCGCCGTATGGGCGCGTCGAACACCACCCCCTCGCCGAAGATCGGCGTCATGATCTTGTAGGCCGGGCCCTGATCGAGCACCTCGTCGGGCGCGCGATAAAACGCTTCGCTGGCCTCGGCGCCGGTCAGCAACACCATGTCCTGATGGAATAGCTTGAATTCGGCGACATCGCCCAGTTCCTCGCGCAGCCGCATCATGAAGGCGTGGGGGTTCTTGCCGAAACCGAGGATATGTCCGACCAGCGGCAGCGCGCCGGGCAGTCTGGGCGGTTGCTTGAAATTGGTGAGGGCCATGCGGTGTGTTCGCTCCCCGGCGAAGTCATCCGCCGACTGAAAAGGTTATGATGATGCTGCGTCGAAGCACTCATGAGAACATCTTTTCTCGCAGCCTTAAACCTCTCCCGCAACAAACCCAGGAATCCCCATGCCCGCTTATCCCCGAGCCGAACTGCAGGAAATGATCGATCGCTGGCTCGCCGCCAACCGCAGGGCCGAGACGGAAGGCGACTGGATCAAGCACCTCGGTCCCATGTATGCCGAAGATGCCGAATACTCCTGGAACATGGGTCCCAACCGGGAATTCATCGCGCGGAGCAGGAAGGAGATCGAAGACTGGGCTTTGGGAACCCACATGGAAGGTTTCGAGAAATGGCGCTACCCCTACGAGAAGATACTAATCGACGAGGAACAGGGCGAAGTGATCGGCATCTGGCGGCAGGTCGCGCCGGTGAAGCGAGCCGACGGCAGTGATTACGAGGTCGCGGGCGTCGGCGGTTCCTGGTTCCGTTATGGCGGCGACTACCGGTGGCAGTGGCAGCGGGACTTTTTCGACCTGGGCAACGTTAAGTCGATGTTCATGGAATTGGCCGCCGACGACAAACTGGAGCCGCCCGTCAAACACCGGCTCGCCAGGCTCGCACGAGGCCAGCAACTGCCCGGCGTCTACCCGATACATGCCAAGCTCGGCTTGGCTCGTCAACTCAAAGGCCTCCTCGCCATGTTGCGCATCGTTCTGCTGGGGAAGTAAGGAGGCCAGTCGGACCCGACAAGGCATGCGAAGCTGGACGGCGCGACGAGGTTCCCACAAAATGGCGCCATCTTGGCGGAAAAAGGGCTGCTACTCCTTAGCGGACCATCCCAGCTGGACGTATGCCGCGTCGAGGCCGGCGCAGATACCCTCTTTGGCCGCCGGCATGGGCGGCCCGCATGACAGTGAGCTGATTGCCTAAGCGACCGGCCTTCCTGCCGCCATTTCGTTCCGCATGCGTCCGGGCACATCCGGCGCAGCGGTTTGTTCAAACACCGCTGAGCTATCGATCGACGCGTCCCTTGAAACCCCAAGAAAATATTGCTTACGGCGGAAACCGCAATCCAGCGCCCGCCGATCGGGACGCGCAGACATCCAGCGAACGGGCTTTGCTCCACCTTATCGGTCTGCAGCGTGCCGGCGGTGATTGGGAAGGGGAAATGGTGTGGTGCACCATGATCCTGGCCCAGGCGGTCATCGCCCGCACGGTGGTTGGCCGGCCCTATGGCGAAGCCGAGAAAGCGGGCATCCTCAAGCATTTCCGGTACTACCAAAGGCCGGATGGTTCTTGGGGCATGCACCCCGAATCGCCCGGCTATGTCTTTTTCACCACCCTGGCCTATGTGGCGCTGCGGCTGCTGGGTACGCCGTCCGATGAGCCGATGCTGGCCCGGACCCGGGATTGGCTGCATTCCCAACCCGGCGGAGTGAAAGGCATCCCCAGTTGGGGCAAGTTCTGGCTGGCCATGCTGGGACTTTATGAATACGAGGGACTCAACGGCATCCCTCCAGAGATATTCCTGTTGCCCGAGTGGCTGCCTTTCCATCCCCGCCGCTATTACTGCCACACCCGTCAGATCTACTTGGGCCTTGCCTTCCTTTACGGCAAGCGTTTTAAAGCGACCTTGCCAGATGGTTTGCGCGATTCCCTACGCGGGGAACTCTACCCGGAAGCTTATGTAGCTATCGATTTCCCGGCGCTGCGCAACTTCATCGCGCCGGGGGATGTGTATGTCCCCGTCAGTGTCTGGCTGCGCCTGGCCTACCGCTTGCTGTCGGCCTACGAGAAAGTCCATAGTACCGCATTGCGCGAGAAAGCCCTCGGCGTCTGCCTGGAGCGCATCGTCTACGAACAGCGGATCAGCCGTTATCAGGGCGTCTCGCCGGTCAGCGGACTGCTCAACTGCCTCGCCCTGTACGCCCACGACCCCCACCACCCGGATTTGGGACCCAGCCTGGACGGCGTCGAAGCCTGGCGCTGGGAGGACGAGGAAGAAGGAATCCGCTATGTCGGTGCCCGTTCCAACACCTGGGATACCGCGTTCGCCATTCAGGCCCTCGTTGAATCGCCGGCGCCCGTCGCAGGCTCGGAACTCGCGCTGGAAAAGGCCCAGGCATTTCTCAAGTCTGCGCAAATGACGGAGGAACTGCCCGGTGGCCGCGCGGCTTGGCGCGATATCGCCCTCGGCGGCTGGTGTTTTTCCGACGGGCAACATCGATGGCCCGTGAGCGACTGTGCGGCCGAGGCGCTGAGTGCACTGCTCGCGATCGCGGATCATCCGGGCTACGCCGCCGCGGTGGCACCCGAACGCTTGAGTCTGGCCGTGGATTTCATCCTGTCGCGGCAAAACCGCGACGGCGGCTTCGGCACCTACGAGCGCCGGCGCGGCGGCAAACTACTGGAGTTCATCAATCCGTCGGAGATGTTCGGCCAGTGCATGACCGAACTTTCCTACATCGAATGTACCGGTTCGGCACTCGGGGCGCTGGCCCATTACCGCAAACACCATCCGGACCGGTCAGACGGAAGCATCGATAGCGCGATAGAGCGGGCCGTCGCTTTTCTGCGTGGCGGCCAGTTGGACGATGGATCCTTTCCGGGCTTCTGGGGCATCAATTACACCTATGCCATCTTCCACGTCGCCAAAGGATTACGCATGGCCGGCATTCCGGCGGCGGACTCGGCCCTGCAAAGCGCCGCCCGCTGGCTTATAGCCAAGCAGCGCGGCGACGGCGGCTGGGGCGAGCATTACACCGGTTGTCTCGAAGCTCGCTATGTGGAACACGGCGAGAGCCAGGTCGTCATGACCAGTTGGGCACTGCTGGCCCTGTTGGACATCCTGCCGCCCGACCTGGACGAAATTCGACGCGGCATTCGGTGGTTGATGAGCCGCCAGCAGGCGGATGGCGGTTGGCCCCGGCAGGCGGTCAACGGCGTCTTTTTCGGCGCTGCCATGCTGGATTACCGCCTCTATCACACTTATTTTCCGGCATGGGCGATGGCTCGCTATGCCCGACTGGTCGGTGCGTCTCAGGACGGCCGTGAATGAATCGGAAGGTCCTGGGCGGCATCCCCCGCCTTGGGCCGCATTCCCTCACTAAGGGCATGGGATTATGCAAGAGCACATGAATGACCGGAACAACGTGGACGTCTTGATCGCCGGCGGCGGAGTGGCCGGAGTGGCTGCCGCCGCGGCACTTTCGCAACTGGGGCTGCATGTCCTCATCGTCGAGCCCCTGCCCGCACAGGGCCGGCGCCTGGCGGGCGAACTGATCCACCCTCCGGGCATCGAGGGTCTGCGCGAACTGGGCCTGTTGGACGACGAACTGGGTGCCGTGGTCAAGGGCTTCGCCATCTTCCCGGGCGTGTTCAGGGACGATCCGAACCCTATGCTGCTGCCTTACGCCTCGAGCGGCGACACCGACCATTGCGGCCGGGCTATCGAGCACCAGGTTCTGAAGGAGCATCTGCTGGACAAGGCCCGCCGCCTGCCGGGTGTCGACTCGTGGCTCGGTGCGCGGGTCACCGGGATGGAAGGCGGGGCCGACCGGCCATTTACCGCGCTGGTGCAATACGAAGGCCGCGAACAGCGCGTGAGCGCGCGCTTGATCCTGGGGGCCGACGGCCCTATGTCGCAGGTGAGGAAGATGGTCGGCATCGGTCACCGGACCCAACGCTATTCGGGGATGATGGGGGTGGAGGTCGAGGACACCCATCTGCCCCATGCGGAGTACGGCAACATTTTTCTAAATCCGGCCGGCGTCGCCTACGCCTACGGCATCGGCGGCGGACGGGCGAGAGTCATGCTCGAGGTACTCAAAGATGCCGATTCCAGGGAATCCATCCGGTCCCACCTGAGCTTCTTCCCGGAGGTCTTTTGCAAGGACATAGAGCGGGTCCTGGCCGCGGGCAAACCCCTGGCGGCAGCCAATTACTGCATCATTCCGGAAGCCAGCGTCAGAGGCAATTTCGCATTGATAGGCGACGCACGCGGCTGCTGCCATCCGCTCACCGCCTCCGGCATCACCGCCGCCGTGAAGGATGCGTTGATCCTGAGGGACGCGCTGCGCGAGAGCCGACTCGACGTGCGTGCCGCGCTGCAGCGTTATTCCCGCGTTTGCGGACGATTGGAACTGACCCGAAGGACCCTGGCGGAAGAACTGCGCGAGGCCTTCCTGGCGCAGACCCCCGAGGATCTGCTGCTGCACCAGTGCATTTTTTCTTACTGGCGCACCAGCCCCCAGGGACGTGTGCGTTCTATGGCCCTGCTGTCCACCCTCGACAGCAGCATCTTCTCGCTAGCGGCGCAATACACCATGGTGGCGCTGCATGCTTTTCGCCTGTTGCCTCGCTGGCTTCGCCGTAAGGCCCTGGGCAACTGGAACCGAGGAATGCTCAAGCTATTGCTCAAGAGCCTCGTCTTCCAACAAACGGCCATCAGCCAATGGTTCAAGGAGCATTACGCGAAGCTCGGAGCACCTGGATGATTCCCCGGAATCGCAAAGACCGGGCCTGCTGCGCCAAGACTTGCAACTTCCCGGTTGCACATGCCTCCACCGGAGGCCAGCCTACCGGTTATGCGCTTGGGATGACAAACCCCGACGCCTCGTAGCTAGGGACTTCGGAGGCCAGAATCCGGGCTTTGAGGGGCGTTGGGCAACAAAAAACCCGCTAAGACTTAACATCCTAGCGGGTTTCAGCTCGTCTTAGACAGACTGGAATTTGGTGCCGAGGAGAGGACTTGAACCTCCACGAGTCGCCTCACATGTACCTGAAACATGCGTGTCTACCAATTTCACCACCTCGGCAGAGAGTGTGTGACGCTGTACCCTGACAGCACGAGCATTATGCTGGCAGCAACTAAGCATGTCAAGCGTTATCCACCCGATATCGGCGATGACCCGATGACTCGTCCAGCGGACGCCGACGAAGTCTAGCTATGCCCGGGGGTCTTCAGCCTTGTGACCACACCGGACCCGACCGCCTCATCGCCCACTGAAGACGGCAAATCCCGCATCATGCCAAATGGCCTGGGCTCGCCCAAGGCATAGCCCTGAGCGTAGTCGACGCCAATTTCCTTCAGCATGCTGATTATGCTTTGGGACTCTACAAATTCCGCTATCGTTTTGATGCCCATGACATGGCCGACGCTATGGATGGCTTCGACCATGGCATGGTTGATGGGGTCGCGAACCATATCTTTTACGAAACACCCATCGATCTTCAAGAAATCGACGGGTAAATCTTTCAGATAGCGAAAGGAACTGAGGCCGCTGCCGAAATCGTCCAAGGCAAAACGGCAACCGCCGGGTTTAAGCGCCGCGAAAAAGCGCCTGGCGTGGCTCAAATTGCTGATCGCCGCGGTTTCCGTGATCTCGAAGCATATCCGATCGAGCGGAACTGCGTGATTTTCGACTTCGTCGGAAACGTACTGAAGAAATTGCGGATCCCCCAGCGACTGGCCGGACAGATTGATCGCCAAGCAAACCGAGTGCGGAACGATACCCGGATCGCAGAGCGCCGCGAACACATTTCTCACGACCCAGCGATCGATCGCCTGCATCTGGTTATAACGCTCGGCCGCGGGAATGAATACAGACGGCGGCGCCAGACTGCCTTCTCGGTTGACCAGCCGCAAGAGTACCTCGCAATGCATCTGGTCCGCCCGGTTAAGGGGGACTATGGGCTGAAAAAACAGCATGAACCGATTCTCGGCCAAGGCTTCCTGTATCCTCGGCACCCATTGCATCTGGCCATGCCGTTGGGCGAGCTCCTGGTCACCGGTCTGGAAAACATGGACCCGGTTGCGGCCCTGCTCCTTGGCCGCGTAGCACGCACTATCGGCGGCCCGCAACACGGAAGCCAGATTGTCGTTGCCGGGCCGGATCGGCACCACGCCTATGCTTACGCCGACGGAAAAGCTCCTGTTTTCCCAGACGAAGCGGAAATTATGCATCGCCGTGCGCAATTTATCGGCAATCACCAGTGACTGATCCGGGACACAATGCTCCAGCAAGACGCCAAACTCGTCGCCGCCCAAACGCGCCAGCGTGTCCCGTTTTTGCACCTCTGGCCCGAGCACCAGACTAATTTGCCGCAGCAACTCGTCGCCAGCGGCATGCCCGCAGGTATCGTTGACGATCTTAAATTGATCCAGATCCAGGTAAAGCAGCGCGTGCGACTCTTCCGCCGTTGCTGTACTCAGCACGCGCTCGAGACGCCGCTCAAACTCCTGGCGGTTGACCAAACCGGTCAGCGGGTCGTGAGACGCCTGATAGCTCAAGCGTTTGGTGGCCTGCCGGATGTCGGTGACATCGCGGCAAACCAATACGGCCCCTCGCACCCTCGCGGCGCGATCGGATATCGGGGCGGCGGAAAGATCTATGGAGCGTTCCGGCCCGTTACCGCCGATCGCCAAGGCGCAATTGGCGACTTCGATGACCGTGCGATCCCTGATGCACTGGGCCACCGGATCTTGTGCCGGGAGGCCCGTGTTCTCATCGATAAAAGCGAAAGTTTCCGCCAGAGTAGAGCCGATCACCCGTTCCTTGGGCCGTCCGGCGAGCATTTCGGCGCTCCGGTTGAGATATTCGATGCGTCCGCTAACGTCGGTCGTGATCACCGCATCGCCGATAGACGCCAATGTGACCTGGATGCGTTCCTTTTCGTGAAACAGGGCCCGTTGCGTCCGCCGTCGCTTGCCGATCTCGGTTTGCAGTTTTGCGACCATGCGTGCCAGTTCAGCCGTTCGCGACGCGACGCTGCGCTCCAGGTGACGCTGCGTTCCGGCAACCTCCGTCGCCATTTGATCGAAAGCCCGTCCCAGATGCGCCACTTCGTCTTTGCCACGCAAGTTGGCGCGCGCGTTGAGATCACCCGCGGCAAATCGGGTCGTCGCCTTGACCAGGAGACCGAGGCGGCGACTGACGAAAAAATGAACCAGAACACCCAGCGTCAGCGCCAAGCTCGCCAACATTGCCACCATTTCGGCCGTGTGCTGCGCGATGGCTCCCCGCGCGCGCGCGAGATCCCTGGCAAGATCCTTTTGCACCACCAGTACGCCCACCCGGTCGGGCCCCAGTACCACTGGATAGGCCCCCACCACATAACGCCCCTCGGCGATAACATGGACCTCTCCCCCCGCCTGCGCTCGCACGCGGTCCAGTAGAATCCCCACGGGTTCGTTGCGAAAAACGGCCAACTGCGTTGCACTCAAGCTATACAAGGGTTGGCCGACCCATTCCCGACTGGTGGCCGCCAGCACTTGCGAGTCGTCTCCGGCCAGCAGCGCTTGCTGGGCTTCGCCCTCGCCCGCGATCAAGGCGATATCGTCCATGATACGGCCTCGGTTCCCCTGGGCCCACGCGTCGCTGACCCGCTTCTGCAGTTCCCCCATGCGATTGATCATGTAGCTTACCGCTTCGCCGCGTACCACCGCTTCTGCGGAGGCCCGGTCGCGGTGCACCGTGTAGGCCGCGAGAGCCGCCGTAAAAGAAATAATCAGAAGCGGGATTCCATAGCGTAGGGACACCACCGGACGCCTCGCCGCCGATTGAACGGTGTCGACCGGCCGGCTTATCGGCTAAAGCACCTCCTGGTCCCGTTGATGACCGTGCAGTAGTAGGAGTCGGGATCCCTGCCGAGTTGCACTTCCACCGGTAGAAACTGCAAATTCCCCTTGGTGCAAGCAGCCGGGGTTCCCGGCGGCACTTCCGTTCCCGTTCTAAGGTTAGGGTCGCAGGCGGTAAAGCTGGCGCCTTCGCAACTGCACGTGGTGACCTGCCAGTTTTGCGTGTTGTCCGCGGGCTCGTCGAACTTGGTCACGATACGTGCCTGGACCGAGGCCGGATCCTGGTCGCACAAACGGACATCGCAGGTGGGCAAAGCGGTGGGCGGCGTCGGGACGAAAGGCCCCGACAATCCATAGCAGAAAGAGACGGCGACGATATTGGCCGGCGCGGTGTCGTCGGTTTCGTTGGTGTCGCTGTACACGCCTGGATTGCTGAAATAGAAGGCATGACCGCCGGCGCTTCCGGCTTCCTTTGCTATGACGAAATTGACCGGCTTGGCCGTGCCTAAACTGGGGTCCGGACCGCTGACGCTCCATACGGCAATCTTTTTGGCATCGTTCGGATCCAATTTGTACGTAAATATCTGCCCATCGGGGCCCGTTACGTGATCGTAACCGCTGGCGTCGGGCACATAGGAAGTGTCCTTGGCCTGCAGCACGGAATTGACCGAAAGCGAACTGCAGGTGGCGTTGCCCTCCACGTCGATGGCGGCGACGCTGTTGCTGGCCAGAACAGGAAAGACCGGCGCCAGCACGAGCAGCGCGAATGCAACTAAACGGTGATGACAGGTTTTCATTTTTGTACACCTCTTGGCTAGTGTGGGGAACGGTGATCTCACGGTTCCGTCAGAAATTGAGGACTATGCGCCCCATAACGATCCGGTCCGGAAAATAAGGCCCGGTGGCGGGCTCATCCCTGAATTCCCGATAGCTGTCGTCCTGATAGCGAAAGCGCGAGTCGAGCAGATTCTTGACCCCGACGCTCACGGCACCCAGTCGCCGTGGCAGGCGATAGCCAAGGTCCGCATCCATCAGGAAGAAACTGTCGTTGCCGGAAATCTGGGGCGCGGTCGCGGCGCGCAACACCCGCTGATGCACGAAGCTGCCGCCAAGCCGGCCGAAAAAGCCGGTCGGGTGGAAATAGCTCAAGGTAACGGGCGCGGACAAGGTTTCGGAAAGCTGAGGGATTTGGCCACTGTCCGTCACGACACCGGGTTCGCTGCGGTAGCGGTCGTACACGAACTGGGCCTTTACCGCCCACCGCTCCTCGGGCGTCCAGAATAGATAGAGGCTGTGAACCTCTTCTCGGCGATCCTCGAGATCGGCGGCTTGGCCGCCGTCCGGAGTGAATTTGAGTACGGGATCGTCGAGATGACGCCAGCTGATTTCGCCGCCCAGGAATAAGCCTCGGGTGAGTCGCCAGTCGAAGCCACCGGCATAACTGGTGGACTTCGTCCCATTGATGTCGTCGATAAACTGGTTGAAGCCGGCGACTTGGGTGGGCTCGATCGTGCGGTTATTAACCAACGCGGGCTTGACCGTGGTGAACGTCGCTGCGCGTAAGCGAAAATCCTCGCTGAGGTCCCACCGAACGCCGAATTTTGGATTGAAATTCGATACCGACACCAGTCCTTCCTGGTAGTCGGCATAGTTGAAACCCAAGGTCCAGGTGATCGGCGACGGAAACCTGAAGTGGCCGTACAAATAGCCGCTCGTATATCGGATTTCTCCTACGGAATCGAAGCTGTTGACGATGGGCTCGGGAAAGGTGGTATCAAAGAATGTCACAGCGCCATCAGCACGCTGAGCGACCAGACTATGCGCGAATCCGGCGACCACATTGAGGCGCTCGCGCTGATAAAGATATTGCCCTTCGTACTGATCACCCACGTCATTCCCTCGTTGGTTGGAGGAAAGCGTGGTGGTGGGATCGATCGGCACCGCGTCCACTTGCTCGCGCTGAGTCCGGTCGCTGTGTATGTAGGAGAACAGGAAATTGGAGTTCTTCTCCGGCGTGTAACGCAGGCCCAAGCGGGTCGTGTCCTGCTCCCGGTGGTTGGTTTTATCACGTAGAAACTCAGCGGGATCGAAATTGAAGGCGAGGTCTCCTTCTTTCGATACCCGACGTCGAAACTCGACCTGAACGTTGAATTCCGGACTAAGCGCTGTCTGGGCAAAAATGTCGTAGACCTGCTGGTTCAAACCATTGTTGGGGCGCCAGCCGTCCGATTGGTAATGGAAAGCGCCGGCGCCGAAAGAAAAGCGGTCATAGAGCGCCGTCACCGAACCTTCCCCGCCATAAGTACCATTGCTCCCCCCGAATCCCGAGGTATCGAGCTTGACGCTATTGCGCTCGAAAAGCGGTGTGAACTCGTTAAAGCCGACCGCGGCGGGCCCGCCAAAACTGATGATGTTCAGATTGGTTTCGGCCAGACTGGGCTGGATCGGATTGAGGTTCACGTCCTGCATGAGCTGGGCTTGCAGCAACTCGCTGACACGCGAGATTTCCCGGCGGCGGACGCCTTGATAGGAATCCGATAAAAAACGGTGCGCGGCCGCGCTGTCGGGCTCCAGATCCAGTGAACGGCCGGCTTCTCGCAGACCCAGCTCGGTGAAGCCCAGATCCCGGTAAGCCCGCGCCAGACTGGCTCCGCGCGCCGCGCGATCCTTATCGAGCAGCAAACGCCCACGATAGACGGCCCGATAGTCATTGCGGTCGATCGAGGCCTGCAGGTCGCGCAAAGCTTCCACCGGCCGGTTCTCGGTCTGTTTGCGGATGCCGTCATATAGATAGGCCGTGGGATCCAGCTCATCCAGCGATTTCGCCAGCTGCAACTGGGTCGCGTCCAGCGGTGCCCGTTTCTCGGTGAAATAGGCCTTGCCCAGATAAGCCCGGAGCAAGGCGCTATTCGAGTCGAGGGCGACGGCGATTTCGATCTCCCTCCGTCCCTCGACCAATTCACCGTCGCTGATTTTGGCTAGACCCAAGCCCAGATGTGCCAAGGGCTCCGCAGAATCGAGCGCGATCGCCCGGGCAAACGATGCCTTGGCTTCGCTACGCCGGAATTCCGCCAAGGCGCTGAACCCCAGAACCAAATGCGCGCGCGCCGAATTTGGCGACAAGGCGACCGCCTTGTGAACGGCCTCCAGCGAGGACCGGCGATTCCCGAGCATAAGATCCAGCTCGCCCAAGCGGGCCCAGGCCAAGGATGCATCGGGATAGGTCCGTACCGCGGCGGACAGTTCGTCGCGTGCGGCCTCGAGTTGGAAATCCGCCTGCAGCGCGTACGACAAGGCGATCTTGGTGGCGACACTGGAAGCGAGCCCATCCGCCCGACGGGCGTCTTCTAGCGCTTGTTTTTTCCGGTTTTGTACAACTGCGATGAGCGCGCGCAAGGCATAGGCGAGAGCGGAATCGCCATCCCGCCGCAGGGCTTCGCGAATATCCGCGGCACTTTCCGCCGCACGCCCTACCGAGAGTTGCAACGCCGCCCTATAGAGGAAGAAACGGCCATCGCGCTCGCTGAGCGGGAGTTGCGCCAGTGTCTTGAACGCCGATGCGGTGTCGCCCACGCCGGCTTGCTCGACAGCCTTAGCTAAGAAAGCCGGCAAATCTTTTGGTAAATGTCCGCCGTGGCCATCGAGAACTGCGAACAAGGGGGGATAGTAGAGCGCCCACTGCACGGCGTCGCGTGGATGAACCACCGTGCGCAACCGGGGCTTGGCACCGTTTTCCGCGACGACCTCGCTTCCCGGCATGGCCATCACTGCGCCCTGCTCATTGGAGACCTGCACGCTCCCTTCCAATACCGACAGGTACGAGCGCTCGTCTTCCGCGCGCACATAGAATTCGGTCCCCTTGATAAGCGCCATCAGACTGCGCGTGATCACCTTCAGCCGCTGGGGCTGGCGGCTGAAAGTGTAAATGGCGCCTTTGCTCAGATCTACCCAGGAAATTTCCTCACTATTGGTGGCGATATTGACCAAACGAACCTGAGTGTCTTGGTCTATGCGCAACACCGTGTTATTGACCAGCAACACCGCCACGCGGCCATTCAAGCCCACTTGTATGGTGTCTCCTTCACAGAGCGGCGCGTCCGGATCCCCTGGATGCCAACTGCCGCCCGCCTCACGCAAAACCTCGACTTCTCCCTCTATGCTGGCAAATCTTCCCGCCGTCTCTTCGCACTGTTCGAGCGCGCTGCCGTCAGGAGCCCAGGCAATAAGCACCGAGGCCAGGAGGAATAGGGGCCCGCAACGAAAAAATCTCATGACAAGATGCTCCAGCAAGTGCCAGATCCGACCGGCGTACGCAAGATGAAAAATCCTGGCGGGTCCCACCTTGATTTAATCCGCAACATCCAAATGCTTGGCTTATAGCGCGGCACTACCTCTGCCCCTAAACGCAGGTCCGCGAGGCGTAGTCCGCAACGGTCACGGAGCATCCCCTCACCAGCCATTCCCGCAGGTTTTCGTCCGCCGACGCCACCCCGGTTAGCGACACCCGGCGCCGGTCGCAAGGATTTTGCAACCGCTATCATCGACCTATTCCGAGCGCGGCATAAGGTCTTGCGCCCGAAACCATGTTTTAACTCATCCATATTGCAGAACTGGCGGGATTATCGGACGGGCGCCCGGTCCAGGCGCCGATAGGCGATGGCCTCGCTCAAGTGGGGCAGCGCTATCGCCTCGGCGCCGGCCAGGTCGGCAATGGTACGGGCGACTTTGAGTATGCGGTGGTAGGCGCGGTGTGAAAGACCAAGCTTGCTCACGGCCTGCTCCAGAACGCGCTGGCAACCGTCGTCCAGCCGGCAATATTGCTTGATCAGCGGCGGCGTCAGCCAAGCGTTGGCGCGGCCGGTTCGTGCCAAGGCCCGGCTGCGCGCCTCGACGACACGGGCACGTATCATTTCGCTGGACTCCTCTCCGCCCGGCGTGCCGTCGCGCAGCATTTCCTGGGAAACCCGCGGCACTTCGAGATGCATGTCGATACGATCCAGCAAGGGCCCCGAAATCCGGGCCCGATAGCGCTGCACCTGTTCGGACGTGCAATGGCAGCGACCCGAAGCGTCGCCCAGATAACCGCAGGGACAGGGATTCATCGCCGCGATCAACTGGAAGCGGGCGGGGAAATCCGCCTGGCGGGCGGCACGGGAGATGGTGATGACGCCGGTTTCCAGCGGCTCCCGCAAGACTTCGAGCACCTTGCGGTCGAATTCCGGCAATTCGTCCAGAAACAGCACGCCATGGTGGGCCAGCGAAACCTCGCCGGGGCGTGGATTGCCTCCACCTCCGACCAAAGCCGGCGCCGATGCGGAATGGTGCGGCGAGCGAAACGGCGGTTGCCGGAACAATCGGGGGTCGAAACTCAGATCGCTGACGGAAGTCACGGCCGCGCGCTCCAAAGCCTCCTGGTCGGTCAGTGGAGGAAGTATGCCGGGCAGGCGCGAGGCGAGCATGGATTTGCCGGTCCCCGGCGGGCCCAGCATGAGGAGGTTATGGCGTCCGGCGGCGGCAATTTCCAGCGCGCGCTTGGCCTGATAATGGCCATGGACGTCGGCGAAATCGGGCAGTTCTACCGAAGTGGGGGAATCGAAACCGGACGTGTCGGGCTCGAAAACGATGGCCTTCTGGCCATTGAGATGAGCGCAGATTTCCAGCAGATGGCCCGCGGGAATAATCTCCGTGCCCTCGACGAGTCTCGCCTCCCCCGCATTGGCGCGGGGCAGAATCAAACCGCGGCCGGCCTCACGCGCCTGCATGGCAACCGGCAGGGCACCGGTGACGGGTCGGATTTCACCACCCAGCGACAATTCGCCGAGCACTTCGACCGACTCCAGGGATTTTGGGCTGAGCTGTCCCGAAGCGGCGAGTATGCCGAGGGCGACGGCCAGGTCGAAACGCCCGCCCTCCTTGGGCAGATCCGCCGGCGCCAGATTGACGGTGATGCGCTGGGCTGGAAATTCGAATTGGCAGTTGAGCAATGCACCCCGTACGCGGTCCTTGCTTTCCTTCACCGCCGTTTCAGGCAAGCCAACGATGGAGAGGGCCGGTAGCCCGTTGCTGATGTGCACTTCCACCGTCACCAGCGGGGCATCGATGCCTTGCCGGGCCCGGCTGTAAACGACCGCGAGCGTCATGGCATCCTGCCCGCCGGAGAACTATTCGCCCGAGAGGCGCTTTTCCAGTTCGGCAACCCGGGTTTCGAGTTGTTCCAGCTTGGCGCGGGTTTTGGTCAGCACGGCGCGCTGCACCTCGAATTCTTCCCGGCTTACCAAGTCCATTTTTTCGAATCCGGCTTGGAGTATGCCGCGGAAAGTTTTTTCGAGATCGGCTCCCAGCCCGCTCAATCCGGGAGGGACGGCGGCGCTCAGGTGGCGGGTGATTTCGTCGAGATTGAATTTGTCGATCATGCGAACAGGATAGCCGAACGCCGACCTCGACGTCCATTCTCCGAATTCGCGCCGAGTTGGTGCAGCGTATATTAAGCGCACTCCGATGGGGCGAAATTCTCGGTCGGATCGCGGCTTGTATCCTTACAAACCACGGTTTATGGGCGCTAGGAAACGCTGGCACAGCTTCTGCTCTTTGGGATACGAGTCGTTTCAACTTCACCTATTCCGGAAGAGGACCCTGCAATGAAATTAGTGACCGCCATACTCAAGCCCTTCAAGCTGGACGATGTCCGCGAAGCCCTGTCGGAACTGGGCGTCTCCGGCATCACCGTGACCGAAGTCAAGGGCTTCGGCCGGCAGAAAGGGCATACCGAACTTTATCGCGGCGCCGAATATGTCGTCGACTTCCTGCCCAAAGTGAAACTAGAAGTCGCGGTAACCGATACCCAACTCGATGCCGTCATCGACGCCATCGTGAAAGCGGCCAACACCGGCAAGATCGGCGACGGCAAGATCTTCGTCACCAATTTGGAACAGGTGATACGTATCCGTACCGGCGAAACCGGACCTGAAGCACTCTGAGGAGCCCCTGATGAAATCCCTAAAACACTTTGCATTGAGCTTGATGCTGACCAGTTTCAGCGGACTCGCGGCGGCCGAACAAGCCGCGGCGCCCGTCCCCAACAAGGGCGATGTCGCCTGGATGATCGTCGCGACCGTGCTGGTGATCCTGATGATCATACCCGGCCTGGCCTTGTTCTACGGCGGCATGGTGCGTTCCAAGAACATGCTGTCGGTGTTGATGCAGGTCTTCGTGATCTTCGCCCTGACCGCCGTGCTGTGGGCGGTCTATGGCTACAGCCTGGCCTTCACCGAAGGCAGCGCCTTTTTCGGCGGCCTCAGCAAGATTTTCCTGAAAGGCGTGACGCCCGAATCGGTGGCGGCCACCTTCAGCAAAGGCGTCGTGGTGCCGGAATACATCTATATCGTGTTCCAGCTCACTTTCGCAGGCATCACTCCGGCGCTGATCGTCGGTGCGTTTGCCGAGCGGGTCAAATTCTCGGCCGTATTGGCCTTCATCGTGTTGTGGTTCACCTTCGCTTACCTGCCGATAGCCCACATGGTCTGGTATTGGGCCGGTCCCGATGCTTATACCAGCGCCGAGGCGGGTGCCGCGGCGGGCGCCACCGCGGGCTTCATCTTCCAGAAAGGCGCTTTGGACTTCGCCGGCGGCACCGTGGTGCACATCAACGCGGGCATCGCCGGCCTGATCGGCGCTCTGCTGATCGGCAAACGCATCGGTTACGGCCGCGAGGTCTTGAAACCGCACAGCGTGACTTTGACCATGGTCGGCGCATCCCTGCTGTGGGTGGGCTGGTTCGGCTTCAACGTGGGCTCCAATCTGGAAGCCAACGGCGTCGCCGCCCTGGTGTTCGCCAACACCCTGCTCGCCACGGCCGCCGCGACCTTGTCCTGGGTCGCCGCCGAATGGCTGGCCCGCGGCAAGCCCTCGATGCTGGGCGCCGCGTCCGGGGCCATCGCCGGCCTCGTGGCCATCACGCCGGCCTGCGGTTTCGTCGGTCCCATGGGTTCCATCGCGCTCGGCCTCATCGCCGGCGCCCTGTGTTTCTGGGCGGTTTCCGTCCTGAAAAACAAGCTGGGTTACGACGATTCGCTGGACGTATTCGGCGTACATGGCGTCGGCGGGATATTGGGCGCCCTGGGGACCGGCGTGTTCGCCTCCCCTGCCCTGGGCGGCACCGGAGTCTACGACTATGTAGCCAATGCGGTCGGCGAATTCGACATATTGGCCCAGGTCACCAGCCAGGCTTGGGGCGTCGGCGTCACCATCGTCTGGACCAGCATCGTCTCGCTGGTCGCCTACAAGATCGTGGACGTCACCATAGGCCTTAGGGTGCCGGAAGAATCCGAGCGCGAAGGACTGGACATCCGCGAACACGGCGAGACGGCCTACCATCTCTGATTCCGGATCGATGCGACAGAGGAAAACGGGCGCCCAGGCGCCCGTTTTTCATTCAGCTTTGAAAAGGCCCGCCCGCCTGATACATGGGCTGGTCGCGGGCAAGGTTGGACCAGCCCTGCGCGATGCGGTAAATCATCCAGATCACGTCAGCGATCACGATGAAATAGCCGACGCCCCAGAATAGGGTGAAGCCGCCGACGAAACCCCACAGCAGGCTGTACCAGAACGTGTTGATCTGCCACTGGAAATGCGATTCCAGCCAGGTGCCGGCGACTACGGGCCGCTGCAGATAATTGATCAATATCCCTATGAAATAGGTGAAACCCAGCAGGAAAGAGGCTGCCTGCAAGGCATACACCGTCGTCACGATTTTTTTCTCCCCGCTCAAATCATGTTCCGGCACTGTCGAAGAACGGGATGTAAAAGCGTTCATCTCACACCTCCTCGAAACGACGAAAAAACCGCGTCATCGAAACCCGCCCGCACTCTCGCGCCAGGCGACTAGAACCGGCGCCGCAGGCACCAGATACGCTAACACTATGGACCAATAAATCGAACACTTGTTGCGCTCATGGCGGCCGGATAAGCTTCGGCCCAAACACCTCGCAGCATTCCGCGCGATTCGATCATAGGCACTCGGCAGCGACGTCCGCATGCCGATGAATGGCCGCGAATAGGCCAACTTGGCCAAACGGCGGACGATGCGGTATAGAACCCTTCAGGAGCAGAACATGCGTATTTCGACAGCCGGTGCGCTAATACTCGCTTGCGGCCTCATCGCCTGCGGCAAACAGGATCACGCGCAGGTGACGGCGGCAAGCGCCGACCAGTTCATCAAGACAGTCAATGCCGAACTGCTGACCAAGCGGCCCTTGTGGAACGCCGCGGGCTGGGTGGCAGCAACCTATATCACCGAAGACACCCAACGCCTGTCGGCCGCGGCCACCGAAGAGGGCTTGGCGTTCGACAGCCGCAACATCGAAGAAGCCAAACGGTATAACTCGGTCACGGGGCTTGCGCCTGACACCGCGCGCTCCCTGCTGCTCATCAAGCTGGGCTCGTCCATGCCCGCGCCCAAGGATGCGGCCAAACGCGCGGAATTGGCCAAGATCGCCACAAAAATGGAGGCCAATTACGGTTCGGCCAAGTGGTGCGCCCCGGACAAGTCAGATAACGCCCGCTGCCTGACTTTGCAGGAAATCGAAAAAATCATCGACAACAGCGATTTTTCGCACAGTCCGAAGGAAATCGCCACAGCCTGGAGCGGCTGGCATGCCACCGCCAAGCCCATACGCGCGGATTACCGGCGTTTCGTCGAGCTGATGAACGAAGGCGCGAAAGAGATCGGTTTTGCCGATACCGGCGAGTTATGGCGGGGCGGTTACGACATGACGCCCGCCGAATTCGACCGCGAAGTCGAGCGTCTCTGGTCCCAGGTGCAGCCGCTGTACGAACAGTTGCACTGCACCGTCCGCGCCAAGCTCAACGAAAAATACGGCGACGACGTGGTACCCGAGCACGGACCGATACCGGCGCATTTGCTCGGCAATATGTGGGCGCAGCAATGGGGCCATCTCTATCCGCTGCTGGAGCCGTATAAAAGCGTGGCGAACACCGACATATCGAGCAGTCTGAAAGCCTTGCGCGATGCGGACTATCAGCAGCGGCTCAAGGCCTACAAAGGCAAGCCGAGCGCCATCGAGCAATCCGACATGGCGCACGCCGCGGATGGCGTGGTGGCGGAAAAGATGACGCACATCGCCGAGGACTTTTATACCTCGTTAGGCCTGCCCCATCTGCCGGACAGTTTCTGGAAAAAATCCTTGCTGGTGCGGCCGCGCGACCGCGACGTGCAATGCCATGCCAGCGCCTGGGATCTGGATCTGAACACGGCGGACGTGCGCATCAAGCAATGCATCGAGCCGACCGAAGCGCAGCTCACCACCATCCACCATGAGCTCGGCCACATCTTTTATTATCTCGCCTACAAGGATCAGACGCCTTTGTTCCAGCGCGGCGCGCACGACGGTTTCCATGAAGCCATCGGCGACACCGTGACGCTATCGCTGACGCCGGCCCATCTGCAAAAGATCGGCCTGGTGAAGGAGGCCCGGACGGATGAGCGCGCCCTCATCAATTCGCAGATGAAGCTGGCCTTGGACAAGATCGTGTTTCTGCCTTGGGGCAAACTGGTGGACCAATGGCGCTGGAAAGTGTTTTCCGGCGAAATCCGGCCCGAGCAATACAACAAAGCCTGGTGGGCCCTGCGCGAGAAATACCAGGGTGTGGCCGCGCCGGTCGCCCGCGGCCCCGAGGACTTCGATCCCGGAGCCAAATACCACGTGGCCGGCAACACGCCTTACACGCGTTATTTCCTGGCTTTTGTGCTGCAGTTCCAATTCCACAAGGCGCTGTGCGAGGCGGCTGGCCACCACGGGCCGCTGGCGCAGTGCGACATCTACGGCAACAAGGCAGCCGGTGAGAAATTCCAGGCGATGCTGGCGGCGGGCGGCTCGCAGCCTTGGCAGGATACCTTGGAAAAACTCACCGGCAGCCGCCAAATGGATGCCTCGGCCATCATCGAATATTTCCAGCCGCTGATGAGCTATCTGGCGCAGCAGAATCAAGGCCGGAGCTGCGGTTGGGACGTGAAAAGCGGGATCTGAACATCGCGCACGAAGCCGTCAGGGCAAACTCCGCGCCGGCCCGGGTGCTCCACCGAACATCGCCCTATTTACATCGCGCGCCAAAAGATTGACATTACGGATCGTGCCCTTTTGCCGGCACGCGAGAGCCCGGTTCACAAGCGTGGTGCGAACACACGCCAAGAACTGCTCGGCGCTAGTCGAGTATGCCGTCAGGCTCTTGTGCTTCCAATGTTCTTAACAATAAAGACCAAGGAGACGAGACGATGAAACAGTACAGCGCTGAATTTCTGGGTACGTTCTGGTTGGTTCTGGGCGGTTGCGGCAGCGCGGTGCTCGCCGCCGCATTCCCGCAGGTCGGCATCGGCTTGCACGGCGTAGCACTGGCCTTCGGCCTGACCGTGCTCACTCAGGCCTACGCCTTCGGGCACATTTCCGGTGCCCATTTCAACCCCGCCGTATCCATAGGCTTGTGGGCCGGAGGACGTTTTCCCGCGAGCAAACTCGCTCCCTACATCGCCGCCCAGGTCGTGGGGGCGATCGCCGCCGCCGGCGTGCTCTATGTCATAGCCAGCGGCGCGGAGGGATTCGACGTCGCCAAGGGTTTCGCCTCCAACGGCTACGGCGAGCATTCGCCCGGCCATTATTCGCTGCTGGCCGCCCTGGTCACCGAAGTCGTGTTGACCGCGTTCTTCCTGATCATCATCCTCGGAGCCACCGACAGACGCGCGCCCGCCGGCTTCGCGCCCATCGCCATCGGTCTGGGCCTCACGCTCATCCATCTGATCAGCATTCCGGTCACCAACACCTCGGTGAATCCCGCCCGCAGTACCGGCGTGGCCTTGTTCGTCGGCGACTGGGCCGTCGCCCAGCTTTGGCTGTTCTGGTTCGCGCCCATCGTCGGCGCGGTGGTGGGCGCTTACGCTTACCGCTTCGTCGGCGGCGAGGAAAAATGACGCTTCTACGCGGCAGACCCGCTTAAACGCATCTGCCGCGCCTTCGCTCGCCTAGCTCATGGGCTCACTTAACCAGGCTGCGCGTAAACAACGCAGCCGGTCGTAGTCGTACTGACCGTTCAAGGCCTCGTACAGGGGCTTGAGCGCCATCTTCTGTTCTTCAGGCAGGGCGCGCCAGGCCGCTTCTATCTTTCGGGCCTCGTCCCGGCTCAATCTGGCCACCTCAGCCGCATCGGCCTGACCGCGGGCGATGGCGTGGGTCAGATGGCCATAGACCGTGGTCGGCTTCAGTCCACGCCGCGCCGCGATCTGTTCCACGCGCAAGCCTAGCCGGAACAGGTCCAGGCTTTCTTCGGCAGTCGCCGTATCCTGGGTTTCCCCGCTGCCGCCCTGCCCCTCATGCTCCGCTATCACGGCGAGAAACTCGTCGCCGTACAAGGCCAGCTTG
Source organism: Methylococcus sp. EFPC2 (assembly GCF_016925495.1). Classification (NCBI taxonomy): domain Bacteria; kingdom Pseudomonadati; phylum Pseudomonadota; class Gammaproteobacteria; order Methylococcales; family Methylococcaceae; genus Methylococcus; species Methylococcus sp. EFPC2. The sequence continues at coordinate 1,122,912 of NZ_CP070491.1, read as the reverse complement.
CGCTCGCCTATGCCGGGTATGTGCCCCAGTTGCCTATGATCACGCGGGCGGCGCTGGACCATTTCCATCAGGACCGCATCATGCAGGATGACATAGGGCGGCACGTCCTGATCGTCGGCCAATCGTTTGCGCAATGCCCGCAAGGCCTGGAACAGGGCTTCGTCGGCCGGATCGGCAAAGCGGACGGCCCCGCGCCGAGCCTCGCGCGGGGATTTGACCGGCGCCTCGGCGTCCAGGCGCAGATGCAGGGAGCGCTCACCGCGCAGTATGGGCCGACAGGATTCCGCCAGCCGCAAAGCGCCGTGCGCCTCCCAGTCCACCTGGAGAAATCCTTGGGTGACGAGTTGGCGAAATACCGACAGCCACTGGGTCTCCTTCAGTTCCTTGCCGATGCCGAAGGTGCTGAGCTTGTCATGGCCATAGCTGAGGACCTTCTCATTGGACTTGCCCTGCAGCACCTCGATGAGATGACGCGCGCCGAAGCGCTGGCCGGTGCGAAACACGCAGGACAAGGCCTTGCGCGCCGCCTCGGTGGCGTCCCAGGTCTGCACCGGTTGCAGACAGTTGTCGCAGTTGCCGCAAGGCTCATCCAGCACATCGCCGAAATAGCCCAGCAGCGTCTGGCGCCGGCAGGAGGTGAGTTCGCAATAACCCAGCGTGGCGTCCAGCTTGTGGCGTTCCACCTGCTTGTGTAATTCGTCCGCCTCGGACGATTCCACCATGCCCCGCCGGGTGATGACATCTTGCAGACCATAGACCATCCAGGCGTCGGCCGGCAGCCCGTCGCGCCCGGCGCGGCCGGTTTCCTGATAATAGGCCTCGATGCTGCTGGGCAGGTCCAGATGGGCTACGAAGCGCACGTTGGGCTTGTCTATGCCCATGCCGAAGGCGATGGTCGCCACCACGATGACGCCCTCCTCCTGCAGGAAACGGTGCTGATTGCGCTGCTTTACCTCCGACGGCAACCCGGCATGATAAGGCAAGGCGGTGAGCCCCTTGCTGCCGAGCCATTCCGCGGTTTCTTCCACTTTCTTGCGCGACAGGCAATAGACGATACCGGCATCGCCGTCGTGCTCGCGGCGGATGAAGTCCAGCAATTGCTGGCGGGCGTTATGCTTGAGCGTAATCGCATAACGGATGTTGGGCCGGTCGAAACCACCGCAGTATTGACTAGCCTCCTGCAGCCCCAGGCGTTCGGCGATTTCCTGCCGGGTGCGCTCGTCGGCGGTGGCGGTGAGCGCGATGCGGGGGACCTGGGGGAAACGCTCGTGCAGCAGCGAAAGCTGCCAGTAATCGGCGCGGAAATCGTGGCCCCATTGAGATACGCAATGCGCCTCGTCGATGGCGAACAGGCTGACCCTGGCCCGGTCCAGCCGGCTCAGGAAACGCTCGGTCAGCAGGCGTTCGGGGGCGACGTAGAGCAGATCCAGTTCGCCGGCCATGAAGCGGTTTTCCACCTCGCGCTGTTCGTCCAGACCGAGCGAAGAATTGAGAAAGGCGGCCTTCACACCCAACTGGAGCAATGCGCTGACCTGATCCTGCATCAAGGCGATGAGGGGCGAAATCACCACGGCGGTGCCGGGCCGCAGCAAGGCCGGAATCTGGTAGCAAAGCGACTTGCCGCCGCCGGTCGGCATCAGCACCAGCGCATCGCCGCCGCTCGCGACCTGTTCGATGATGTCCGCCTGCAGGCCGCGGAAGCGCTCGTAACCGAATACGGTGCGGAGTATCTGGAGGGCGGGGTTGGAAGAGTCGGTCATGCGGCTGTGACAAGGTCCGCGGCAAAGCGGACGGGAAAGTCCGGCATTGTCCCGGCGTATCCGGCGCCGTTCAAGCCCTATCCGGCGAATGGTATGCTTTGCGGTCACTCACTCGATACGCCCGGAACCGCCATGACCGACCCGAATGCCAGCCTCCGTTTCCGCCGCCTGGCCATCCTGACCCTCGCCGCCGTCTATCTCGTCATCCTGGCCGGCAGCATCGTGCGGGCCTCCGGCGCCGGCATGGGCTGCCCCGACTGGCCGACCTGCTTCGGCCAACTGATCCCGCCCACCAGTGAGTCCCAGTTGCCGGCCGATTACCACGCCATCTATGCGGCGCGCGGCTATGCCAACACCGATTTCAATCCCGTAAAAACCTGGACCGAATACGGCAACCGGCTGATCGGCGCCACCACCGGCATCCTGGTATTCCTGACCCTGCTGCGGTCGCGCATCTTTCTGAAATCCGACCGCGCGATATTCTGGCTGTCCTTATCCGTGTTCCTGCTGATCGGCTTCCAGGGCTGGCTGGGCTCGGCGGTGGTCGCCAGCAATCTCAGGCCGGCCATGATCACCGCCCATATGGTCATAGCCTTCGTCCTCGTCTGCCTGCTGATCTACACGATCGCCCGCTCGCAGAGGGAATCCCTGATCGGCGTCGATACCCGCGGGCTGCCGCCTCGATTCAAGACCGTCCTGCTGGCCGCCCTGGGCATGACCCTGATCCAGATCGCAATGGGTACACAAATTCGCGAAGCGGTAGATGTGATTGCCGGTCAATTCGAAGGCGAACGTTCGATTTGGCGCGAGCACTTCCCCATCATCTTCTACGTGCATCGCTCGTTTTCTTCCATCATCCTGTTCACCAATCTCTGGCTGGCCTGGAAGGTGGTGAAGCATGTCGCCCGCGACACGCTGATCTTCCGTTTCGCGCTCATCGTCGCGGCGCTGGTGGTCACCGCCATTCTCACCGGCGTCACCCTGGACCGGCTGGGCTTCCCCGCCTTCGTGCAGCCCGCCCATCTGTTGCTGGCCAACCTGATCTTCGGCGCACAATTCTTCCTGTACATCGGCTATCGCTATGCTGCTTGACTCACGACACTACTTCACCTGCGCAAAGAGCAGATCGACCGGATGGGCGATCCGTTGTTGGCCTTAGAGACCCACATCGACTTTGCCGCCTTCGCCGCGGCAGTGGATCCGGTGGCCCCCCGGTAAGCCCGCAAGGTGGCCGCCCGCCGTTTCCCACCGAGACCATGGTACGTATCCTGTTTCTCAAGCGGGTCAACGACCTTTCGGACGATAAAGACGGAATACCAACTGCTGGACCGGATGAGTTACCAGCGTTTCTGTGGCCTGAGCGAGTCGGCCAGTATTCCGACCACACCACAGTGTGAACGTTCGAGAACCGTATCGGGGAGGCCGGCTCATAAGCGCTGTTCGACGGGATCGAACGGCAGTTGCTCAAACGCAGCTACATCGCCCGCGGCGGTCGCATCATGGATGCCACCCTGGTCCCTGCGCTGAAGTAGCAGTTCAACAAAGACGATAAGGTATGCAGCTCAAGCAAAACGCCATGCCGGCAGATTGGAGCCCGGCGAAGCGCCGGCATAAGGACCTGGAGCCAACCTGGGCCCAGAAACATGCTAAGAGCCACCACGGCTACAAGCTCTCCTTCAACGTGAACAAGCGCCACAAGCTCATCCGTAAGATCGAGACCGGCACCGCCGCCACCCATGACGGCCAGGATTTCGAAACCGTGTTGAACGCCAGTAATACCAGCCGGGATGTCCATGCAGACACGGGTTACCCGAGTGCGGAGCGGGAAGCCCAGCTCAAGGAAGCTGGTTGCCGGCTCTCGTAACCACATCCACAGCAAGGGCCAGCGCGATCACCCTCTTTCGGAATGTCAGAAGCAGCGCAACCGGAGAATTTCCCAGGTCCGTGCGCAGGTCGAGCACCCGTTTGCCGCCATTGCCCAAATGGGCGGCAAGTTCATTCGTACCATCTATCAGGCACGGGCCAACTTCGCGACGACCCTAATGGCCGCGAGCTACAATCTGAAACGGCTGGTTTACCTAAAACAGGCAGGTGTGACGGCCGTTTAAGGCCATGCCTTCCCCGAAAAGCCCCCAATGAGCGGCAAATCGGGCGACAACCCCAAAGGGAATCTCCACTGAATGTTGAGGAAGTCGGGCTGGTAATTTCAGCCCGACTTCCATGAAAACCGCGGTTTTTCGATGTGCCCTAAAAACCTGGACGGTACTTTTAAGATTCCAGCACATTACCCCGGGGAAGTCCCTCCAAGGACTTTTCATCCCTGACTCTGCTCAAATGGCGGCGCCAGGGTCTACTAATAGGTCTAGCCGGGGCCTCCTCGGCGATTTAGCAAGCTTATAAAAGTGGTGACCAGACCACCCATCCAAATCCAGTTGGATCGGAGCCCACTCTATTAACCAGCTTTATGCTGAACGCAACGTCCGAGATAAACCCAACGAAGCAACGTTTCCCGAATAAAACTTATAGTTTAACCACAACAGAGTCTTTTGAAAACTTGGGCAGAAATATCGCTGCTTTCACTTCGGCATTTTACATCTACGCCTTGTCAACACCGATGGAAACAGCAATCCTGACAATAGTAATCCTATCGTTTGCGGTATCGGTACCGCCGTCATGGAAAAGGAGAAGTTGGATCCAACCGTAACACCCGCCCCATGATCACTCGCTACACCGTAGAGCAACTCATAGGCACCTGCTGGTAATGCCATGCGGAGGTCTGCTGCGCCGGGCGGAGAAATAAATTGGATACCGTCGTATACATCATTCGGGTCAAGGGTATTATCGCACTCCCCAGTACCATACCCGTTACAAGCAACCATAGCATGTCCGGTAGCGTCCCTAATAAGCAAATAAGCATTGATGGGCGACCACGACGCTGCCCCTCCCACGCGCCAGGACAGGTCGAACAAACCTGGGCTGTCGAGCGTAAAAGAGGTCGTTCCCCGCACCGAAGGTTGCGACCAGGTTTCAAACACGCTATCTAAACGCGGTTCGGTATAACTGAAATAGCCATAACCGAGCGCCCGAGCCACGATAGAAATACTCAAGGGCGAATAAAGGATATTTTGCTCAGTTCGCCCTACCTCGGCGTTATCATTGAAAGTAAATTCTTCATTTACAAACCCTGACACCTTATCCCTAATCAATGTAGTTTCAGAGTAAGACCCATAGCCATGAAACGGACCATTGAAAGACACGCTAGTAGGTATAATTGCGGCATAGGCAGTCGGCGCTGCACACAAAACAATGGCAACCCCCCCAGCGGAAATCCAGCGCATGAACCATGCGCGAAGCGATGACGCCCTGTAAGCAAACTGATAAAACACATCTTTTTGAACGTTCATTTATACCTCCATTATTTAACATAACTCCACGCCTGTCGAGCGGTATTGCTACTATCATACTACTCCTAATTGTTTCAAGAACTGACTAAACAAGCACAGCCTAGCTACTGGTGCCTATTTTTTAATCAGATTTGTCCGGAACATTTGAGCGTCTATATCTCGAAAGGCCATAGAGACCAATCGAACACATTCCAAACAGCCAGATACTTGCAGGGATAGGAACGATAGCAAGCTGAAAAGAAAACTCTCCTGGAAAATTTAATCCCATGCCATGACCAGCACTTACATCTGCGACAAACTGATAATTCCCAGCAGGAAGCGCCAAAGTGCCTGACGACGGACCTAAATACTTATCTCCGCCATTGATTCCGCAGGATGCGTTGCTATAAAATTTTATACATTCTAACTCTATACCCTCTGTGAAATTTTTTTTAAAAACAGCAATGGACGCGTCGCTATCTTCTCCTATATTACCTGACCAAGTGAACCTGACCGAACTCGTCGCAGTTAAATCGAAGCCGATTTCTGCATGCGCGCTACCGAGAATATAGCTTTCGTAGGACGGAGGAGCAGTGAAAAACGAAGCACCATCAGCGCGACCTGTGACCAAGATAAAGCTTGGGCGAATTTCGCTCGAAAGTCTTGAAAGATCTCTCGATACGAGCTCTGGTATTGGGTAATGTTCGGCGTCAACTGCGGCAAACTGATACGTACCAGTCACAGTGTAATTTCCATATCCTGAATTGATCGGAACAGTAGATAAATTTGCAGAAATGGCTCCCCCCGTCGGAATTATCACCGCCGCCTCCGAATTATTAAAAGGCAGCAGTACTGCAACGTATAAAGCTGTAGTCATAAGTCGCACCATCGCCATGACTCCTTCGTAATTTTAACGCGTGATTGAAATTAACATTTTATGATTCGCCGCCAAACAATTAGAGATACGTTTATTTGGTACAAAAATAACGTATGCCACTCCACATGCACCAAGGATTATTAGTAGTCAAGCAAGCACTGTTCGTGCGAGTAATTGAATCTCATAAACACATATAAAATCTTGGACTCTACTCTATAAATCATCGTGTCACTTTTCTTGGGCTGTTGCAATAAGTCAGCATGTTATGGAGCCGGAGTTATACCAGTAAAATACCTCATCTACTTTTTAAGGCTCTTCCGTAGAAGACGTTACTAAAGCTGTTGGTTCAGTTACATCAGCCTAGAGGGGCGGATACTAAGAAATTCCTCCTCTGCATAAGCTGCGGCTGTCAGTCGATGCCGCGCTGGACTCCCTATCAATTGAGTTCAACGCATGACGCAAAACTTACCCGGAAGCGCGGCTTCACAAAAAATGCGAATCCACCGAGGCCAAGGTGCTCTGCCCCACCCATACAATTGCCAACAGTTGTACCGTCCGAGGCACGGTCGGTGCCGACAAGGGCTACAATCAGGCGGCTTTTACGATTAACTTTGAAAGACCGAAGCGTCAATCCGCGGGACGGTGCAAGAAGAACGGCAGCGCCGTCGACAGGCGACCTGCCGGGGGCCTATTAGCTGAACTTAAGGTGTCGTAAGACGACCGAAGACGCCGTTGGCTGGAGCAAGACTGTCAGTAGTGCGCAAAACTGCGCCAGCGTGGTTTCGCCAAAGTGTTCGGCCAAGTGCTGTTCCGTTTTACTGCTTACAACCTCGCGTCGCTCATTAGCCTGTTACGGCTAACAAAGCTCAAGCGTTAGGTTCAGGCGGCCTGATGCCGAGATCTACCCTGAGCCGCCCGTAAAGAGCCGGGGTAATTCGAGCCCCAAGAACGGGCTAGCAAGGAGCAAGAATGCCTACGAACCCGTCGGATTTCGGCTTGAAAATATTTTCCGGCGATGGGGAAGCAGAATATAGGGGATATTTTTCTTCGTTCTGCTAATGCGACGATCAGCCACTCAGTGTATCAACCGGGATTCTGCCCATGACCCATCGGCACTCCGTCAACCTGACGGAACCCTTAATCGACCGAGTTGTTGCCGCATCAGATCGGCGCTTGCTTCTTAAGGGCCCGTGGAATCTGCGCGGATTAGCCGTGGCGCCCTATCTGGCGCGCAAGTTGGCTTCTTTTGCGGGAGAAGAAAGCTTACTTTGGGACTTGCGCGAGACATCGACCCTCGACAGCGCCGGCGCCTACCTGCTGTGGCGTGCCTGGGGCGAGCGGCTACCGACGAATGTGCACATCTCGCCGGAACAGGCGCTCTTGTTCGAAAGGCTGGAAAACCGCACCATCCGCGAGCTGCCGCCACCGCGCCCCTACCCGCCGCTTCCGCAACGTCTCCTCGGCGCCCTGAAACGCGGGTTCGATCATCTGCTCGGCGCGGTCATCCTGCTCGGTCAGCTCTTGCTGGACCTATTCCATCTGATACGCCATCCGTCGGACATCCCCTGGCGTGAGATCTCCTCCCACATCCACGAGACCGGCGGCCGCGCGCTGGGCATCACCGCCCTGGTCGGCTTTCTGATCGGCATCGTGGTCAGCTATCTGTCCTCGCTGCAATTGCAGACGCTGGGCGCGCAGATCTACATCGTCAACATCTTGGGCATGAGCATCATCCGTGAGCTGGGGCCGCTGCTAGCCGCCATCCTGGTGGCCGGGCGCTCGGGCTCGGCGATGACCGCCCGGCTGGGCGTGATGCGCGTGACGCAGGAGCTGGACGCCCTGGAAGCGATGGGCATTTCCCGCTCGCTGCGGCTGATCCTGCCCAAGGTGGTCGCCCTGGTGCTCGCCCTGCCACTGCTGGTGGTATGGACCGACATCATCGCCCTGTTGGGCGGGGCGATCTCCGCGCGGGTGGAGATGGACATCAGCTATCTGCAATTCATCCTGAAACTGCCGGGGGCCGTGCCGGTTGCCAATTATGTGATCGGCCTGGCCAAGGGCGCCGTGTTCGGGCTGCTTATCGCCCTCGTGGCCTGCCATTTCGGCCTGCGCATCAAGCCGGACACGGAGAGCCTGGGCAACGAAACCACCAATTCGGTGGTCGCGGCCATCACCTTGGTGATACTCAGCGACGCGGTCTTCGCCATCCTCTTCCGCGGCGTGGGCATGCCATGAGCGAACCCGTCATCCGCCTGGAGCACGTCTGGACCCGCTTCGGCGAGCATGTGGTGCACAGCGACATCAGCCTGGTCTTGAATCCGGGGGAAATCCTCGGGCTGGCCGGCGTATCCGGCAGCGGCAAGACCGTACTCATGCGCGAAATGATAGGCTTGCAGATACCCAGCGAAGGCCAGGTCTTTCTGTTCGGCGAACCTTTGCTTGAACTCACCGAAGAGCGCCGCCAGCAATTGCGTAACCGCTGCGGGATGCTGTTTCAAAACGGGGCCTTGTTCAGCGCCTTGAGCGTTTTCGACAACATCGCCTTCCCCTTGCGCGAATTGCGTTGCCTGGACGAAGACGCGATCCGCCAGCTCGTGCTTTTGAAGCTGACCATGGTGGGCCTCAGGGCAGAAGATGCTACGCTGATGCCGGCCGAGCTTTCCGGCGGCATGGTGCGCCGCGCCGCCCTCGCCCGCGCCCTGATCCTGGAGCCGGAGTTGCTTTTTCTGGACGAGCCGACCTCCGGCCTCGACCCCGTTTTGAGCGAGGAATTCGTCAACCTGCTGGGTGAACTGCACCGGCAACTGGGATTTACCGTGGTCATGATTACCCACGATCTGCATGTCTTGAACGATTTGTGTAGCGAAATCGCCTTGTTGGCCGACCAGCGTCTGATCGCTTACGGCGATCTGGCGACGGTCATGGCCTGCGAGCACCCGTTTGCCCGCAGCTTCCTGCACGGCAAGCGCGCATTGCGTGTGCTCGAGGGAGCGGACCGCCATGGGTAGGGAAAGCCATGCTCTGCTGGCCGGCCTGTTCGTGGTGGTCCTGGGCACCGCGCTGGTGCTGATCGGCATCTGGCTGGGCAACGTGGGCAACGAATACGACACCTATGTGGTGACCACCCGCTATGCGGTTTCCGGTTTGCGTCCCGAATCGACCGTCTATTTCCGCGGTGTGGAGGCCGGCAAGGTGTCGGGCATAGAAATCGATCCCGCCGACCCGCAAAACATCCGGGTGTTCACCCATTTGAATAAGGGCTTGCCCATCACCGACCATACCTACGCCAAACTCAGGGTCCAGGCCCTCACCGGCCTGGCCCAGGTGGAACTGGACAACGCGCCGGGCGACGCCGAAGCGCTGCCGACCCGCGAGAAAGAGCCCGCCGTGATACCCATGCACCCTTCCCTGCTGGATCAGCTCGCCGGCACCGGGGAGGATCTGTTGGGCCAGGCGCAACAACTCCTCATCCATTTCAACGAATTGTTCAACCAGGAAAACCGCGACCGGCTGCAGCAGATCGCAGCCAATCTGGGAAGCGCATCGGCCCGGCTGATCACCCTGGAAGACCGCCTGGACCGCGCGCTGGCCGAAGTGCCGGCGGTGAGCGCCGACGCACGCAAGACCCTGGCGCGCATCGACGGCTTGACCGGCGACATCAAGACATTGTCGCGGCGCATGAGCGAATTGACGGAGGATGCGCGCGGCCTGGTCGCGACGGGCAGGACAGCCGGCGATGCGCTGAGCAAGCACACCCTGCCGCGTCTCGACACCCTGCTGGAAGAAATGCAGTCCGCCGCGACCCGCGTGAAACGCCTGTCCACCCAGTTGGACGAGGATCCGCAATCGCTGTTGCGGGGAGCGGCTCCGGAAGAGCCCGGCCCCGGCGAAGCCGGTTATCGGGAGCCCCAATGAAATCTTCGGCCATTTTCGCAATGCTGCTGAGCGCGGCCGTCGTCGGATGCAGTCCTCTCTCCCGTCACCCGGCACCGGCGCTTCACGACTTCGGCCCGACATCCGCACAAACCGGGATGCCCGTCACGTCCGTCGCGGTGGAAGCGCCGGACTGGCTGAAAGATCCGCGCATCCATTATCGGCTGCTCTACGCCGACCCCACCCGGGTACGCTTCTACGCCGACAACCGCTGGCTGGCGCCACCGCCGGACCTGCTGGCGCAACGGCTGGCAGCGGCCGGCGCAGGTCGGCCTTATCGTTTGCGCATCCGCCTCAGGGAATTCGAACAGGTTTTCGATACGCCGGACCGCGCCCGCATCGTCCTGGGTATTGTCGCCAGGGCCGAGTCGCTCGAGCATGGGGAATTCGTTGCGGAACGCCGCTTCGATTTTGCCCTCTCCACGTCCAGCCCGGACGCGCAAGGTGCGGTGCAAGCCTTCTCTACTGCGGTGGACCAGGCGGCCGGCGAAATCGGGGCGTGGCTGGAATCGCTCGCCAACCGGCCTGGACAGCCCGCCAGTCCCGCGCCCTAAACCATGGCGGAGTCATCGAAGCGCGCTTACTCCTTCCCCGAGGCACGAATTCGTGGCGTGCTGCACAGTCTGAAAAAATGGCTGCACGTCCTGATGCGCGAGTTCGACGAAGGCGGGCTCAAGCATCGGGCGATGAGCCTGGTGTACACCACCCTGCTCTCGCTGGCGCCGGTGCTGGCTGTGAGTTTCTCCATCCTCAAGGGGTTCGGCGTGCATAACCAGATACAGCCCCTGCTCCTCCAGGCGCTGGCCCCGCTGGGGCCCAAAGCCGGGGAGCTCACGGCCAACATCATCGCCTTCGTCGAAAACATCCAGGTCGGCGTGCTCGGTTTCCTCGGCTTCCTAATGCTGTTTTACACCGTCGTCTCGCTGCTGGAGCAGGTGGAAGACTGCTTCAATCACATCTGGCGTATCGCCAAGCCGCGCTCCCTTTATCGCCGCTTCAGCGACTACCTCAGTATCGTCCTGATCGGCCCGGTGCTGCTGTTTTCCGCCGTGGGCATCGCGGCCTCGATGAGAAACGCGGCCATCGTGCAAGACCTCATCGCATTGGAGCCCTTCGGCACCGCCTATTACCTGGCCGGAAACATCCTGCCTTACCTGCTGGTGGTCGCAGCGTTCACCTTCGCGTATTCCTTCATTCCCAACACCCCGGTGAAATTGCGCCCCGCGCTGGTCGGCGGGCTGTTCGCCGGCCTGACCTGGAAGGCCACCGGCTGGCTGTTCACCCGTTTCATGGCCGATTCCGCCCAGTACAGCGCCATCTACTCGGGCTTCGCCGTCATCCTGCTCTCCATGATATGGCTGTATATCAGTTGGCTCATCCTGCTGTTCGGCGCCGTCGTCGCCTTTCATGTCCAGCATCCACGCTACCTCGGCTACGGCAGCCGGCGCCCGCATCTGAGCATCCAAACGCAGGAGCGACTCGGCCTGTTGCTCATGGTTTCGATCGGACGGCACCACGCCCACGGCGAGGCCGCCTGCATCCTGCAAGTCCTCGCTGAAGAATTGAACCTGCCCTGGGAACCGGTCGCGGAACTGCTGGAGTGTCTGAAGCGTAGTGGCCTCTTGGTGACGCTCGATGGCGAGGTGAAAGCCTATGTCCCGGCGCGCGACACCGATCAGATCCTGCTGCGCGACATCGTCCAGGCCATACGCTCCGCAGGCGACAGCCCGACATTGGCCGTGGACCGCGTGGAACCGGGAATGCTCACGGATTTATTGGGCGCCTTGGACGAAAGCCCGGCCAGGACGCTGGAGGACCATACCCTACGGGACGTCCTCATGGCGGAAGCGCCGCCTGCCTGATCGGGATGCTCATCGACGCCGTTCAGACACCCCGTCTGCAAGAGCGGCTTTCAGTCCGCGATCTTCGTGGGCTAAGGCCCGCTCCCGCCGAGGGGCAACTCAGGTATGCGCCCGTATGGCATTGCTCAGGACATAGCCGAGATCGGCGAATGCCAGGCCGATCAGGGTAAAAATCGTCACCTGCATGCCCGCTATCCGGTAGCGTAGGTTTTCGGTCAGCAAACCTCTGGCGTGCGAGATTCGGCCTGCGAGCAGCGCGATGCCGCCGAGATGTACAAGGGCCACATGCCCGCCGTTGAATTCCAGGAAAAAGAGCAGGATCAGCGAGATGGGCAGATATTCGGTGGCGTTGCCTTGAGCCCGGATCGCGCCCTTGAGTTCGGCGTCATCACCATCACCGAGGCGAATACTCTTGATACGGCGCAGTTTGATGACCCGAAGAGACAACCAGACGATGAGCAGGGCCGCGAGCGCGGCGTAGACGGTACTGATCATGTTTCTTCCCTGATTTGGGTTATGGGGTGGAAATACGGCAGCGCCCCTGGAACAGGTTAGTTCGGAACGACAGGCTTACCGCCTCGCAGCAGGGGATAATCCGAGCAGGTAGTCTCTCAGCGCCACCGCCTGGTTGCAATCGACATCGCGGGCCGAATACAAAAGCGTCAGCCGCCCTTCCCTCGCCAGCTCACGGAGCCTCTCCACCGGCCCAGATTCAACGCCAAGTTCCAGAAAGTAACGGCTCCTGAATTCCTCCCACTTCGCCCGATCATGCCCGAACCATTGGCGCAAGCTCGTGCTCGGAGCGACCTCCTTCAACCACAGCCCGGCAGCCACTTGCCCCTTGGTCAGTCCCCGTGGCCATACCCGGTCCACCAGGACGCGAAACCCATCCTGCGGATCGGCCGGCTCGTAAACCCGTTTGGTGCGTATGTCCATCGTAGTGATCCATTCGACCGGCGTAAGAGTAACCATAGTTTGGGAGACATGATCCCTCCGCATCGGATTATGCCTGCGGGGTCAAAATAACGTCAGGCTAAACAGATTATGTGAAGGAAGCGCCGAAAAGAGCGATCTTGCCTGTCATAGACTCCCGAAGTGATCAGTTCAGGCATACGTTCTCACTGTAATTGCAAGGTAGCGGTCCGCCCCAAGTTCACACATTGTTTTCCCCACATGCCTAGGGCTGGACTCGAACCAGTAAGAGACGTAGATTGGAATTAACGATGGGAAAACCAACGAACAGTCAGAGCAAGCTGGAATTCACTTTCACTTACTCCAGCTACGGGGTCTTCCACAAAGTTTTTGGAGTTAATCCATTGACTGCCAACCAATATTTAAACCGCTCTAGCTTTTCTGTGTATACGAGGGCGTACAGAGTTTGTTGATACAAACTAAATAATAAGGAGCTATCGCCACGCTGTGATCCTTTATGTAAGCGTGTTACAAAACCATACATGAGAAGTTCATCACCGAGATCAGGCCGGGGGCGTCAGAATTTCTGTGTGTGAGGCGTGAGTGAGCCTGTCAGAAATTTTGTGTGTGAGGCATAACATGTTGTTAAGGAGCATGTATGCCAAGCAAGACGAGCAAGAAGAAACCGGCAGCGGCGCTGCCCAGCATTCCGAAAGAACTCATAGACCAGATGGTCAGTGGCCCGATGGACGCCGAGGCGATCAATGCCGCCTCGATGGCGTTCAAGAAGGCGCTGATCGAACGTGCACTGGGCGCCGAACTCAGCCATCACCTGGGTTACCCACCCGGCGCCGACAAGCCCGGCGAGGTGGGCAATCACCGCAACGGGGTGACCGGCAAGACGGTGCTGACCGAAGACGGGCCGCTTCGGATCGACATCCCGCGCGACCGTCAGGGCAGCTTCGAACCCCTGCTTATCCCTAAGCACGAGCGGCGCTTCACCGGTTTCGATGACAAGATCGTGGCCATGTACGCCCGGGGCATGACGGTGCGCGAGATTCAGGGCTTCCTGGCCGAGCAGTACGGCACCGAGGTTTCACCGGAATTCATCAGTTCAGTCACCGATGCGGTGATGGCCGAGGTCACCGCCTGGCAGTCACGCCCGCTCGAAGCCATGTATCCGGTGGTGTTCTTCGATGCTCTGCGGGTCAAGATTCGCGAGGAGGCGGTGGTCCGCAACAAGGCGATCTACCTGGCCTTGGCTGTTCTGCCAGACGGCACGCGCGACATCCTCGGGTTGTGGATCGAGAACACCGAGGGCGCCAAGTTCTGGATGAAGGTCTTCAATGACCTCAAGACGCGCGGTGTGGTCGACATCCTGATCGCCGTCACCGACGGCCTGAAGGGCATGCCCGAGGCCTTGGCCGCCGTTTTCCCAGCGACCACGCTGCAGACCTGTATCGTGCATCTGATTCGCAACAGCCTCGACTACGCGAGTTGGAAGGACCGTAAGGCACTGGCGGCAGCGATCAAGCCGATCTACACCGCGCCCAGCGCCGAAGCCGCGCTGGCCGAACTCGACGCGTTCGAGCAAGGCCTCTGGGGTGAGAAATTCCCGACCGTGGTCGCCGCCTGGCGGCGGGCCTGGGACCGGGTGATTCCCTTCTTTGCCTTCCCGCCCGCCATCCGCCGGGTGATCTACACGACCAATGCCATCGAGAGCATCAACGCCCGACTGCGCAAGATCCTCAAGACGCGTGGCCATTTCCCGAGCGACGATGCTGCCAGCAAGCTGATCTGGCTGGCCTTGCGCAACATTACGGCCGACTGGGGACGGGCGGCCAAGGATTGGAAGGACGCCATGAACCAATTCGCCATCCTCTACGCTGAACGCTTTGAAGCGGCTCGCGGATAAAATGACCACCGACTTTGCCACCGCGCCCTCTGCCTACGGTCTGAACGGACCTTCGGCAGCCGTCACCGTGGAAAAGTCTACTCACGCCTCACACACAGAAATTCTGACGCCCCCAAGTCAGCTGTCATTCCCGATCGCGTGATACCAGCGACTAGCTTGGGAGTGAAACGGCGCCGAACTTTCCCGGTAATCTGCGTGCCGAAGGTCTTTGAGCACATGGATAAACTATTGATCGAACACGATCATCATGGCCGAAACGGGTAATTTCCGGCTCTGACGTTGGAAAAACTTCCACGCTGCTCAACACGAGAATTCTGAAAATATCGACAACACGTCCAGAAAACTCTTTTCCGGCTCAGTTTTCAAATACAGTCTCTCACCGCTGACCGGGTGCCGGAAAATGATTTCGGTGGCCGCCAACATCAACCGGCCTTGGCCGAAGCGTTCGGCAAAATAGCGGTTGTGGCGGCCTCGTCCGTGGTTGGCATCGCCGATGATGGGGTGGCTGATGTGCTTCATGTGCCGGCGTAGCTGGTGTTTCCGGCCGGTTTCGGGATACAGCTCGGCCAGACTGTAGCGGCTGGTGGGATGACCTTCGATGGCGACGGGAATTTCAGTGGTCGCCAGGCGCCTATAGCGGGTGCGGGCTTCGCGCACCCGCTGCGGCTCGCCCTTGCGCCGCCGGTCGTCCGGCTCATCGCGAAGCGGGTGGTCGATCAGTCCTTGTTCCGGCAACCAACCTCGTACCATCGCCAGATAGGTTTTGCTCACCTCGCCGGCCATCATCGCGTTGCCCAATGTGCTGGCGGTTTGCGGATCACGGGCAAAGACCAACACGCCGGATGTTGGCCGGTCCAGTCGATGGACCGGGTACACATGCCCACCGCCATTCATCGCCCGGGCATATTGCAGGGCAAACTCGGTTTCATGCTTGTCTATTGGGCTGCGATGAACCAGCAACCCCGCTGGCTTGTGAACCACCAACAGCCACTGGTCGCGATAAACTTCCGTGAGCGGGTTCTCCGCCGGCACAGAGCGACTCTCCTTTTGATCATGACTTGACATCAATACACCTTGAAAGACACCGAGAAAATTCGCGAGCCGGTTGCGAACTTTCGATCAAACTAAAAAGCTGGCCGGTAAAAGTTCAGGTGTATTTTGCAAGGGCTAGTTTGAGCATGGCGATGCGAATCATGTTTTCGGCGCTGGTAGTGAGGATTTCGACATCCCTGGTGAGGCGGCGGAACATACCAAGCCAGGCGAACGTGCGCTCAACCACCAACGCTTGGGCAAGACCGCAAAGCCGTCTTTGATCTTCTCGGAAACATGCAGCGTCAACCCCAACGTCCCGTCGACAAACCGAACGGCCGTGCCGCGATACCCTGCATCGCCGGAAAAGGCCTGTAGGCTCGGATGCTTTTCCGCGGCGCGACGCAGGACTTCGCAGGCGCCGACCGTGTCGTGGAGGTTGGTGGCATGAACCTGAACGGCGTTCCCTACGCCGCACGGCCGCACTTGCGGGACGGTTATTGCCTTCGGCGCCCCAGCCGTCCCCCGTCGACTCGCTCCAGCGACCTTAGAGCCGTCGCCTCCGCATCGCTCCGAGATGACTCTACGGCCTGTTCGGGATACCTTGCAGGTCACCGTGCGCCTGCGGTGCCCCGCCCGACCATGGGCCTTCTGGGGGGCATGGAAAACATCCCGGTCTACCCGTTGCGCGGCTGACCTTTGTTTTCCAGCTTTACTCCCACAAAAAAAGCCGCATAGAGCGGCCTTTTAGATTTGCTGCGTGCTGACGGGGGCGAAAGCCCTTCGCCTAATGGCCACCGATACGGCCATCCATTTCAGACATTCACACTTTTGCGGTTAGCTGAGCGCCGATGATATCTCGTAACTCATTGATTTGGCGGAGAGGGAGGGATTCGAACCCTCGTGCCGCATTTCTGCGACCATCCGATTTCGAGTCGCGTGTAATAGCATATCCGACGATCTCAGGATGTTCAATGTGTTTCATAATACATTGATACATAAACATATGCACCTTGTCGTTGAGTCTCATATTGCACATAAAGTCCTCTTTGGCGCATAGTGCCATGCACTACAGCATGCACTACGGATGAGGTCATATGGCTGCGTTCTCAGATAAAAATATCAAAAGCTTGGTGATCACAGGTGTCAATTATCGGCGTTACGAAGGGGGCAGTGATCCCGGTTTCGGTGTTCAGGTTACCGCCGCCGGCGTGAAGACGTTTTTTTATCAATACACGCACGATGGGCGCAGGCGTTTTCTGCGCCTAGGCACGTACCCTGATACAACACTTGCAGAAGCAAGGCAGCGTGCCAGGGCTGCCAGATCCCAGGTTGACCAAGGGGTCGATCCCCAAGAAGACGTTAAGAAACGTGTCCGCGAGGCAAAGTCTCGGGGCTCCGTGCAGCAATTGACAGACGCTTTCATTGAACACATGAAGGCGAATGGCCGCCGATCCGCCGACGAGGTGAAGCGCTGCCTTGAAAAGGACGTACTGCCGCATATCGGAGCCATGGCCGCCCGCGACGTCTCACCGGCACATATTCGGGAAATTCTCTATCGGCTTATCAGCCGAAAGGCAGCAGTTCAAGCGAACAGGGTCCGTTCCTACCTGCACACGATGTTCAAATACGGCATCCATCATGATAACGATCCACGAAGTCTGGGAGCAGAAGTCCTGTTTGGAATTGCCCATAATCCCGTCGAGGCGGT
The DNA here is from genome assembly GCF_016925495.1 of Methylococcus sp. EFPC2. Lineage (NCBI taxonomy): Bacteria > Pseudomonadati > Pseudomonadota > Gammaproteobacteria > Methylococcales > Methylococcaceae > Methylococcus > Methylococcus sp. EFPC2. The sequence continues at coordinate 1,105,530 of NZ_CP070491.1, read as the reverse complement.
ACCGAAGAACGCCGCTGTGGAAAACGCCCATGATCGGAATCTATCGTGGGACGAGATCCGGACGATTTGGAATACGGAGGGCATTCATTTGCCTTATCGCCTGGCTATTCGTCTGTTGCTGGCCACTGGTGGACAGCGTTCGGGCGAAGTCACTCGTGCTGCCTGGTCAGAATTCGATCTCGACGCAGGCCTCTGGCTACTTCCCGCGGCCAGGGTAAAAAATAAACGGGATCATCTAATTCCCCTGACGAGTCTGGCCGTCGACATTCTGAATGAGCTGCGGGGCATCTATCCAGGAAGCAAGTGGCTATTTCCTGGTCGCCACAATCCGTTGGCATTGAAGCCCTGGAACGAATCGACTTTGCCACACGCCGTTCAGGACTACTGCACGGAAACCGGGATGGTCCCTTGGACGCCCAAGGACCTTCGACGCACTGTAAAGACGCGGATGGGCGAGTTGGGTATCGATAAACTGGTACGCGACCGAATCCAGAACCACGCGTTAAATGACGTTTCAGCGAAGCACTATGATCGCTATGACTATGTCGCGGAAAAACGCGCAGCGCTCGAAATTTGGTGTCGTCAGCTTGGCCAACTGACGTCGAGCGAATGCATGCGACCAAATTTGTCGGACAGCCCTGATAGACTATATCTGCGCAAAGTCTCAAGTTGAGAATGTTCGCGTACGCAAAAGAGGGGCGACGACCTCATTTCCATTTTCGGGTGGACCACTTGTTCGTAGCCCGCAACATAGCGTCAAGCCCGCCACGAGTCCTACATTAAGGAGTTGGATCACGGAATGTCAGTACAAAACAACACCGTCGTCAGCTTGATCGTCCACAAACTGGTGAAGGAACCACATGGACCAGCAAGCATTGAGCTGCGCGATGCGGTCGTCGCGATTAACCCGTCATCTCAACGGCTGATCGATCACTTGCATAAGCTTTACTCCGAACGGCCAGGGAAAGGCTATGGGAAATTCGAAAATGACGAAAACAACTTCCCAATGCGGAGATACGTCCGGCAGCATTTCCTCGACAAGGAGATCGACTTTCTTTATCTGAGCCGATTGATGATGGAGCATCTCCAGGCACGGGCTACTACGGAACAGCTGGCTACCGGTGGCTATGTGCTGATCGCACACGTGAACAACGGAGCGACTGACTTTCTATTGGCAGCCATTGTCACCGAAGTGATAGGAACGGCAATTACCGACGGATTGGAAATTGTCGACAGCGTTCATCTCGATATGAACCATCTTCGGGTCGCTGGAAGAATTGACTTGACGGCATGGCAAGCCGCCGCCGATAGGTACATCAGCTTCTTGAAGGGGCGCGGTGAAGTCTCCAACTACTTTAAGCTGTTCCTGGGATGCAATGATGTACTCATTGCATTGCGCGAGACACAGAAGCTCGTCGAAGGCTTCGAACAGTTTGCCGACGCTCAAAATCTTGAGCCATCGGTTCGTGACAACCTGTTTGAGCAGGCATTTGGTTACCTGGATGACCTTGGGCGAAATAATAGTCCGATAAGCCTAGAAGCAGTCGCCAACCGCCTTTGGCCTGAGTCTCCGAACGCTTTGCTCGAAGCCCTCACGGATGAGAGCTTAGAGCTTTCCGATGGTTTTGTTCCAGATCGCCGCGCAATCAAGAAGCTGGTGAAGTTCAAGGGGACTTCCAAGCATTGGAAGATTGAGTTTGACCGCGGTGCATTACGATGCGGGGACGTGCAGTACGACCGCGAAAACGACACGCTGATACTAGCGAATATCCCAAAAGCGTTGCGTGCTGAGCTATTAGCAGAGCTAGACGATGGATAACGTTGGGTTCGACCAACTGGTTACCCTGTGCCGCGCTATCGAGTTCAAAGAGAACTCCCGTGAGGGGTTGCTCACAATTGCTGATGACACGCAACGTCAATTATTGGACTCGCTTATCGCGGACGGAGGCGAAGAATTCGGCTTAAGCCTTCGGTCGGGAGATCCGTACACCTCATCAATCGGGGATACGATTGAATTGGAAGTGGGGGATCCCCGAATTCGCCTCGGCATTATCGCTACTGATCTGGATAATCTTCTAATCGCTCCCAAGGCTCAACTGAGAGAACCAAAACGTTACTTTCTCATTGACAGTAAATTTAGTAATTCAGACGAAACTGTTCCTGACGCAATAATCCGCTATCGCCAAGTTCTAGCACTGATACGCCTGCTCAAGGAAGCAGCCGCTTTTTTGGATGAGGAAGCCGGTGATTTTATTTTTGTCGATGATGGCAAGTTCCAGTTGCCTATTCGGTACACCAAGAACGACTTGCAGCAGATAGACATAATAGTAATCGAGCGTTTACTGGAATCTTTCGGGAACGATACGCACCGCGAGCAAAAAATAGCAATTTTGGCCAAGTCCGTACGAACAGTCTGCGGCTCTGCAATTCCAAACGAGAGATTCAGTACGCTACTGAGGCATCTGTCAGACTTGCAAAAAAGTTTCTCAGAAGGTTATCGCCTCTTTGTTGCAGATTTTTCTTACGACAAGATTGCCAACCAGTTAGAGACGGCGAAGCTTGAAGAGATAACCAAGATCCACAAGACATTCTCGGATATTCAAAATCAAATTCTCGGCATTCCGGTTGCCACCGTCGTTGTTGCCACGCAGATGAAGCAGGTAACTGGTATTGGTTATGAATTCTGGGTTAATACAGCTGTCTTAATCGGTTGCTGGGTCTTCGTTGTATTGAGCGCGCTTATGCTTAGAAACCAACTGCATACGCTTTCGGCGATCGGTGATGAGATCGACCGTAAGAAGACTCAGATGTTGACAGAGTACCAATCCATCGCGGACCTGATTACTCGAAGCTTTCCATTTCTTCAAAAGCGCTTACGAGTGCAGCGATTTGCCTTTTATGTCGTCGCTGCAATATTGGGCGTTGGGTTGGTCGTTGCACATGTGGTTTATTTCATGATCACCATTCCTGCAAAAGAAAGACTTGAGCATCTGCTTTCATATTTCGCCTGTTTATCACCATAACCACTCCGCGTTAGCAAGGTCACCGAAATTCCCGGTTTGATCTGATGCGGATGGATTGATATTAGCCAAATTGTGTTGGCTAAAGAAATTCTATGATCGGTTTTAATACACCACAAAGGCAGGAGTTGAATTTTCGATGACACGCTACCGCCGCCGTTATTCGCGAAACCGGCGCTCTGGAATGATTCAAGACACTGTGGAAGTCGCCAACAAGCTACCGTGGTGGGGTGCTGCCTTTTTAGGGGTGGTCTTCTTCAGTCTCTTCTATTGGGTGCTTCCGGCCTGGATGCACTCAAAAATGGACGAGCTCCAAGGGAATATGTTTCGTCCGCTTGTGGAAGCTATCTTCATCAGGCGGACGCATTGGGTGCAGTGGACGGGCATTGCCATCGGAACGGTGTGCGCGTTCTTCGCTATCCGTAACTATTTTGCCATACGGCAACTTGACCGCAGAGAACAGCAAAACATCGGTTGGCTTGCCCGACTTTTGGCTAGGTTTCTAGACTGATGAATGCCTTGGAAAGTTTGCCGATGTTTCAAATCGCTGGATGAACGGTTTCCCTTGTTTACAACGAAAATGCAAAGAGTATAGCGAAGCATATTTGCCAACTTTCAGAGATGAATGGGATGTTGAATCTTGATAAGCAGCAACTTGAATTCCAATGCCCATATTGTAAGTTCTGGAATCCTTTTTTCTACAAAGAGGCCCGACTGCGTGACGTCGTTATTTGTCGAGGGTGCAAAAACAATGTCAGGCTGGATGACAATATGAATACTTGCCGCAAGGCTAGGCGTTCTATGAATCGTGCACTTGCTGAGTTTGAGAATGCTCTGAAAGGTCTTTCAACCAAGATCACCATAAAAATTTAGTAAATCATGGACAGCGATTATTTACAGAATCTCCGTTATAAATTGCAGAAAAGGGTTAGGCGATTAAATTCCGCCGATCACACAATATTCCCGGTCTTGCTGAAGCAGTGGTGGGGGTTTCTTCAGCAAAATTCATTTTTTCAGGGACTGAAGGACAAGCTAGCATCAGAGGCTGAGCGAGTAAATCATGAAGTCCAAAATATGTTGCAGAGCTCGTATGTACAACATATCCCTGGTTTCGATGATGAATTATCACATGTCTTAATGAGCTATATAGTGTTGAAGGCTTGCGCTCAACAGCCTGATCAAGCTCAAAGTATTGTGCTGAAATTCCGGGGCCTTTCTCATGGTTCCAACAAAGTAAATGATACCTTAGATGCGTTCAGGGAAATGTTCCTCGAACCATTTTATGACTACCTCGACGAAGGCTTGGATGATGCTGCCGCAGTATTGGGGTATCTGAAGCGCTATAAACATCGCTGCGAGTGGTTCCGACGGGAGGAACTCTACAATCTTTGGACTTCTGATAGTAAGCGCGGCGAAAAGCATCTCGCACTCGATCTTTATGAATATCTGTTCGAACAAGGCATCGACTTTAGTATTGAGCCTACTTCCGCTTCCGGGGAAGCGGATTTGGTGTCTTCACAGCAGGGGGAGAACAGGCTGATAGCTGACGCCAAGATATTCAACCCGGAAAAAGGCAAGGATAAACGTTATTTAATCAGCGGGTTTAATCAAATATATACCTATACCCTGGATTTCAATGAGTCGGTGGGATATTTGATCATCTTCAAGACCTGTGGAGCCGATCTAAAATTAGCGGTTTCGGAAAGCACCTCGCATATCCCATTCATTACACACAATAATAAAGTAATCTTTCTTCTGGTCATCGATATATTTCCGTATGAAGAGTCCGCTTCGAAACGTGGTGCGCTCAAGACCATAGAAATAACCGAGACAGATTTTGTCCAGCTCATGGCTGGATCGGGTGAGGAATAATCCCCATGGCCAAACTCGCCGACCTGATCTGGAAAAATGCCGAACTGCTGCGCGGCGCCTACAAAGAGAACGAATACCGCAAGGTCATCCTCCCGTTTACCGTGCTGCGCCGGCTGGATTGCGTTCTTGAATCGACCAAGGACAAGGTGCTTGAGCAGTGGGAGACAGTTTCCGACCGAGGCTACAGCCGAGAGATGCAGGATGCTTTTATGACGAAGGCTTCGGGGTACAGTTTTTACAACACTTCTCGCTTCACCCTGGCTAAGGTACTGGAGGATCCGACGGGCGACGTGGTCCGCGACAACCTGGAGAACTACGTCAACGGCTTTTCGAAGAACGTCCGGGACATTTTCGAGAAATTCGGTTTCATCCAGGTCATCGACAAGCTTTTGGAAAAGCGGCGGCTTTATCTGGTGCTGCAGCGTTTCGTGGAAACCGACCTCCATCCGGATGTCGTCAGCAATATCGACATGGGGCAGGCTTTCGAGGAATTGTTGCGCCGTTTCAACGACGTGTCCCCGGCCGGTGAGCAATACACCCCGCGCGATGCCATCAAGCTCATGATCAACATCCTGATGGATCCGGACGACGAGGCTTTGTCGGTACCTGGAGTGGTTCGCAGGTTTTATGATCCGACCGCCGGCACCGGCGGCATCCTGTCGGTGGGCGAGGAACACATCAAGCAGCTCAATCCCCGCGCCAAGGTCACTTTGTTCGGGCAGGAACTGGAGGATGAGACCTACGCCATTTGCAAGGCGGACATGCTGATCCGCGGCCAGGACCCGGCCAACATCGCGCTGGGAGACACCCTGGCATCCGATCATCACGCCGGCCAGCGCTTCGACTACATGGGCGCCAATCCACCCTATGGCGTTGAGTGGAAGGCGGCCGAGGATGTCGTCAAAGCCGAGCACAAGAAGCGCGGCTACGGTGGTCGTTTTGGGCCCGGCCTTCCGGCGATTCGCGACGGGCAAATGCTATTCACCTTGCACCTGCTTTCCAAAATGCAGCCGGTCGTCGACGGCAAAGGCGGCAGCCGCATCAGCGTGGTCCACAACGGTTCGCCGCTGTTCACCGGCGATGCCGGCGGCGGAGAGTCGGAAATTCGCCGCTGGATCCTGGAAAACGACTATCTCGAATGCATCGTCGCCCTGCCGACGGACATGTTCTACAACACCAACATCGCGACCTATCTGTGGTTCCTGACCAACCGGAAGGAAGCGCACCGCAAGGGCAAGGTTCAGCTCATCGATGCCACCGATCTGTTTCAGCGCTTGCCCAAGACGCTCGGCAAGAAACGCAATGAACTTTCCGAAGATCACATCGCCGAGGTCACTCGCATCTATCACGATTTCAAGCCGGGACCGCGGTCGAAGATTTTTGAGAACCGCGATTTCTTCTACCGCAAGGTCACCATCGAAAGGCCGCTGCGTCTTCGCTTCGAAGTAACGCCGGAACGCATCGAATTGCTTCAGTCTGACAACGCTTTCAGGAAGCTCAAGCCGGATGTCGCCCAAGCTCTCGTCGATACCTTGCATGTCCTCGTCGATCGAGGGGCTTGGTTCAGCGCCGAGGAATTCCGCGCATCGCTTCAGACTGCTGCCAAGAGCCGGGGCAACAAGCCCCTGAGCAATCCCCTATTGGCAATGGCGCGGAAATACATGGGCGAGAAGGACGAGAACGCGGAACCGGCCACCGACGAAAAAGGTGAACGGTTGCCGGATGTAGCCTTGCGCGACGCCGAATACGTGCCGTTCGGCAGGGACATCTACCGCCACTTCGAGCGGGAAGTCTTGCCGCACTGGCCGGATGCCTGGATCGACGAGACCACCCGCGACGAGAAGGACGGTCAAATCGGTATCGTCGGCACGGAAATCAACTTCAACCGCTACTTCTACAAATATCAGCCGCCCCGCAAGCTGAAGGACATCCATGCGGACATCGTGAAGATGGAGGAGAAGTTCACGGAGCTACTCAGGCGGGTAGCGCAATGAAGCATTATCCGGAATACAGAAACAGCGGCATCGATTGGCTGGGCGAAGTCCCCGAAGCTTGGCCGGTGAAACGGCTGAAGTTCGAGGCGACTTTGAATCCTTCCCGTCAGTCGATCGCCCACATGGACCGAGACGAGCAGGTTTCCTTTCTTCCCATGGAGGCCATCGGCGATGACGGATCACTGCGGCTTGACGAGACTCGACCGATTTCCGAGGTAGAAAACGGCTACACGTTTTTCCAGGACAGTGACGTCACCATCGCGAAGATCACCCCCTGCTTCGAGAATGGCAAGGGTGCGCACATGCGAGGGCTGGCGAACGGTGCCGGATTCGGAACAACCGAACTCATCGTGGTCAGATCCGGCAAGCGATGCCGACCGGATTTCCTCTACTACCTGACCCAAGCGTCCCATTTCCGGAAGCGTGGAGAGGGCTTCATGTACGGGACGGGCGGGCAAAAACGTGTGCCGGACGACTATGTCAGAGATTTTCCCGTAGCCTGGCCATCACCGGATGAGCAAGTCGATATTGCAGATTTCCTGGCTGACCAGACGCGGGAAGTCGATGCACTGATTGCCGAGAAAGAAGAACTACTCAGACTCATGGCTGAGTTTAGGGCCACCGGTACAACTGAGATTCTGACCAAAGGACTCAATCACGAAGCGCCAATGCGAAAATGCGATTTGCCGGGTTTAGAGGAAATTCCCGCGCACTGGTCCGTCTTGCGTCTGAAGTTTCTAGCCGAAGTTCAATCAGGAATTGCGAAGGGCAAGGATGTCGATGGTATCGATACGGTCTCCATGCCGTATCTCCGGGTAGCGAACGTGCAGGACGGCCATCTCAATTTGGAGGAAATATCCTACCTGCCAGTTGCGAAATCCGAGGTTTCCCGCTATCTGCTGAAGCCATTCGACGTGCTCATGAATGAAGGCGGTGACTATGACAAACTCGGACGAGGAACAATCTGGCATGGGGAAATTGAGCCCTGCATCCATCAGAACCATGTGTTTGCCGTTCGCTCTCATGAAAAAGAAGACGCCTATTGGCTTGCGGCAATTTCCCGGACCAGCTATGCAAAGTTCTACTTTATGGGACGAGCCAAGCAGAGCACCAATCTGGCATCAATCTCACAAAGGAATATCGTCGAGTTTCCAGTTTTGCTGCCGCCGAGGGAGGAACGAAATGAACTTCTCAGAGCGGTCACTGACCATGAAGCGAAGGTTGACGCTCTTGTCGAGCATGTAAAGGAACACATCGAACTTCTCCGCGAATACAAATCTGCCCTGATTTCCGAGGCCGTCACCGGCCAGATCGACGTGCGCGGTTATGCCGCGACCTCTTCCGAAGCTTCCTTTGAGGGGCAGGCAGCCTGATCCAGCCGAGGACAGTAATTACCAAAAGCCGCTAGGGCGTATATACTACTGTCTATATCCATGAGATGAGAGAGCAGCTATGCCCGAAACGCGCATTGCCAAGTTGTTCAAGAACGGCGCCAGCCAGGCGGTTCGACTGCCCGCCGAATTCCGCTTCGAGGGGGATGAGGTTTACGCTACCCGGGACGAAGCGACCGGAGACGTGGTCTTGTCTTCCCGTCCCGGCGCAAAGACTTGGGGCGATTTTTTCGAGATGTTGCATTCCATCGAAGTCCCCGAGGATTTCATGGAGGATCGGCCCATGAACGCCGTGCCCGTCGAGCGTGACGTATTCGGAGACGAAGAGCCGTGAGCGTGCTGCACATGCTGGATACGGATATCGCGAGCTATGTAATCAAAGGCCGCTCCCCCGTCGTCGAAGCGAAACTGATGGCGATCGTGCCGTCCATGGTTTGCATTTCGGCGGTGACCCGCGCCGAACTCATGTACGGTCTGAAACGCCTTCCTGCCGGCCACCGTCTCCAGCTGGCGGTGCGCCAATTTCTAAAGATCGTGCGCGTTCTGTCCTGGGATGCCGAAGCGGCGGACTACTACGCGGACATCCGGCATCAACTGGTTTCCAGCGGCCAGCCCATCGGTGAGATGGACATGATGATCGCAGCCCATTCACTGTCCGCCGGCTCCGTGCTGGTGACCAACAATGTCCGCCATTACAGCCGGATCGAGGCGCCGTTGACGCTGGTCAACTGGGCTTAACCCGAGGGAAGACAAGAACCGTGGCGGACATACACACCGAAAGCGTCTTCGAAGTCGAAATCTGCGCACATCTGGCCGGGCACGGCTGGCTCCACCGGAACGAAAAGCCCTTCGACCTGGGTTTTGACAGACGCCTGGCACTGTTTCCGGGAGACGCGCTCGCCTGGGTGAAAGATACCCAGCCTGACGCCTGGGCCAAGTTCGAGGCCAATCACAAGTCCAATCCGGATGCGGTATTCCTGAAGCGTCTGGCGGAGGAACTGGATCGCGTGGGCGCGCTGGATGTGTTGCGCAAGGGATTCAAGGACATCAACGCCACGTTCAAGATGGCCCAGTTCGCCCCGGCGAACGCCCTCAATCCAAAGACGACCGAGGACTACAGGAAGAACCGGTTGCGGGTGGTTCGCCAACTGCATTACTCGGAGCACAACGAGAACTGCATCGACCTGGTGCTGTTCCTCAACGGCATCCCCGTCGCCACCCTGGAACTCAAGACCGATACCACCCAGCCGGTCTGGAATGCCATCCGCCAGTACAAATACGACCGTCTGCCGGTCGATCCGAAGAGCCGGGAGAAGGAACCGCTACTCCAGTTCGGCCGCCGGGCCCTGGTACATTTCGCGACCTCGTGCGACGAGGTTTACATGGCCACCAAGCTGGAAGGGAAAAAGACCTTCTTCCTGCCGTTCAACCGCGGCCGCGACGGCGGTGCCGGAAACCCCGCCAATACCAACGGCTACGCCACCAGCTACCTTTGGGAGGAGATTTTCCGCAAGGATGTTTGGATGCTGATCCTGGGGCGCTATCTGCATCTGGAGCGCAAGGAGACGGTCGATTCCATAACCGGCAAGAAATCGACCAAGGAAACGCTGATCTTTCCGCGCTTCCATCAGCTCGACGCCGTTCGCGCCTTGCTGGCCCAGACCAAGTTCGAGGGTGTCGGCGGAACCTTTCTGATCCAGCACTCGGCCGGCTCGGGCAAGTCCAATACCATCGCCTGGTCGGCACACCATCTCGCCAGTCTGCACGATGCCGAGAACCGCAAGATTTTCGGATCGGTCATCGTCATCACCGATCGCAAGGTGCTGGACTCTCAGCTGCAGGACACCATTTACCAGTTCGAGCATCAGCATGGCGTCGTTCAAAAGATCGACGACAACTCCCAGCAACTCGCCGATGCCTTGAACGCCGGCAAGCCCATCATCATCACGACCATCCAGAAATTTCCCTACGTGCTGGAAAAGGTCGCCGGGCTCAAGGACCGCAAGTTCGCGCTGATCATCGACGAGGCGCACTCCAGCCAATCCGGCAAGGCCGCCCACAAACTGCGGGAAGTGCTGACTTCGGAAGCCATCGAGACGCTGAAGAAAGAGGAAGGCACCGAGCAGGAAGAGGATCTCAGCATCGAGGACATCCTCAATCAGGTGGTCGCCTCGCGCAAACGTCCGGCCAACGTCACCTACTACGCTTTCACCGCCACGCCTAAGGCCAAGACCATCGAGCTATTCGGGCGGCCGGAACCGGACGGCAAGCCGGCGCCGTTTCACGTCTATTCCATGCGCCAGGCCATCGAGGAGGGTTTCATTCTCGACGTGCTCAAGCACTACACCACCTATGACGTGTTCTGGAAACTCTCGCAGGTCGGTGACGACAAGCTTGTGGAATCCGGCAAGGCAAGGAAGCAGATTGCCCGCTACGTGAAGCTGCATCCAACCAATATCGCCCAGAAGGTCTCCATCATCGTCGAGCATTTCCGGGAAAAGGTCATGGCCAAGATCGGCGGTCGGGCCAAGGCCATGGTGGTGACGGATTCGCGCCTCGCGGCCGTGCGGTACAAGAGGGGGCTCGACGATTACCTCAAGAAAAACGGCTACGCCGACTGCAAGGCGCTGATCGCTTATTCCGGCGTGATTACGGACAAGGAAACCGGAACCGACAAAGCCAGTGAGGGTGACCTGAACGATAAGGGCCAGAAGGACGACCGCATCAAAGAGGATTTCGCTACCGACGAATACCGCATCTTGCTGGTGGCGAATAAATTCCAGACCGGATTCGATCAACCCTTGCTGCACACCATGTATGTCGACAAGAAGCTTTCAGGGGTGTTGGCGGTACAGACCCTGTCGCGATTGAACCGGACCTGCCTCGGCAAGGAGGACACGTTCATCCTGGACTTTGTGAACAAGGCGGAGGACATACTCGAGGCCTTTCGCCCGTATTACCGGACGGCGGCGCTGTCCGACGTGACTGATCCGAATCTCGTGCATCGCGTCAAGGCGAAGCTGGATGCCACCGGCGTCTATCTGCAATCCGAAGTGGATGCCTTGGCCAAGGCATTCTTTGCCAAGAACGGTAGCCAGGCAGCCCTTCAGGCGCAACTCAAGCCCGCAGCAGACCGCTACAAGTGCCTTACCGAAGAGAAGCAAGAGCTTTTCCGCAAAGACCTGGGCACCTTCGTGAGGGCCTACGAGTTCCTCTCGCAAATCGCGCCTTATGAGGACATCGAGTTGGAAAAGCTCTACGTCTACGGCCGCTGCCTGTTGCCGCGATTGGCCCACCAAGACGACGGCGACGATTGGCAGGTGGACGACAGTATCAACCTGACCCACCTGCGAGTCCAAAAGCGTGGGGAACAGGCCATCAAGCTTGAGACCAGTGAAGTCAAGGAGCTCAAGCCGCTTTACGAGGCCGGGAGCGGCAAGGCGCACCCCGGCGAAGAGGAACCGCTATCGGCCATCGTCAAGAAGATGAACGAGCTGTTTTCCGGCAACCTTACGGATGCCGACAAGCTCGGTTACGTCACTCATCTGGTCGGAAAGATGCTCGAAAGCGAAACCTTGCAGGAACAGGCCCAGGCGAACGACAGCATGCATCAGTTCGCCAACGGGGATTACAAAACTGTCCTCAAGGATTCCGTCATCGATGCCATGACCAGTCATACGGCGATGGCAGATCAAGCATTGCGGGATGAAAAGGTGCTGGCTGGCTTGGCAGAACTGCTTTTGCCGGTGGTGTATAAGCGATTGCGGCTCGCCGGTGGTCAACCAACGCCGCCGATGTAGCAGATAGAAGCTTGGGGTAGCTGATGAGGGCCTGCACCCAATGTGGCAAATGCTGCACCAAGTATGGCGATGCGGGGCTCGGTTCTGCTTCAGACGAAGAGGTCAGAATGTGGCGCCGGCATCGACCGGACGTTTTGCGCTACACGGACGCCTTGGGCGACTTGTGGCTTAGCCCAACGACTGGGGAGGAAATGCCGCGTTGTCCCTGGTTGCGCAAACTGCCTCGGCAAGAGAAATACATCTGTAGGATTCATGAGTTTCGCCCGGATTGCTGCCATGGCTATCCCGTGAATATTGATCAGATGATCAGGGATGGCTGCGAAATGCTCGAGCCGGGTGATCTCAATCGTCCTATAGAAGATTTGCAACGAGACCTCCAGGCTTTACGCGGATCCAGTGATCCTCCGTCGGCACAATATGGAAGGCGGCAAATTCGAGGAAACGGCAGACGCTAGGTGCCAGTCAGTATGCCCATATTCGCGTGATGACGCGAATTCTTCGGCCCACCAAAATCTTTCCGAACACTCCCTCGCGATAAAGCCAAGATAATCGCCCAATGAATCGGCGATCCTGGCTCCTGTGTTTTTCCTACCTGCTGTTGGCACCCCACTTGGCCAGGGGATCGGACTTCGGTTCGGCTCCTGAGCCTCCTTTTTTCATCGACAAAGAGCGGGGATGGTTTTGGCGGGAAATCGAGCCTGAACCCAGGAAGCAAGCCAACACCAAACCGACACCCGAAATCAAGTCTCCCCTTCCAGATTCACCCCCAATCACTTCGACAAAATCCACCAAACCGGAACCAGCCGCGCTAACCGCCGAATGGTTCCGCAAAAACCTCGAACGTTATCGGGACAAGGCTATCGACGATCCGTCCCCGGAAAACGTCGCGGCTTACTACTACCTGCAGCGCGTCATGATGGACAAGGCCCAGCGGTTCACCGATGTGGCCCGGCACGTGGTTATGTCCGATCCGCTGTTGGACGAGAACCAGCGCCGGCCCATCGCCACCTTTGCCGCCAATGAGGCCAACCATCAGGCGGGGCGGGCCAGCGAACAGGCACTGGGCTTGATCGCTCGGCAGGCCGGCATCCTGTTTTTCTTCCGCTCCGACTGTCCCTATTGTCATATTCAGGCGCCGCTCCTTTCGCTGCTGGAGAAGCGCTTTGGTTTCAAGGTTTACGCGGTTTCCCTCGATGGAAAACCCATGCCGGGCGGACTCTATGCTGACTTCCACATTGACCGAGGCCAAGCCCATTTGCTGGGTGTGGTGTCCACACCGGCCCTGTTCATGATGAAGCCGCCGGCGGAGATCGTTCAGTTATCCCAAGGCACGCTTTCCCTGGATGATCTGTCCGGGCGCATTCTCCTGGCCGCCAAGGATTCCGGCTGGATCGACGAGGCGACGTTCGAGGCGACCCGCGGCGAGCGGACGGTTCCAGCCATCATGCCGCCGTCTTCCATCATCACGGCCGAGGCCATGAAAAGTCCTGCGGACCTCATCAGCACCTTGCAATGGCAAGCGGGGCTGCCGTCCAGTGACTGGTCGCAATTCCCCGTGTTCGGGAGTCCATGATGCGTTCTCGTCCGATCCTGCGAATCGCTGTTCTCCTCGTGGCCATCCTGTTGTCGGCGGAAGCCTTCGCCGATCTGCAGCAGGAAATGGATGCCATGTTCGGCACGATGACCAATGTCACGTCGCCTACCGCCCATCTCGGGCAGCGCCGCGGCGTGATCACCGGGGGTTCCATGGTGGCGCGCAATCGGGTCATGAGTGCCAACATGGTGTCCTTCGTTCCACCCTCGTTCAGCGCCGGTTGCGGCGGCATCGACCTGTTCAGCGGCTCGTTCTCGTTCATCAACATGAACCAGTTTGTCGATCTGATGCGGGCGGTGGCGGCCAATGCCGCCGGCTATGCCTTCCAGTTGGCCATCAACGCCATGTGTCCGGACTGCGGCAACATCATGTCGGACCTGCAGAAGAAGGTGCAGCAGCTCAACCAACTGTTCTCCAATTCCTGCCAACTGGCCCAGGGCCTGGTGAACGACGCCGCCAGTGTACTGCCGGGGAAAGTACAGAACGACATGAAGATGTCGACCATCTCCTTCTCGAAAGGCGTGACCGATGTCTTCGGCGCATTGACCAATTCCAGCTCCCAGGGAGATCCGGTCCAGCAGGTGAAAACCAACGCCGCCACGGACATGGAGAAGGTGATCCAGGGCAACCTGGTCTGGCGATCATTGAATCAGAACAGCGCCGGCAGCTGGTTCAAATTCGGCGGCAATGAATTCCTGCAGGCGGCAATGAGCGTCACCGGTTCCGTGATCGTCAAGCCGCCGGAGGCGGCGCCGGACGGCAAGGGCGAGAGCAATCCGGTCATCACCCTTCCGGACCTGCTGCGGATCAAGGATCTGCTGAACGGCTCGGGCAGCTCCGAGTACCAGACGGTCAACATCTACGAGTGCGACACCACCGACGTCGACGGCTGCCTGAACCCGACTTCGAAGAGCGTCACCCTCGTCGGGCTGAAGAAGCGGGTGCGCGACATTCTGGTCGGCACCGGCGGTGGCGACGGTCTGATCTACAAGTTCGCCACCAACACCGGCCCGCTGACCGCGGATGAAATGGCCTTCATGGAACTGGTACCCGGCGCCATCAGCGCCATGATCCGCAACCTGGCCCGCGAGGATTACGGCATGGCCCGGCTATTCGCCGACGAGGGATCGCCGGTGATCGCCCTGGAGATGGCCCAGCTGATGATCCAGGGCATGCTGGACGCGGTGCGGCAAGCCAGCTCCCTACAGGATCACGCCTACGCCACCAAGCTGGCGGACACCCTCGACAAGGCTCGGCTCGACCTTCAGTCCGAGTCGGCGGAACTGTCCGGCCGCTACGGCAATCCGCAAACCCTGATGCAGTTCTACACCAACTTCATGACCGGCTCAAAGGCCAGGGACTACGGCTCCTTCACCCAGACGCCGGGTTCCCAGGCTGCTTATCCGGTGCCCTGAACTTCCCTGTATGGTCTTCGAGATCTTTTCCATCGGCGATTCGGCGTTCCTCGCCGCCATCCTCAATGCCATCGCGATGATCGCCGGCACCGGCCACTACACCATGGCCGCCGGCATCGGCGCGGTGCTGGGCGTCATCATGACCCTGGTGCGTGGACTCACCCAGTACGACGCCCGTGGCATCCGTTACCAGGACATGATGGCCTCGATCCTGATCTATCTGATCCTGTTCGCCCCCGGCGTGAAAGTCACCGTCGAGGATGCCTACACCGGCCAGGTGCAGGTGGTAGACAACGTGCCCATGGGCCCGGCGGTGGCGGGCTCCATCCTATCCAACCTGGGCTATCGGCTCACCCGCCTGTTCGAGCAGGGGTTCTCCACACCCAGCATGACCGAGCACGGCTTTGCCGATACCCTCCAGGTCATGACCCTGGTTCGCAAGAACCTGCTGTCCCGGGTGGAACTGGGCAAGGCAAACTCGCCCAATGCCGGCGGCGATCTGGAAAACTCCCTGGTCAACTACCTCAAGGAATGCACGCTCACCGGCGTGGACCTGGGGCTGCTGACGTTGGATGGGATCATGCGCCAGGCCCAGGTTCTCGACGCCATCAAGTTCGACTCCAACGTCTACACCACGGAGATCCATGTCGGCGGCGCCCCGAAGATACAGGACTGCACCGATGCCTGGGCGACGCTGGACACCTACGTGAAGACCCTGGTGGTGCCGGAGGTGGAAAATGTCCTGAAGGAAGCGCTGAAAGTCGCACTGCCGGACGACGTGCAACCGCGGATCGACGATGCCCTGACGGTGCTGACCGGCGGCAGCGTGAGCGCGCTGGACTACATGCTGGCCTCGCTGATCACGCCCATGTTCGAGAAAGGCGTGGTGGGGCGTCATGAAGACGGCATGAAGTGGAACAAGGCAGCCATGGTCGAACAGGCCATCCAGCAGCGCAACACCCAATGGGCCGGCGAGCAGAACCTGTTCACCCGCATCGTGCGGCCGATGATGACCTGGATCGAGGGCTTCAGCTATGCCATCACCCCGCTGATGGCCTTCGCCGTCATGCTGGGCGCGCAGGGCATCCGGATCACCGGCCAGTATTTCCTGATGTTGCTGTGGATCCAGCTCTGGATGCCGATCCTGGCGGTCGTGAACCTCTACATCACCATGGCCGCCGCCGGCAAAATGGCCGCGCTCGATGCCGCGCAGTTCAATCTGCCGTCGATCTACGGCATCTACCAGATGGACATGGCTATTCAGGAATGGCTGGGGGTGGGCGGCATGCTGGCCTCGTCGACACCGGCCATCGCCCTGATGCTGGTCTACGGTGGCTCGGTCACCGCCACCCATTTCCTGGGGCGCATGCAGGGCGGCGATTTCGTCAACGAAAAGATCGGCTCTCCGGACATCGTCAGTCCCGCGCCGGTGATGAACATGCAGCCGAACTATCAGCACGCCCCGCTGACCGGAGCGACTCTGTTCGGTGCGGAAAAGGTCCTGTCGTCCTTCCAGGCCGGCAAGGATCTCAGTGCTGCGGTTTCATCGGCATCCATGGCCATGCAGCAGGCCTCCAGCAGTTTCATGGAGAGTCTGTCGAACACTGCATCCCGATCCAGCGGACTGTCCCAAGAAGGCTTCGACGCGCACTCCGCAGGCAGCCGTATTGCCAGCAGTACCAGTCAGACCGACAAGTTCATGCGCGCCACCGGAGAGGACCTGGCGCAGCGTTACCGGGACACCGGCATGTCCGGCGACGATTTTGCCGCCGTGGTGGGCGGTTCTGCGGGGCTGCCGAAGGGTTGGTTGCCGCTGTCCGTGTCCGGGCAACTGCAGAACCAGTTCCGCGTCAGCCAATCACGGGCTGACGAGATCGCCTCCGACATTTCCCGACGAGTGACCGAGGACCATGGCTGGCAGACCGACCTGGCGCGCAGCGTAGCGGCCGACGCGCAATCGGGAACTCGGGAGGTGGCCTCTTTGGGGTTGCAGAAGCAGGACTTGTCGTCGCTGCAGAAAAGCGCCACGGACACGGTCTCGGCCACGGAGACCTACAACCAAACCGTATCGGCGCAGATGCGCTTTGGTGCTTCGGCGAGCTATGGCGCCGCCGAAACGGGACGGCGCTTCGCAGGCGATCGGAACCTGATGTCCGGGTTGGACGCGGCGCTGGACCGGTTCGGGCTTCGAGGGGATGCGCAACGTCTGGGCGCTGAGTGGCGGGCATCCGGCTTGATAGCGGATAAGGACCAGGCGTTTGCCGCCGCCGGCATGTCGCTGCTCGCGGGATACTCATCCCCCATGTTCAGGCGACTGGATGGGCACGAAGCGAGGTTGGCCGAGGCTACCGGCTATCAGCTATTGGGTGACGCCTGGAATGCGCCGTCACCTTCCGGCCAGACTCCCGAGCGAAACGCCGACCTGACTGCCCGATCTCCGGAATTTGGGACAATCCGGTCCCTCGTTGATCGGGCGGGGTTCCACGATCCAAGAAACGAAGCGGCAGGTTTGGATGGTCGCGTGACGGGCAGTATACAGGCGACCAACGGACGGGTTGCCGGCGGAGAGCGCATGGTCAATTCGGCCTATCAGACTGGACAGGGACAGGTTCATGGCGTATCGAACCTGGAATTCGCCGGCATGCATGCCGAAAAGGCCGAACACCTTCGAGCCGAGATCAGTAAAGCTGCCAACAGTCAGCAGTCGGCTGCAGAACTGGAATACGATGTGGTCGGCGGCAGCATCTACAACGCGGCCCAGAACATCTCGGGCATCGGCGCATCCGGCGCAGGTTCGGTCAAGGCATTCATCGACGAGTTCGACGCCGCGCGTGGGCATGGGCTATCCCTTGGCCAGGCTTTCCAGTCTGCGCTGAATGCTGCCCCTGAAGGTGGACAGAAAGCTTTGGATGCCTGGGCCGATCAGCGGGTGGCCGAAGCTGGAAGCCGGCTGACGCCGACGCAGCAGGCCTACTACCGCGCAGCCATGTTTGAGTCCTTCGCCGGGGTGTCGATGTCCGGGGACTACAATCCTTACGTCGGTCAATCAAACCAGTTGCACGAACAACTCCGAAATGAACATGGCGATTCAGTAGGTGCCGACATAGCCAGCCTGCTGCGCCGCGCGGCGGGTCAAAACCGGTCGGATCTCCTCAATCTGGTGAGTACTTACAACGCTGCCAATCAAATGAGGCGGTGAGCAATGAGTAGGCCAATATTGGGTGTTCCCCAGTTGTCACGTACCACAAGCGTTGCGTTATTCACCGCTTTCTTTTAGACACGCGCACGTGCCCGTTCACGCGCCTGCAACTGCGCGCGAATCTGCGTGTAAAGACGAGCTTCCTGGTTTTCCCGATCCGCTAGGCGAATGACCAAGGCGTAAGGTTCTTCTGTTTCCGTCAGGGCCATACCCCATCCATGGTCGTTCCGTGTCACCACTACATACAGCTTGGCATCACGACTCTGCTTGATTGTCCATGTGGAGGACTGGACGGTGCCGTAGGCCCGACGTTGGGCGCCGTATGTGCCCTTGTTGCACTTGAGTTCTTCGATGCTCTCCACCTCTTCCGCGGTCGCTTTGTCGAAAGCGGCTGCGGCTTCGTCCAACGAGGTCGCCTCGACCAAACGAAACTGAAATCGGCTCGCTTTGTAGTCGAGGCGCGTCGTTCTGACCGGCGGACAATACGCCAGGCTTACCGTGATCTCCCGCAATCGGCGCTTCTTGCCCCCGTAGAAGCTTTCTGGAATTGGTACTTCATAGAAGTGGTTGTGCTTGTCTATCAACGCCGATTCGGCGATCAGGAGCACCTGCTCCTCAGTGGAACGGTAGAGATGGGAGTCATCCACCATTCCATATCCCACAACTTGCGCCAGAAGTTCTTCCTTGCCGCTTAGCAAGTCATAGGTCGCCGCTGGTACCCTTCCATTAGCCACTAACAGTGCACGGAGTAGATTGGCGCTCGCGCTTGGAAATTCACCCAGTACCCTGGCCGCGGCATGGGCCACATGCGGGGCAGCAAAGCTGGTACCAATTTCTGACTTGAGCAATCGCCCTTCCGCAAAGTCCTTGCAAGTGGAAAGCTCACCAAGCCACCGATCCGTAACAGAGTCCGTATGCGGGTCTATGGAAAAGTTACCGCCATAAGCGACCAATTCGGGTTTAACCGCCCCTTTTACGGAACTACCGCAGCGAGTGAAAGGCGAAGGTTGGTCACGTTGCGCGACAGGGGTGTGAATGTCATTGGGGTGACGCCACGCGTTCGCACTACGATCCCAACGAGCTAGACTGCCGACCGTAAGCA
This sequence comes from Methylococcus sp. EFPC2, assembly GCF_016925495.1. Classification (NCBI taxonomy): domain Bacteria; kingdom Pseudomonadati; phylum Pseudomonadota; class Gammaproteobacteria; order Methylococcales; family Methylococcaceae; genus Methylococcus; species Methylococcus sp. EFPC2. Next base: position 1,086,143 of record NZ_CP070491.1, on the reverse strand, counting down.
CGTTCAAGGCAGGGGCCGGATCGAGAAGCCTAGCCTCGTTTTTCAGAAGGTAATGGGGGTAGTCCTGTTTCAACCACTGCACCGGGGCATCGTGGAAATTCCCCGTGGGAACGACGAAGAGAACATCCAGTTCACGCGCCAGGCAGTCGAGGACGTAGGCCAAGCCACCAACGCGACCACCGAGAAAGGGTTTGTTGCAGTCGCCGTAGGATAGATTGAAGACTCGGCAGTTGTAAGCGTCATGGAAATAGCGAACTGCCTCATCGACAATGTTCGCCATGAATCTAGGATTAGCGCTGTTGTCAGCGTCGAACACCCGTCCGCTCAGAATTCTGAGCTGTGGGACGAATACTTTGGCCAGGGCGCAGGCCTCAACATCGCCATAGAGGGCGATTCCTGCCACCAACGTGCCATGGCCATGGGCATCGTGAGCTTCGCGATGGGGATCGACGAAACCTTGGGCATCACCTAAAGCCGGCCCGATTAGTGGATGGCCACCGGCGATGCCGCTATCGAGGATCGCCACTACAGGAGCATTACCAGGTGGTGGCGCCTGGTGGACGTCTTGGATATCGAGTTGCAGGACGCCTAGTTCGAGGCCTAGCTTCGGGGGCAGGTCTACGCTGCGCACGTCACGGTGGTTGAGCAGGTATTTCCCCATCTTCGGGGTAACCCGAAGTCGATAGGCGAGATAGTCACCCAAGCTGACACGATCGAGTGCCTGCACCCCCTCATGACTCAGCCAGGCCCCGAAGGAAGCAAGCATGGCGTCGCGCTCGTCTCGCCGTGCAAGCGGCCAAAGTTCGATATCGAGAACGAATTCGCCCTTGCGCGGAAGGCCGTCCCTTTTTAGCGCCCAGCCCATGCGGTCTTCTGGACGCCAGTGGTCGAAGGCCTCCAGGGCATAGAGGATGTTGGCGTACTTGGGCGTCTGGCCATCGGCCAATTGACTGAGTCTGGCCTCGAATTCGTCCAACGCGCGCTTGTCGGCGAACGCCAGAGCATACCCACCATCTTCCTGGCTCACCACTTCGATACCGGGAAACCCCTGCTCGATCTGTTCGGGGGGCAGGGTTCCGACCTTCAGCTTAAAAAGGGGGCGGTCGTCGAATCCGCCCAGATCTTTGCGCGCTTCCTCAATGGCCCTGGTTAGGCTCTGCTTTAGTCCACGCGCGTGGGCGGGAACGTCGGCGGGGATTTTGATGCGGGGAGGCTGGCCGGGGCGTTTCTGATTAATGGGTTGTTCACGCTCGATCCTGAGGTGTGGGTAGGCTTCCATTGCTCGTTATATCCCCGAAAACTGCTGCCTTCTGCTTGTTTCGCGTCGCTGGGCCTTTTCCAGATGACGGCATTGAAGGAACTCTTCGCCTTTCAGGATCATTTCCTTGATGGCGCGGCGCAGCACCCTTTCAACATCTGCATGGGACATCTCTGCAAGAAGCGAGAGTACCCGCTCATCGTCCCGCTCGAACTCCCTGCGCACGCCGCGCAGTTTGATGCTCAAGAGTTGAGACAACTGTTCTTTGTTAGGTGGGCCGAAAACGAGCACTTCTTCGAAACGCCGCCAAATGGCCGAATCGAGCATCCCCTCATGGTTTGTGGCAGCAATGATCAGGCTTCTGCCTTGATAAGCATCGAGCATCTGCAAGACGGCATTTATCACACGCTTCAATTCGCCATGCTCGCTCGTATCCGCCCGCTCCTTGCCCAACGCGTCGAACTCGTCAAACAAAGCAACCATCGGTGAAGACTCAATAAAGTCGAATACCTTGCGCAAATTGGCTGCGGTCTCGCCAAGATATGAAGAGACCACGCTGTCGAGACGGATCAATGCGAGCGGCAAGCTCAATTCCGTAGCTACTACTTCGGCAGTTAGCGTCTTGCCGCAACCCGGGGGGCCGCAGAACAGAACTTTGTCAGTCGGGCGAAGGCCGTAGCTCCGGAGCACCTCGGCCCGGCGGTGTTGTTCAAGGATATCTTCGACCACCTGTAGGGCCTCGGGGGTGAGTACAACCTCTTCCAGACCCCGCGATGGTTCGCGAAGGATTAGAAGTGGCAGGCCCCGTTCCTTGTCAACGGGGATGCGTTCCCGAAGCCCGAGGGTGGCATCCGAAGAGGCTTTGCGGGGCGTGCCGTAAAGGATCTGTTCTAGATCGTTCGCAAGTAGGTGGTGCTGCTTCTGGCGTTCTTCGCGAATGATGGCTTCCGAGGCTTGGAGAAAGGCTGCACTATCCCCAGTCGCGCCCGCTTTTACGATTTGTCTCAATACTTTGCCGCTAGCCATGGCGTTTTTTCGATCCGATTTTAGTTACTCTGCAGCCTCACTTCAGTAGGCTGACCGCCCAATGTTATGCGAATGGTGAAGTCGGGGTGAGTCGACGTCAACTGTGAGCATCGAGAATTCAAGGCGGTTCGGAAATAGTCCGCGGGAATTCCAAGCTATTCAAGGGGCCAAAAGGCACTATGGCAATGGCGGGCAGGAATGTTTCTTCGGTCACGAGCATGATCAATGAGGACATTACTGCACCTAAGTTGCCGATTTGGTCAGTTAGCCTCCGTTCGCCGAATTCCACTTGCCAGTCGCCGGGTACATTTCACGAGCTTGGCAACGGCCGGCGCCACGAGAATCATGCCCAGGATCATCGAGCCAATGTTGGAATCCCGCTGCTCCGTCATCAAGAAATAGAACCCGATCAATAACGTCATTACGTAGGCGGAGAAAAATGCGACCCGGATAATCATCTCCAGGAATATCCCTACAGGGCCCTCTCTGAAAAAGTTCCGAACTTCGCCGCCGCAATAGGGACAAAACGACCGATTCGGCCGGCCGTACCAAAATGTGATCCGAGGCACGATTAATTTGCTGCAATAGGGGCACGAAATCCGCCCATCCGAATAAGTGCGGCCGACTTCCAGCAGGGAATCGGGATTGAGACGGACGCCGACGGCACGGGGACCCTTGCGGTCTTGCCGGGGTTCGAAAAAAATGAAGTTGCCGGTTTTCGGCGAGAAGTCGCCCACCGTGTCCGCCACATGAAAAAATCGGCGAATGCCGTCATTGCCATCGATGAAGCCATAACCCTTTTCCTGCGAGAACCATTTGATCGTTCCCTTCTGGGTCTCTGCTTTCTGGTCCTGTCCGGTCGTCCATCTCATGGGAGTACCCTTAGCCGCGTCTATGCACCTGTGTACCGGCAGAGTACCCGCCGAATCCAGCTTGGCGTTCTCTGCGGCGTATAGGTTCTCACAAGGTTTTGTCTTGGCAAGTGGCAGCCTGAGATGGGAAGCACGACGATCATGATTTGATAGCGTGCCCGGAGTTAGACTCGCCGTCGACTCGCACGGCCAACGGCGAGAAATCACTGCGGAACATATCCTTACGGTCGCTGGTAACGTTGCTGCCGTCTGAAAGGCAGCCGATGCATAAAGGCAGCTTAGGTGGTCAGGCATTCACTTCCCGGGTGGTACTTGCGCTTGTCGACCGCTTGCGTACCAATGATGAACCCAGACCTTAAGCCGCGATGATCACAGTGGTTCTAGGTTCTCAAGGGTGAGACTACCGTTTCGGTCGTTGTTTCCTCGCCGTTTTCGAGAGGCCGCACTTGACCCCCTGCCCTGCCGCGAAGCAGATCGGACAGTTGGGCGGCAATCGGCAGTCGCCTGCCACCAGATAGGGCGAGCAACATTTCGAACAGCGGTGCATCCGCGCCGTCTTTGACCGCAGATCGCGTGCCACCACCCAAGCCTCCGTGGGATTGGCCGGGCGTTTGCGTGGCAGATGGACGGTCAGCGTCGAAAACAGGTCCCAAGCTTCCAGAACCGCATGGATGTCGATGTCCTGGAATACCTTCTTCCCGCCCACCCTCAGATACAGCGCGGCAAACAGCGACACGTAGATGTGACTGTTCCGGTTCGGAAGCAGCGTGGATACGGAAGGTAGAAGCCCGGCGCTGGGCGAGCGCCCGTGGATTTCCCGGTACCAGTCCCTGATGTCCGACAGCGGTATCTGGGTGTGCAGATGTATGATGGGTGTCCGCAGATTTCGCCGAATCAACTCCCGCGCCAGGGCGCGCCGCTCATGCTGCGCCGTGATCGTCGTCATGTCCCTGGCCTTCCGCAGCAATCATCAACAAGACCCGAGCCCTCACTAGCTCCTCGTCCATCTCGGTGTTCTCGAATTCCTTCCATAACTTGTCCGGCAGCCTCGATGTATAGCAAAGAGCACCCGACCGGGCCAAGGCCCTGATCTTCTCGAAGGACAAGCCCGGCAGACGCTTGACGTTATCCTGCGAGATCCCCATGACCAGGGACGCCGTTTGAGACTGTCCTTTGAGTGCCATCTCCCTTGCCTTGAGCAAATAGAACAGGTTCAGTTCATACAGATCCAAATCAATGTTCATTAACACACCTTATCGTCAGCCCCCTTGCGGGGATGTGAATAGTTCACTGAAACCGATGCCGGGCATCGATAACATTTCCCGTGAATTCAGCGACACATGGGCTCACGACAGGACGTTCGGATTGAGTGATTATGCAGGGGCCGTCCTGCAAGTAATCTTTTTCCGTATTCATCGTGAGATAGGCAAAGTTCGTACCTACTGCTCTTCGCCATCCCGAATGCAGGGCATGACTGGCTATCCATGGTCAAAGCAGCCATCGGAGTTGCTGGGCGACGGCCAACACACGCCGACCGTAACGGTAAGCGTCCGCATCGTTGCGCCACCCTGTGTGATATCGCCCAATGCCCAGGGTCAGGTCGCCGGGTGCCGAGTCAATTGCCTCAGTCAGCACGTCGGCGCCTACCCGTATGTTGGTTTCCGGATCCAGCAGATCGTCGGGGCGACTGACGCGATGACCGTTCCAGCGGACGTTCACTTGCATCAGGCCGACGTCGATGCCGCGGATACCCTTGCGCAGGGTGTCGTTGAGGATGCCCCTTGCTTCAAGCCGGGAGGATGGAATGATGGGACGGCCTTGCCTGTTGAGTGCCCAAGGCCAGGGTGTCGCCAGACGGCCGTTGATCTGGGCGGACTCGACCAAAGCCACCGCGTAGAGGATGTAAGGATCCAGCCCGCGTTCCGTGGCGATCTGCCACCAGGCTGTGCCTTGTAGGATGTCCCGGGGGATGGCCCGGCTTTGGGGAGCCGGTAAGGTCGTGTTGTCAGCGGTATTGGGTAAACTGTCTTCGCAGAAGCCAACCGAGGGCGACAGCAAGAGCGTGGCGGCAAGAGCAATGCCACGGCGCTGATTTTTGGATTTTGCTCCACCGATAAATGTCTTCACACGCCTCCAGTTCCTTGGTGGATCTGAACCGACGCGCTTGAAATGTTTTCCCCAGCCACTCATCCCAGCATTCCTTCCTTCAAGCGATCACGAACCTGGCGGAAGCCGCTGACCGTTGTGCTGGTCGGCCGGTCTTCGCCCAGGGCGCTCGCTCCAGCGGCAGGAGCACCAACGGTCCCCGAGCGCAGAACGGTCATCCCGAGGCTCGCAAGCAGTCTCACTCGTTCGGCACGCTCGCGAGGTGGGATCTGTTCGAGATCAGCCAGCAATTCGGCGTAGGCCCGGCTCGGAAACTTGACGACGATCCGCATCATTCCGCCCCGAAGTAATAGAAGCCACGGGCGTTGGCCAGCTCAGGGTGATCCGGAACGAAAATCGGATTGGACGGAAACAGGCTCTGGGCGACCGGTTCGTAAAGCGCCGCACCGCCGCCGGTCAGCAAGACCGCATCCACGCTGCCCGATTCCTTGCGCAGCGACTGACGCAACGCCTCAAGCGCTACCGGCGCCACGCGTTCAGCCGCCTTTTCGAGATAGGGTTGAAGGTCGACCGGTCGCCCGAAGAGCAGGACGCGGTCGCGGCGCGCTCGCAAGGCTTCTTCCAGGCGCTCCACCGGTGCGGTCCCGCCGTGCTCGTCGGCCATCAATCGGCTGGCGTGGTCCAGCAGTACCGACATGGCTTCGAGACTGGTACCGCTGGAGGACTTGCGGATGTCGCCTTCTTCGACCAGCACCCAATCGACCGAGAAGAATCCCGGGTCGATGATCAGTACCCTGCCTTCCTCCAGAACGCTTTCGCCCGGTCTGGACCAGAGCAGATCGAGATAGCCACCGATTGGCTGGGGTACCACCCTGACGGTAGCCACCTCCACTTCGCGTTTTGGAGTGACGCGGTGTCGTCCGGCCAGGTCGGCGACGATGGCTTCACGCCTTGAACGTTCCAGCCAGTGTGAAACCGGCAGCCCGGTGATCAGGCAGTCGACCGTATCGTGTTCGGCCAGCAGCAGCGAGGCATGGAACAAGGCCCGGTAGGAGGCGGTCTGGGCGTATTCCTGGTGTAGCGCCCGGTTCCACATCGCAAATTTCCCCGGATTCACGCAGGCCGCCCATAGGTCGTCGTCCACACTGACGCGCAGGGCGTCCTCCTCCTTGCCGATCGACTCGGGCAACCGGTCAACGGGTGCGGCGCCGGCCGGATACAGTGAGACCGCCGGTGGACTGCCCGACTCACCCATAGCCAATTTCAGATTCGAATATCCAATATCCATTCCCAATACAAACATCGTTTATCCACGCTCGGTTGTGACCGTTCAAACAAGAAAGCGGTATCCGGCAGGTCTGCTGGAGTAACCCTTATTGGCTGGTCAGTTGGATGGAATCAGGCCGGGTATTCAGCAGGCGCTCTGCAGGACCGAGGCGAGTCTATCAACGCGTTTATCGGGGCAGTGTCAAAAATGTTGGGCCAAATCGGCCATCTTTTCGGGCACCGGTGATGCCGGTTCGGTGCTAGATTGCGGCCGCTCTGGACGACAGGTGACAGGTGAAAGCCAATTCACGCCATGCGCTACGACACATCAGAAGGGATCGGCGATCCATCCCAACAGGAGTTGGGAATCGCATGGCGGATGCGCATGGGTACCCGGCTATTCCGGCGCCAGTGTGCGGAATACATGGAACCCATGGCGGTAGTGAATAGGTATTCCATTACCCGACGTAAATAGCCCGGTAAATCCCAACTTGAGGTTGGCATTTTTGGTAACGCCATTCCCTTGGGATTTGCGGTCGTCCAGATAGTTAAACCAGCGAGATCTTGGACAACCAAGCCGGTTGGGAATACGGGGTCTAATCCCAACAGATAGGTAATGGGGAAACAGCAATGGAAAAACCAGCAACGATAGAACCGCAAACAGCCGACCTGCCCGTAGTCTCAGTCCCGGTCTGCAAGTGGGTTGCAACCCGACTGCACGACTTGCAAACCGAGGCGAAGCTCCTGGTGGACGATTACTGGACGCGTCTGAAGCAGGGGCGGGCCGGTCAGAAGCGCTATGCTCGGGGCAAACTGGGCGTGAGGCTGCGTGCCCGCGACACCGGCGCCTTCAGCATCGAGTGGTATGAGATGGGGGTGTTGGGCGGCACTGGCCGCTCCATCGCCAGGAAACAACTCAACAAGGGGCGTGCTCACCGCTATGCACTGGATCAGACCCTGAAAAGCGAGCCCGAGTGGATTGCGAACCTGGTGCAGGAGGCGGAAGACGCCTTTGCCGAGATCCGCAAGCGCCAGGCCCTGCTGGTGGAGATCCGCGATGCCCTGGTCGCCTATGAGTCGGAAGTCAGCGGCAAGGCGGTGACGGCATCGATGATCGTCGGTCGCGGCCTTGATGCGGGCGGGAATGCGCCTGCGAGCCAGGAGGCACCATGAACGCGCAGCAGAATAAACGACAGAACCGCGCGGAGGCGATCGAATGCCTGGTGGTCCACGAAGCAGACGGGCAAACAGGCCCTTTCGAGCAATGGGTGGTCGCCAGCGAACTGTGTCGATTTCTGGCGCTGGATCGGGACTTTCCCGTCTGGATCGAGGATGCCATCAACGAGGGAGGCTTTCAGCAAGGCCGGGACTTCATCCCGGTTCCCGATGAATCCATGGAGACTTCTGCGGATTACCACCTCGGTCTGGACATGGCCTTGTTTGTGGCACTCAACCAATACAGCGGACACGGCCAACAGGCGGCGCGGTACATCGATGCTCGCCGCCGGCGATACGAAACGACCAGGCGGACAACCCTTATTGCGAAGGAAGACAGCATGAAAAGATCGATCGTACAAGGCGTGGTGGAGTCCGAGAAAGACCGCCGATCAAACGGCGATGTTCAATCTCCGACAGACGATAAGCATGACGATCAGGGAGAACCGCGAACGGGAGCCTTGCAGTCGGCGGCACAAGCCATCACCCTCGACTTTGGCGGGCGTCCCTTGCGGGTGGTCATGCGGGAGGGGGAGCCGTGGTTCGTCGCCAAGGACGTCTGCGATGCCCTGGAACTGGCGAACTCTCGGATGGCCATTCAGGCCTTGGACGATGATGAGAGGGGTGTCAGTTCAACTTACACCCCCTCCCGGAATCAGCATGGCGAACTGGAGAACCAGGAGCAAGCGGTGAACATCGTCTCCGAATCGGGGTTCTACGTCTTGGCGCTCCGCTGTCGGAATGCGATGAAGCCGGGGACCACCGCGTACCGGTTCCGCAAATGGGTCACCCGTGAGGTCCTGCCGGCGATCCATAGGCAAGGCCGCTGCGAAGCGAAACCCGAAGCCGCCACCGGCCCCGCGGAATCGCCATGGCTGTACGTGGGGTCGCCGGATAACCTGGACCTGAAGGTTCCGCGCATGCCCTACGTCGAAGGCGGCTACGTGTTCCTGCTGGAACTGTCCACCGGCGGCGTCATGTTGTGCGCCTCCAACGAACCGGGCGTCAACGCCCACAACATCGGGCGAAAGCTGGCGGAATTCGAGGTGGGCATCGTCGAGGTGGCCGTCACCCGGCCGCACCCGCAATACCTTCTGCTCAAGAACCGGATCCGGCAGGCGCTGTCGGACCTTCCTGCCCACCGCAGCACTTACACGGGCTTGGACATTCCCACGGTTCAGCTCCGAGCCGAACCCGTGTTGGCCGATGCGTTTGCGGGGCGGGTAAAAATCCTGGGATCTGCCGGTAGCAAGGAGGCGAAGCTCGATGACATGCTCGATGAGGCCTCACGGCTGCTGGACAGGCTCCGCAACGCGGTTGATGGTCCGGCACCGTGAAGACGGCTCCTCCCGGTGACGAACACTCAGGGAAGCTAACCTGACTCAAAAACGATGCTGGCCTAGAGCCGGGCGATTGCCGCGGTCGGCAGCCAGAGTGTCAGCGGAGAGTCCGGAAAACGCTCAAACTCGAAACGCTCATAATACCGCCTGGCGCGTTCGTGCTTGGCGTCGACCACGACGCCGACCATGCCGATTTCCTCCGAAAGTCGCAGACACCGGGAAAGTGCATCGGCGAGAAGCAGTTCGCCCAGTCCCTGCCTCTGATAGCGCTGGTCGACCGCCAAGCGGGCCAAGCGGGCGACCGGCAGGGGGTAGTTGGGGAACCGGGATTGATAGGCAACGGGCAGCTGGTCCTTCCGAATGGCCGACATCGCCAGGCTGTAATAGCCCAGGATCGTGGCGCCGTTCGCGGCGACATAGGTCCGGCTGACCTTGGCTGCCGCATGCTGGCGGGCAAATCGCTTGAGATAGCCGTCCAACTCTGAATCGCCGCAGGAAAAACTGCGGCGATCGTGGCGAGCGTCCAGCGTCTCGATCGCTTCCGGAAGACCGACCGTCACGAGGCATCACGTTCGGCTTGCCAGTCGCGATGTCGCTGCATGGCCGCGGCCAGCTTCGGCCGCGGCTTGTCAGTATGGTCCAGGGCGGCAAAGAAAGCGTCCCAGTCACGTGGCGACAGTGTCATCAATTCCGCCTCGCTGAGCACCTGTTTGGCGCGTTCCTGCGCGGCGCACAATAGAAACGCGCTGACGGACACGCCGGCAGTCGATGCGGCACGAACGATCAGCTCCTTGATTTCCGGAGACGTACGCAGGTCGATGCGCTCGTAAGGGGGGGTGGCAGTGGTCATGGTAATCTCAGTCACTGATACGGAAAACATACGGATCGAGTCTATAACATGCCAGCTGCATCAGCAAGGTTCCGTATGAATGCCGTATTCATTCCAGGCCATGTTCGACGGCCACGGTCAGTGGTGGCTGTCAATCGCCACCCAGGCAATGCGCCAACATGTGGCCTTTGGCCACGACCTCGCCGACCCCGTCACGCTCATAGAGATTACCCGATCGGGCCGCGTAAGCCGCGGGCGAAGGGAAATCCTCTCGGCGGTCATTCATGGCCTGAGCAAAGTGTTGACAGAACTTGGTGCTGAGTGAGACGACCTGAATTCCCGTGACCCGTTGCGTTTCACTATCGACCAGTACCGCGCTCAACAGCCAGCGCTGCGGCGGTAATGGCTCGGGGGGCACATAACCTTGCGCGGCTATGGGATGAACCGGGCATTCCTGCCAGCCGATGGCCTCGCGATGCTGCCACTTACCGTCGACTGTGACGGTCTATCCGAATCGGATGCAGACGAACGGGATGTTCTCCAACTCCACCAGGATGGCTTCGAACACGCCCTTCTGGAATCCCAGTCGTTCTCGCTCCGTTGGACGGTCGAAACCCATGATCAGTTCACACTGGGGAGCCAAGGCGCTATTGACGTCATCCACCGATGGGGCGTAGTTGAATTGGCAGCCCGTTTCGACCGGTCGGTAGAACGGTTGTCCGACCGTGACGGCTACCCAATCGGGTTCTGTGTCTGCGTGAAACATACGTTGCGTTACCTTGAGGTCTGGATGACTTCCTGGGCGATCAGGTCCACGATGCGCGCGGTGACCTTGCCGTTTGAGAAAATCAGCTCTCCCGCCGTAACCGGCAGCTTGAAGCGGCGCGGCCCCGCGCTGCCCGGATTCACGTAGAGCACGCCTTCCCGCTCCTCGATGCGCGGCCGGTGCGAGTGCCCCGACACCACGATGCGAAAGCCGGCGGCGCCTAGGTCGATGTCGAGCTCGGCGAGGTCATGCAGTACGTAGACGAAGTACTCGCCGACCTGCAACGCCTCAGTTTCCGGCAACGACTCGGCCCAGGCACCCTTGTCGTTGTTGCCGCGGACCGCGGTGACCGCAGCCAGGGCGCGAAGTTCATCGAGAATGCCTGCATTCCCGATGTCGCCACCATGGATGATGATATCGCTACCCTGGAGAAACCCGATGGCTTCGGGACGCAGGAGTCCATGCGTATCGGAGATGAGTCCCACACGAACCATTCAGGCTGTCAGCGTCCGGGTAACATCACTTCCACGCTCTTGCCACCATAGCCGTGCTTGAGGTCCCGCGCCTGCACGATCACCGACCGCACCCCTGCCGGTATGTCCACCCCGTACAGATTCCGCGTGAACGGTTGTTCATTGGTATGGTCATGAAGCAGTTGGCGTTCGCCATAGGTCCGGCCATCGGCACCGGAGACGCGGAAGGCATCGGCATAACGCTGCGGCGTATCGTAGGGCGAGGAGACCGTGACGTCGAAATCGAATCGTTGGTCGCCGCGCGCCTGGACCTTGACGTTCAAGACGTCCGGATACTGCGGAGTTGCCGAGTCTTGTGGCTGGGCGGATGCCAGTCCCGACACGAGGATGAGCGAGGCAGTGGCGATGGATATCAGATGACCTTGCATGACGACCTCCTCCTGTTGGGCTATTGGTTTCCGGGCTGAAAGTTATCCACAGAAACGCCATATATAAATATCTTTAGGGAGAAAGGGAAAAGATCTTTTAAGGGAAAAAGGGAGAGCTCGAAAACTGCCTAAAAAGCGCTTCTGAATCAGTTGGCTGCGAAAACGAGCGCGACCCAGAATCCCCACTTCCGCGACCTAGAGTACCTACCCGGGTTACTTCGGCGGTTTGACCGCGACCCAGAGTACCTACCTTTTCGGCCAAGTGCGACCTAGAGTACCTACCACCGCGACCCAGAGTACCCACCTTTTGGGGCAAGCGCGACCTAGAGTACCCACCCAAACCGGCGATTCTGCAGACCATCTGTGGATAACTTTGACGAGTGCGACCTAGAATCCCTACTTCCGCGACCCAGAGTACCTACCCGACGGTCTCATCCCCGGCCTTGCGATCCCGCTGCCGACGATTGGCCGCCACGACCTGTCGGACGAATTCAGCAGTCGGGTTCAGCGTGTAGCCCACATCCACGATGCGGCGTCCGTCGAGAACGGCCTGGCATTCGAAGGACCGGATGACCGGGAAGGCCGAATTCGAGAGTTCCTTGAGGGCGCTTTCCACCTCACGGCCGCGATCGCGAACCCGAGCATGGTTGAGCAAGCCGCTGTTTTCCTGGATGGCGGAGAGCAGGAGCTTGTACGGCTGGGTCATGCCGGCGTTGAGGTACACGGCCGCAAGGTGTTTGTGGAGCCAGCGCGCCAGCGAGGAGCGGTAGCCCATGGTGACTTCGTAGTCGTATTGGCGATAGGCCATCGCCGAAATACTGCTGGCCACCATGGGATGGAAGTGCGCCGCCCACAGGGTGAGCGGGTCTCTCAGGTAGTCCTCGCGGCTGATCGCGGTGAGGCTGGAGAGGATGGTATTGCGGTGCATCGCCGTGCGCCGATGTGCATAGGCGATCTCCACCATGCAGCCGGACATGATCAGCAGGGATTCCACCAGGGCCGCATGGCGGATGCCATGGCCGTAGCGGGACAATTCCCGGCGCAACAGACCTAAGGAGAACCGGACGCCGAAGATCGGCTGCTCCTCCAGGCTGCCCACGAACCCCAGTTGTTGCTGGACCGCGATCTTGCGCAGAGCATCCTCGATCAACTCCTCGCGGGCGGTGGGAAAGCGGTAGACATTCCGGCCGTTGCCATCCCTGATCAAGGCTGGGGCGACCGACACCCGAAACACGGTACCCTTGTAGCTGAAGGTCCGCTCCAGAAAAACGGCCGGGCAATCGGTGACGTCGGCGCGCCGGCAAGGCGTTGCATACTTGGGGGCGGCGTCCCAGATGTCGATGACATTGGACAGCCGGTCGCGGACCGGGGGCGAAGCGTAGAAAGTCTGGAACAGGGAAAGCTGACGCCGGGCAAGGGGTGTCGGTGACTGCAGGATCGGTGGTGCTGCGCCGGCTACCCCGTCCGCGCTTGGGTCATCCGGTTGATCATCGCGAGGCTCCGCCATGCTACTTCAGCAGATTCGCGGTATGGCAGTTGCCGAAGGCCCATACCGGAACCGGCGTATCCCGGATGATCTGCCGGTCGCGTTCGGTCATATCCAGCCGATTGCGGCAGAACTTGCGCCAAGCGCGTTCGACTTCATCGTTGGAATCGAACGGTGATGGGAGCGGGGATAGGGTCGGCGTTTCGGCAGAGGCAAGCGGTCCCTGGAGCAATTTCCGGTGTACGACATGCTCGAGGCCAGCGGAACGAATGGCCGCCCCACCCATTCCGCCGGGCAGCCACGCCGCACCGAGCCGCCAGGACGGCTCCGAATAGGGCTGAATCAGCGAGTTGATGACGGCTTGAGAAACGTCGGTCGGAATTCGTGGCGTTGCGCAGCCAGGCAGCAGCGCGGCGATGGCCAGGGAGGGCAGTAGCAGTCGGAAAGGAATCATGGCTAAGGGTTCCTGAGTTCAAGAAACAGGACACCTTAAAAGTCCCAAAAGGATGGTGGTGTGCGGAAAGGTTCGTCGGCGGAAGTATCTATTCGGCCGCAGAGAACTTCCGCGGATGGCACCCTATGCGGCGATGAAATCCTGGTTCTCCCTATTCAAGCCGCCTGCTATTCCGACCTTGGCAGCCGTCGCCGAATCGACGCCGTCACGGACGGACGAAGAGGACATTCCACGCTATCCCCCCTTCGCCAAAGGCCTGCCGGCCGCCTCCGTCGAGCGCATTCTCGCCACCCAGACCGAGTTGCTGGACGCCATTCGCCATACCCTGGCGCTGCCCGCCGAGGCGTTTCAGACCGTGGTCATGCCGGTCATCGCCCGCTATGCCGCCTTCACGCATCTGCTGCCGGCCTCGGAAGCCCACCATCACCGCGGCGCCGGCGGCTTGTTCCGGCATGGGCTGGAAGTGGCTTATTGGGCGGTCATGGCGTCCGAGGGCGTCCTGTTCGGCATCGGCTCGACGCCCCTGGAGCGTAAAGGCCAGGAACCGCGCTGGCGTTTGGCGATGTGCCTGGCCGGTCTGCTGCACGACATCGGCAAGCCGGTGTCCGATCTCTGCATCCTGGACAGGGACGGCAGGACGCAATGGAATCCGTATCTGGAGAACCTGACCGACTGGGCCGCCAAGAACGGCGTGGACCGCTATTTCCTGCGCTGGCGCGACAAGCGCCACCAACGCCACGAACAGTTTTCGGTGCTGGTGACGGAACGGGTGCTGACGCCCGAGTGCCTGTCCTATCTGACCCAATCAGGCCCGGAAATCATGCAGGCCATGCTGGAGGCCATCGCCGGGGTGGATCGCGGGGCGATGTTTCATACCCTGGTCATGGAGGCCGATCGCAAGAGCGTGGAACGGGACCTCAAGGCCAATCACATCCCGGTGGATACCTCGCTGGGCGTCCCGGTGGAAAAATACCTGCTCGATGCCATGCGGCGGCTGATCGGCGGCGGCCGGTGGACCGCCAACACCCGCGGTGCGCGGGTCTGGCGTTTCGCCGACGGACTGCACGTGGTCTGGAAGGCCGGTGCGCAGGAAGTCAGCGAACTGCTGATCAAGGACCGGATTCCGGGTATCCCCAGAGATCCGGACACCCTGGCCGACATCCTCATCGAGCGGGGGCTGGCCTTACCGCGGATGACCGCCGACGGCAGAAGCTTTCGCTATTGGCGCATGGCGCCGGCTGAGCTGGACATGGCGCTGTACATGCTCCGGCTGGCAACGCCGGAGCTGATCTACAGCGGTGAGCCGCCCGTCGTCGTCGAAGGCCGTGTGCTGGATGAAACGGGAAGGGAAACGGTCCTGTCCGAGAGGGACGCAGCGGACCTTGCCGCGAGACCAGGTACCACCAACATTCCAATGGCGCCAACTTCGCTGAGTGCTGTTGCTGACTCGGCGCCTGTTTCCGAGGTAGCCGAGAAATCGAAGTCGGATGCCAAGGCCGAAGTCGTCGACCCAAATGGACGAGCTGATGCTGTTGCCACCCCATCGGCCCTGCCGAGCGAGGTTAATCCTTCCGCAGACAATGGCACCGCGGTGGGAGAATCGGGTATTCGGCGCAAGCCACGAAAATCGGCAACGGCCGAGACGCCGAAATCCAAGCCAGACAACCAGCTCTCTCGATCCGAAGCTTGTGCCGTGCAGGCTGATGAAGTTAACGCATCCTCCGGAAAGGACAGCTATCGGACAACAATTCAAGCGCAAGCCACCGAGTGGCTGGCCACACAGGGCCAGGCCGGCGAATGGCTGCGCGCTGCCATCCATACCAGTCGGGAAACACCGGAACTTGCCCCTCGCATCATCAACGGATCGGTGTTCCTTCCCCATCCGGGCACGGCTCGGCGACTCGGCCAGGATCCCGGTGAGTCACTCCGATTCCTGGAGGCGGCTGGCTGGATCGAAACCGACATGCGCGCTCCGATGCGCAAGGTGCGCGAGGTCGACGGCGTACGAGGCATTCTGCTGAACCGGGAAGCGAGCCGCTGCTGGCTGGCCTTGGCGGGCGAACCGGAAGTCGCGAAGGCAACTTCAGCTGCCATCCCCAACGGCCCGGCGGCTACCATTGGAAAGCCGCCGGATGAAGCGCAATCGAGAATGGCTGCCCCGGCCAGTCAGCCGGACAATGCGGTACCGGCAGTGGGCCAGGTGAAGGGCGACCCTGGCCCTGAAGCCGGGTTCATCAAACCTACGTTAACCGAACAGACCAAACAGGCGACTGGAGAGCCTGCGAGATCCGCGACTCCCGCCAAGACGCCAACGGCAAGTCCCTCGCTTCCTCTGGACAGGGAGTCCGAACCGGGCTCGGCCGAGGATCTCATCCGGAGGATACGGGAACGCCACGGTGTACCGCGTACGATCACGGAAACGCCGGAAGGGCTGTCCGTGCCGAATACCGTCCTCGACTGGTACGTGGCGATGCACCCGGAACTCACCCGTTCACGGTTGATCATCGCGCTGCACCGTCATCCCGATGCCCAACTGCAAGGCAACACGTTGCTGATCGCCTGCAGGGACGTCGCAGGCTAATGTGAAAAACGACTACGACTACCAGTTGCCCTGGCGGCCCAACTTCGAGGTTCAGGCCATTGCCGGCTGGCTCTGCGGAATCGCGCTGGCCTATCTCGCCAGGCGCTGGTCAGGGCTCCCTTGGACACCATTTCTCTGGCTGATGATCCTGTGTGGAATCATGGCGGCCTGGCGGTTGCCGGCGGCGGTGGGCGTCTGGTACCGCAAGCGGCGGCTCCACCGATTCACGTTCGAATATCTGGATGTCGAAAGACTCGAACGGACGGTGCGCCGGCAGCCGGACAAGCTCTGGCTCGGCTGGGGATTCGATTGGGGCCAGCGGCACGCCCAACTCGCCTACGAAATCCTCAAGCGCGATTCCTCCGCCATCGTCCCGGTCGATCACGAGCGCATGGGCGCCACCTGGGTGCACGGGCTGGAGACCCGCGAAGAAGGAGTCTTTCAGCCCATTGCCCATACGGCGGGTCATACCCTGATCGTCGGCACCACCGGCGCCGGCAAGACGAGGCTGTTCGACACCCTGGTGACTCAGGCGGTACTACGCGAGGAGGCGGTGATCATCATTGATCCCAAGGGCGACAAGGATCTCAAGTGCTGCGCCGAACGCGCCTGTCGGCTGAGCGGACATCCGGAACGCTTCGTGTATTTCCATCCGGCGTTTCAGGAAGACAGCGTGCGGCTGGATCCCCTACGCAACTTCAATCGCTCTTCTGAGGTGGCCAGCCGCATCGCCACGGTGATTCCGGGGGACAACGGCGCCGATCCCTTCAAAGCCTTCGGCCAGAAGTCCCTCGACAACATCGTGCAGGGACTGTTCGCCATCGAGCAACGGCCGACACTGGTCAAGCTCAGGCGCTACTTGGAAGGCGGACCGGGCACGCTGGTCGCCCGTGCGCTGGAGCGGTATTTCGATTTTGCCCTTGGGGAAACTTGGCGTGGCCGCGTTGCCATCAAGGGTCGGGATACAGACAACAGGGCCGCCGCTCTGGTCCGGTTTTATCGGGATGTAGTCCAGGCCGATTATCCCAACATGGATCTCGAAGGGCTGATTTCCATGTTCGAACACGATCGCACCCATTTCGGCAAGATGGTGGCCTCGCTCCTGCCCATCATGAACATGCTGACCTCGGGCACGCTCGGGCCCTTGTTGTCTCCGGACCCGAGCGACGTGGACGACCGTCGTCCGATCACCGATTCTGCGCGGATCATCAACAACGCCCAAGTGGCCTACATCGGCCTGGACTCCCTGTCCGACGGCATGGTCGGCAGCGCCATCGGTTCCATCCTGCTGGCGGATTTGGCCTCGGTGGCCGGCGATCGCTACAACTACGGCGTCAACAACCGGCCGGTGAACATCTTCGTCGACGAGGCGGCGGAGGTCATCAACGATCCGTGCATCCAGTTGCTGAACAAGGGGCGCGGCGCGAAATTCAGGCTGTTCATCGCCACCCAGACCTTCGCCGACTTCTCGGCGCGCACCGGCTCCGAGCCCAAGGCCCGCCAGATCCTGGGCAACGTCAACAACCTCATCGCACTGCGCGTGATGGACGCGGAAACCCAGGAGTACATCACCGACAACCTGCCGAAGACGCGGCTGAAATACATCATGCGCACCCAGGGCGTCTCCACCCATTCCAGCAACCCGGCGGTGTTTTCCGGCAACATCGGCGAACGCCTGATGGAGGAGGAAGGCGACCTGTTCGCCCCGCAATTGCTCGGGCAGTTGCCCGACCTGCACTATATCGCGAAGCTCTCCGGCGGACGGATCGTCAAGGGACGTCTGCCGGTCCTGCGCTCGCGCCTCGATGGCCACATGACCTCATGACATGAAGATCAACCACAAGCCAACTTCAAAAACCGCTGATCCGCTTTGGTTATGGCGCAGCCAGCATGCCCGCGAGAGCAAGATCATCGCGGTGCTCGAAACCGACTGGCCCGGCACCCGGGAGCTGTGTCGCAATACGCTTGACTACGTGGCGCAGCGGGTACCCGATCCCGAACGTCGACACCAGGCGGTCGAAAACAGCCTGTCAGCCGCTCTCCATGCCTACCGCGGCGCCATAAACTGCCATGCCGGCTCGGACCGGGATCGCTTGCAGGTATTTCTCGACACGCTGATGCGGGGCCTGGAAAAGCAGTTGCCAGCCGCGCCGGCGGCAAGTGATGAACTGATGCCATGGTTGGTCCCGGCGAGTCTACGAGACATCCTGGTTAGACCGGTCGAGGATAGGGATGCCGCGTAGCATCTTGCTGAGCCTGATGCTCTGGCTGCTGGAAATCTTCTTCGTCGCCGCTCTGGTGTCCGTCGACTGGCTGCGTTCGGTTCAACGCACCGAGGACGCCATGATCGTCCGCTATTTGGGGGTGGCCAAGGATGCCGAAATCAGGCGAACGGCCCAGAACTGGTTCGACCGGTTGTTCGTGCGCACCGGCGCGCGGGAGAGCGTGTATCGCTATTTCATTCCCAGCGAACAGGAACGCCAGAGCTCCGTGGGCTTTCAGGATGTGGGACGGGATAACCTGTTCCCCTTCATCGCGGGGCGGATTCAGGTGCTTTGGGACAGCGTCCATCAGACACTCCGGCGATTCTTTCTGCTGCTGGCCTGGTGGCCATTCCTGCTCGCCGCCATCGTTCCTTTCGCCGCGGATGGCCTGGCGCGGCGCAGGATCAAGCAGTCGAACTTCGATTATTCCAGCCCGTTGGCGCATCGCTACAGCCTCTTCGCCCTGTTCGGCATCCTATATCTCCTCTTGGTCGGGCTGACTTTTCCATTCCCCGTGCCGCCACAAGTGATGCCGATTGCCGGTGTAGCGCTCGCGTTCGCCCTGAACGTCTATTTGGCACACACTCAGAAGAGAATCTGAGGCAGGCTGTCTCCAGGGCTACCAATTGGCCATGAGCCGCGCCTCATTCTCCTTGCAGCGAGGCGATCAATGGGCAAGCTACCGTGCCCTCGGTCTCACGGCAATAGTCGATCAGGGTGGTCAGCGCGGTTTCGATCCGTGCCAAGTCCGCCATTCTCGCTTTGATATCAGCCAGCTTGTGCTCGGCGATGAGTCGAGCTTCATCGCAGCGAGTGCCATCTTCCAACTGCAGCAATTGGCGGATTTCCACGAGCGTAAAGCCGATGCGTTGTGCGGCCCTGATAAAACGGATGCGCGCCACGTCACGCTCGCCGTAGCGGCGCACGCTGCCAAGAGGCCTTGGCGGCTCGTGGATGAGGCCCTTGCGTTGATAGAAACGAATGGTTTCGACATTCACGCCGGCCGCAGCGGCCAGCTTGGCAATGGTCAACATGGAACGCTTGACTCCGTACTCAGGTACGGAGTTTATGTTACGCGCATGTTTCCGCGGTGGGGTAGCGAAATGAATGCGAACATGACCTTGCTGGCCGGCGCACTGGCGACAGTGGGTGCGTCATTGTGTTGCGTAGCACCCTTGGTGCTGGTAACGCTTGGGATCGGAGGCGCGTGGATGGCGATTCTGACGAAACTGGAGCCGGTTCGTCCGCTCTTCGTTCTGTTGGCCTTGGGTCTGATCGTCCTGGCCGGGCGCAAGCTCTATCGCGCCGCCGAGGCGTGTGAGCCGGGCATGCCCTGCGCGGATCCGCGTGTTCGGCGGCGGCAACGGCTCGTTTTCTGGTGGGTCAGCATCCCGCTCGTTGGGCTGCTGGCCTTTCCCTGGTACGCCCGCTGGTTCTATTGAGGTCCCGTGATGAAGTCCATGATCATCGCCATGCTTTTGATCGCAAGCCTGTCCGACGTATGGGCCACGCAGCGGAGCGTCATCTTGTCCGTCCCCGGCATGAATTGCGCCGCCTGTCCGATCACGATCAAGAAAGCGCTGGAGAAGGTCGAGGGCATTACGGCTGTCACGATCGATCTCGAGAGGAAACAAGCCACGGTGACATTCGATGACACCCGAACGGCAACAGCCAAGCTGATCCAGGCAACCATCGACGCAGGCTATCCGTCGAACCTCCTGGAGAGCAGGCAATGAGCCGGGTAATTCTCGATTCGACCCTGACCTGTCCGCACTGCGGGCACGCCAAGACCGAACGCATGCCCACCGACGCGTGTCAGTGGTTTTACGAATGCGAGGCCTGCCACGCACTGCTGAAACCGAAACCGGGTGATTGCTGCGTGTTCTGCTCCTATGGCTCGGTCAAGTGTCCGCCTATTCAACAGGAGAAATCATGTTGCGCCAGAAGCTGATTTCAGCCATGTCGCCAGACCTTTACCGCCGAGATTACCAGTATCAAGGCTAGGAGTGGCTGCAGCGCGGCTCCCGGAATCATCCCGAGCAACTGCCCCCCACAAATGCGCCAAGCAGTAACCCGGCAGCCATCACCAGCACAACGTCGCGGTTTTGACCAATCACGGCAAAACTCTTGTCACTACTGTAGCGGGAGACTCCTGTCAGCATAGTGGGCAGACTGATTGCAAGGAGAGGCTACCGGCCTCAATCACAGGATGGTGCGCTTTAATCTCAATGCATTGGCAATCACCGACACCGAACTGAAGCTCATGGCCGCCGCGGCGATCATGGGCGACAGCAGGAGGCCGAACCAGGGGTAGAGCAGGCCGGCGGCAATGGGCACGCCCAGCATGTTGTAGATGAAGGCGAAGAACAAATTCTGGCGGATGTTGCGCATGGTCGCCCGGCTCAGCCGCACCGCCCGCAGGATGCCGTTGAGGTCGCCCTTCACCAGGGTCACGCCGGCGCTCTCTATGGCCACGTCGGTCCCGGTTCCCATGGCGATGCCCACCTCGGCCTGGGCCAGCGCCGGGGCGTCGTTGATGCCGTCGCCCGCCATGGCGACCTTACGGCCTTCGCCCTGCAATCGCTTGACCGTCTCGGCCTTCCGGTCGGGCAACACTTCCGCCTCGATCCGATCTATCCCCAGGCGGCGTCCCACAGCCTCGGCGGTAATCCGGTGGTCCCCGGTCAGCATGACGATCAGCAGGCCTTCCCCGTGCAGGTCTGCAATGGCTTCCGGCGTGGAAGCCTTGATGGGATCGGCGACGCCCAGCAGGCCGGCCAGCCGGCCGTCCACCGCTACCAGCATCACCGTTTGCCCTTCCTGCCGCAGGGATTCCGCCATATCGGCCAGGCTGGTGATTTCGACGCCCAGCTCGCCCATGAGCAAGGGATTGCCCAGCGCGACGGAATGGCCTTCCACCTGGCCGGTCACGCCCCGGCCGGTCAGGGACCGAAAGTCCTCCACGGCGGCGGGCCGGAGCCCACGCTCATCCGCCGCTTGGAGGATGGCCGCCGCCAGGGGGTGTTCGCTGCCCCTTTCCAGGCCGGCTGCCAGGAGCAGCAGGTCCGCTTCATCGGTACCTTCCGTGGGGACCACGGAGACCAGCCTCGGCTTCCCCTCGGTGAGGGTGCCGGTCTTGTCCACCACCAGAGTGTCGATGTTTTCCAGCACTTCCAGTGCCTCGGCGTTCTTGATCAGCACACCCGCCAGGGCGCCTTGCCCGGTCCCCACCATAATGGACATGGGCGTCGCCAGGCCCAACGCACAGGGGCAGGCGATGATGAGCACGGCCACGGCGTTGACGATGCCGTGGGCAAGGCGAGGTTCCGGCCCCCAGACCCACCAGGCGATCAGCGTGGTGACGGCAATCGCCACCACGGCCGGGACGAAATAACCGGCCACCGTATCCGCGAGCTTCTGGATAGGCGCCCGGCTGCGCTGTGCTTCCCCCACCATGTGGACGATCTGTGCCAGCAAAGTGTCGGCCCCGACCTTCTCGGCGCGCAGCAACAGGCTGCCGGTTCCGTTCACCGTGGCACCGATCAGCCGGCTGCCGGCGGTTTTTTCCACAGGGATGGGTTCACCCGTCACCATGGATTCGTCGACGGCACTGGTACCCTCCAGAACCGTTCCGTCCGCGGGGATCTTCTCGCCGGGCCGCACCCGCAACACCTGGCCCGGCTGTACCTGCTCCAGGGGCACATCGCGTTCGCTGCCGTCTTCCAACACGCGCCGGGCAGTCTTCGGGGCTAGTCCCAGCAGCATTTTGATGGCGGCGCCGGTACGGTTGCGGGCGCGCAACTCCAGCACCTGACCCAGCAGCACCAATGTGGTGATGACCGCGGCGGCCTCGAAATAGATCGGCACGACGCCCTCGGCACCATGCAGCGTGGCCGGAAACAGGCCGGGCGCCAAGGTCGCCACCAGGCTATAGAGCCATGCAACGCCGATACCCAAGGCGATCAGGGTGAACATGTTGAGGCTGCGGTTGACCAGGGAGACCCAGCCGCGCGCGAAGAACGGCCAGCCGCCCCACAGCACCACCGGCGTGGCGAGCGCCAATTGAAGCCATGGCAGCAGGCGCGCGTCCAGGAAGCCGGGCAGTGCCGCCGGATAAAGGTCGTGGCCCATGGCGAGCACGAACAACGGCAGGGACAGCGCCGCGCTCACCCAAAAGCGCCGCGACATATCCTTGAGCTCGCGGTCTTCTGTTTCAAATTCTGCACTTCGCGGTTCCAAGGCCATGCCGCAGATGGGGCAGTTCCCCGGTCCTTCGCGGACCACCTCCGGGTGTATGGGGCAAACGTATTCGGTTCGAGAATCGGCTACCGGCCCGGCGATTTTCTCCAAGGCCATTCCGCACTTGGGACAACTGCCGGGCTTGGACTCCCTGATTTCCGGATGCATCGGGCAGGTGTAAAGCGACGATTTCGCGGTGGATGGTTCGATGGTCGTTGCCATTTTCAAATCCTCCCCGAGGTCTAATGATTTACCGCGCGCCTTGGCACGGTTGTCGATGGCGGTAGCCAAGAAATAGTCGGCGATGCGGCGCTGCAGCATCGCCTCCATCCTGTGTTCCTCAATGCAACTCATCTCCCTATAGAGATCGAGCGCGATCGTCGAAAAAACCCTCACCAACTGTGGGTCGAAGTGACTGCCGCTGTCCCGTTCGAGCGTGACGATGGCCTCAAGCACAGGCCACGATTCCTTGTAGGGGCGTTTGGAGGTCAGGGCGTCGAACACATCCGCGATGGCGAATATCCGCGCGTTCAGGGGAATCGCTTCACCCTTGAGCCCCTGCGGGTAGCCGGCGCCGTCGTATCTCTCGTGGTGAAATTCGACTACATCCCGCGCTCCGCTGAGCCAACTCGACTTGCTCAGAATATCCACGCCCAACGACACGTGAGTCTTCATGACCTCGAACTCTTCCGAGGTCAGCTTGCCCGGCTTGAGCAGGATCGGGTCGCGGATGCCGATCTTGCCGACATCGTGCAAGAAGGCCCCGACAATCAGGCCGCGCATGTTTTCAGGGGAAAGCCCGATCGCTTCGCCCAGCCGCAGCGCGTAATAGGTCACACGATAGTTGTGGCTGTTGGTATCAGAGTCGCGTTCGGCAATGGCACAACCGAGCACATTCATCAATTCCAGATTGCCCCTCAGCAAATCGCCGGACAGTTTGATCAGTCCCCGGTTGAGCGTCAGGATGATGGGATACATCAGCAGGGTGGTAAAGGTGATGCCGAGGGTGACAAACAGCAACGTACGCAGCAGATCGTTCTTGATCGAGTCGAGTGTTTCTCGATCGACCTGATAAATACCCTCGAAATAACCGCTCAACGCATCTTCGGCGCCTTTCAGCGGAACTAGGATGACCAGCAGCAATTTGCCGCGAATGAGGTGGAACTCGTGGGAAAAGTCTCCGACCTCTGGAAATCGGTGGAGATAACGATCGATGTCTTGTTCGGCGACCTCTTGGCCTTGCCGAACGGCTTCAAGCCGGAGTTGTTCGTTGGCATCATACAGCTCGACTACGAGAAAGTGTTGATTAACCAGTTGCTGCGCCAACTTCGTCAGATGTTGGTGGGAAGCGAGGTCGAGCCGTTCAAGATTGTGTGCGGATTCTCCGCTGAAGGTCGAGGATTCCCTAAGCGCGAGTTCGTGCACGAATTGCTGGATGCGATTGACCTCAAGCCATGTGACGGTACCGCCTATCGCTGCGCAGAGGAACAACCATCCCAGAAACAGCTGAGTCAGGATTTTTCGGTGAATGAGCCGACTTGTGGCCAGTGCCGCTTCCGAATCCTCTCTGACGTTATCGACCTTCGTTGCTTTATCCACGGTGATGCTTGATAGCCTGCGCTGTGACCAGGGAGGTTAAATATCTGCGAAGCTCATCACCGCCCGGGTTAGCTGGGTCGTTTCTCGCTCCTCCAATCTCAAGAGATTACTGAATACTTCCTTGACCTTGTAATCATTTACCTTCTCGGCTACCTCACGATAAAGCTCCACCAAGGTCTGATCAAAATCGAGTGTGATGCGAACAACATCGTCGTATGTTGGATGGTCCGGAATGACGCATTTAGCCATTGCGGCTTCAATGTCCAAATCGGGGGAATATTCTAGCCAAGCCTCCAAAATGCCGCTCCGTGAATCCTTCTCGAACCGGACCAATGCCTCCTCCAGAAGATGTTCATGTCTCGCAAGGTAGTCGAGCAGCATTTGGACTCGCTCCAGATCTGCCTGCTCATTTATTTGTTCGAGGAGTTTTGCGGTTTCCCCGTGCAACTTCTTACCGAACTGGACAAAGTCTCTCACTTGTTTGCAGCAACTACGCATCGAGCCTCCTAATTACCTGAAGTTAGCATCCCCGTTATTAAGGATAACGATCTCGAGCATCTGTCTTAAACTGCGCCTTATTTACCCCGTTCAGGAATGCTCAATAATAATTGGTCTCCCGCAGCCCAAATAGCCGTATTGCCCCTTTTCTCATTTGTTAGCATTCCGAATATCCCGCCCTCTCGTCCGACCACACAAATACTCGTGTCCCGCCATAGGCGCGTGCCCTTCTCCTTGTCATAGAGAAAACCTGACACCTCCGCCTTGTCGGCATTGCCACTCACGTTTAGGTCAATAAGGGCTAAGACCATGATCCAGCGTGCTTCGGGTGGGCCGAGGCGTTTGATCAAGGCCGGGTCAGCGGCGCGCAGCTTATCGTTCGTCAGTTCAGCGGTTTCGCGCGTGGCGTCACTCAGGAGTACCGCGTATCCCTTTCTCTTAAGAATCTTTGCCGCCACTTTGCGTAACCTATCTTCAAGATTTACCGCAACGGTTTTGTCGATTCGCGCATCAACCGCTGGCAGTAGAGCAATTTGAATTATGGATTCCGGCTTGAAATCGGGGGCTCGGTAGAATGCGGGCTGGGTAACCGCACATCCAGCCAGCAACCAAGGAATACCGATTAAACAGGCGATTGCTATCGACTTATGCCAATGGATTGTCATGTTTCACTCTCCTCTTTGCTTTTGCCGTTCGCCTTTCCAGCGCGATTCACGGCAATGGAACTGGGAATTCACCTAGAACGAACCACTATTTTCTGACTCGACGACTCGATATGAGCTGAATGATGCAAAGCGCTATCAGTCCCGTGAAACACAACGCAACCCAGAAAGGCATGCTCAATCCGAACAACGACCAGACAATTTGTCTGCAATCGCCGGTTCCCGTGAGGAACATGCGAATGGCATTAGCGAGATCCATGTGTTTGAGGATGTAGGAGGCACCCGGTCCGCAACTGGCAAGTTCGTTATTGGGTAGGAGCTGGATCACAAAGTGGTAAGTGGCAACCCCAAACCCAAACATCGTGACAAGAAGTCCAAGGCCTGAGTAAACGCGAACACCGGCGCGTTCAGGGTTATGGATTGCGGCAACCAGAAACACCACGGCGGCCACAAAGATGATCATCCGCTGCGTAATGCAGAGCGGACACGGCTCCAGCCCCACCACGAACTGGAAGTACACCGCCGAGAGTTCCATGGCGACACAGCCAAGAAACCCCAGGAAAAAACGCTGTCTGTCAGAAAGCCATTCCATGAACTTTTCGATAACAATCATGAGGATTTACCTCGCAGTCGAGACAAGGTTGATAAAAGTTTCAGGTGACAAGCAGTTAACCCGTCTCCTCATACGCAATTAACTTGATGTCCCTGTGCCAACGCCAAATCACGTAAAGCGCCGGTATCACCAGCAGCGTCAGCAGCATGGCCGAGCCGATCCCGCCGATCATCGGCGCCGCCAGGCGCTTCATCACGTCGGCGCCGGTACCGGTCGCCAGCATGACCGGAAATAAGCCGACGATGTTGGCCAGTCCGGTCATCATCACCGGCCGGATGCGCTCCATGGCACCGGTGTGCACGGCTTCCAGCAGATCGGCCAGTGAATTCAGCTTGCCCGCTTCCTGCCGGCGGCGCACGGCTTCGTCCAGATAAGACAGCATCACCGCGCTGGTCTCGGCGGCGACACCGGCCAAGGCGATCAGCCCCACCCATACGGCGATGCTCATGTTGTACCCTAGCCAATAGAGCACCCATACGCCGCCGACCAAGGCCAACGGCACCCCCAGCATGACCATCAGCGTTTCTGTTACGGAACGGAAGGTGAAGTAATACAAGATGAAGATGATGGCCAGGGTCAGGGGCACGAAGATCTTGAGCCGCTGCTGCACCCGCTCCATGAATTCGTATTGCCCCGACCAGGCCAAGGTGTAGCCGGCCGGCAGTTCGATCTTTTCATTCACGATGCGCTTCAAGTCGTCCACATAACCGCCGATGTCCCGACCGGCCATATCCACATAGACGTATCCCGCCAGCATGCCGTCCTCGTCCCGGATCATCGCCGGGCCGCTGACCATGCGCAGCTCCGCGAGCTGGGCGATGGGCACCTGTGCACCACTGGGCGTGCTGACCGTCAACCGGCCCAACTTGTCCAGGTCGTCACGCAGCTCCCGCAGATAGCGCAGATTGACCGGATAGCGCTCTCGTCCTTCGACGGTGGTGGTGATACTTTCTCCACCGATGCCGGATTCGATGATCTTGCCCACGTCCATGACGGTAAAGCCATAGCGGGCAATCTCATCGCGCTTGATGACGAAATCCAGAAAATAGCCGCCCGATACCCGTTCCGCGTAAACGCTGCGGGTGCCGGGAACTTCCTTGGCGATCATCTCGATGGCCTTGCCGATCTCCTCGATTTTTTTGAGGTCTGGACCGAATATCTTGATGCCCACGGGAGTACGCACACCGGTGGTGAGCATGTCGATGCGCG
Organism: Methylococcus sp. EFPC2; assembly: GCF_016925495.1. Lineage (NCBI taxonomy): Bacteria > Pseudomonadati > Pseudomonadota > Gammaproteobacteria > Methylococcales > Methylococcaceae > Methylococcus > Methylococcus sp. EFPC2. Next base: position 1,058,959 of record NZ_CP070491.1, on the reverse strand, counting down.
CCTTGATCGGCATGGACCAGGTATTGGTCACGCCTGGAAACTGCAAGGCACGATCCATCTCGGCGATCAGGTCCTCGTAACTCAGGCCTGGACGCCATTGCTCCTTGGGTTTCAGTTCGACCACCACCTCCATCATGGAGAAGGGCGCCGGGTCGGTGGACGTCTCGGCTCGGCCGGATTTGCCGAACACCAGCTCGACCTCGGGAAACGCCTTGAGCTTTCGATCCATCTGTTGCAGGAGTTTCCCGGCTTCCGTGACCGAGATGCCCGGCAGCGTGGTTGGCATGTAGAGGATCGTGCCTTCGTACAGCGGCGGCATGAATTCCGAGCCCATGCGCTGATACGGCAGAGCGATGCTGACGATGAGCAAGATGGCAAGTGCGACCAGTATTGTTCGGTAGCGCAGCGCAAGCCTCAGAATAGGCGCGTAGGCCCACTGCAGCAGGCGGCTGACCGGGTTGCGCTGCTCCGGGATGATCCGGCCCCGGATGAAAATGGACAACAGAGCCGGAATCAGCGTCACGGCCAGCACTGCGCTCATGGCGATGGACAGGTTCTTGGTCAAGGCCAGCGGTTTGAACATGCGGCCCTCCTGCCCCTCCAAGGTGAAGACCGGCATGAAGGCAATAGCGATCACTAGCAGCGAAGCGAAAATAGGCGGACCGACCTCTTTGGCGGAATCGATGAGGACCCGGTTACGGTCGCCCACCCGGCCATTACGCTCCCATTCTTCCAAGCGCCGGTGGGCGTTGTCGACCATGACGATGGAGGCGTCCACCATGTCGCCGACGGCGACGATGATGCCGCCAATGGACATGATGTTCATGCCGACCCCAAGAAAATACATCGGGATGAAGGCGATCAGGATGGCGATGGGCAAGGTGATGATGGGTATCAGGGCGGAGCGGAAATGCAGCAGGAAGACGATGATCAAGACGCTGACCGTGATCAACTCCTCGATCAGGTTTTCATTGGCGGTGGAAACAGCCTCTTTGATCAGGTCGCTACGGTCGTAGGCATTGACAATCTTGACGCCGGCGGGCAGGGACGGCTCGATCTCCTTGAGTTTGGCCTTGATGCGATCAATTACCTCCAGGGTATCCTGGCCGAAGCGCATGATGACGACGCCGCCCACCGCCTCGCCTTGACCGTCCAGTTCCGCGATACCGCGCCGCATGTCGGGCCCCAAACTAACCGTCGAGACATCGCGCAGCAGGATGGGAGTGCCGTTCAGGTTCACGCCCACGGCGATTTGCTCGATGTCAGCGGTGGATTTGATGTAGCCGCGCCCGCGGATCATGTACTCGATGCCGGAGAATTCGACGACTCGCCCGCCTACGTCGAGGTTGCTTTGGCGCACCTTGTCGACGATCTCATTCAGGTTGAGTCGGTAAGCCAGCACCTTGGTGGGATCGAGATTGATCTGGTACTGACGTACGAAGCCGCCGACACTGGCGACTTCGGCAACGCCGTCCACGGCGCGGAGCCAGTAGCGCAGATACCAGTCCTGGAACGAGCGGAGCGAAGCCAAATCCTGCTGTCCCGTCGTATCCACCAGCGCATACTGAAACACCCAGCCGACCGCCGTGGCGTCCGGCCCGAGCTGCGGCGTCACGCCTTCCGGCAGTTTGCCGGACAACTGGTTCATATATTCCAAAACGCGGGACCGCGCCCAATAGATGTCGGTGCCGTCCTTGAATAGCACATAGACGTAGGAGTAGCCGAAGTCCGAGAACCCCCGCACCACCGTCACATTGGGTGCGGACAGCAGGGCGGTGATGATGGGATAGGTGATCTGGTCTTCCATCAGGTCCGGCGAGCGGCCCGGCCACTGGGTATAGATGATGACTTGGGTGTCGGACAAATCCGGCAGGGCATCGATGGGGGTGTTCTTCATAGCCCACAAGCCGCCAGCGGCCAGACCGAAGACCAGAAGAAAGACGATGAAGCGGTTCTTGGCGCAGAACTCGATGAGTTTTTCTACCACACGGTTACCTCATTGTTCCGATGCGAAGGTTCGCATTAGCGTTAACTTGCCGCTCTCATCTCCGCCTTTGCGGCGGCTATGACGCCAAGGGCGGAGCGCATCAGGAGCAGCGCGAGACAGGAGGCGACGACCAGATCGGGCCAACCTGAGCCGGTAAACCAGACCGCGCCGGCCGCGACAAAAACGGACAAATTCGACGCGATGTCGTTTCGCGAACACTCCCACACTGAACTCATGTTCACGTCGTCACGCCGATGACGCCATAGCAGGAACAGGCAAAGGGAGTTGGCGGCAAGGCCAAGCAGACTGAACGTGCCCATGACCTCGAAGAGGGGGACGGTGGGCTCAAGCAGTTTGAACGCCACTTGAGCCGCCACGGCGCAAGCGGCTAGAAAAATGAGTCCGCCCTTGAATAAGGCTACTTTGGCCTTGACGAGAGGCTCCCTTGAAACCGCGTAAAGACTGAGACCATAGGTCAACGCGTCTCCAAGATTGTCGAGACTATCGGATAACAGGGCGGATGATTGGCCATACAAGGCTGCGGCAACGATGACCAGAAACATCGCGGCATTGATACCGAGAACGATCTGTAGCGTTCCGCGCTGTTGCTCTCGCATCCGATCTAATGAACAACCCTGATCACAACAACCAGTCATATTGAAGTTCTCTATGGTTAATGATTAGTGCTTCATGCCCGGCATGCCGCCGACCGCCGCCTTCAGTTGGCTTTCGGAGTCGATGAGGAAGTTGGCCGAGGTCACCACATGCTCGCCTTCCTGTACGCCCTCCAGGAGTTCCACCCAGTCCCCGCTGCGCAGGCCAACTTTGGCATTGCGCCATTCCAGCCGGCCGCCGCCGAGATGGATAAAAACGATCTGCCGCTCACCGGACTCCAGGATCGCATCCTTGGACACGGCCAGCCTAAGCCCTAGCGGAACCTTCAGTTCCAGGTTGGTGTACATGCCCGGTTTGAGCCGCTCGCCCGGATTATCCAGTTCAAAGCGGACCTTGGCAGTGCGAGTCTGCGGATCGACCGTGGGATAGATAAAGCCGATGCGCGCCTGCAGTGGCGCATCCGGTGCATAGGATAAGCTCACGTTGGCGGTCTGGCCGATGGCGATGAGGGGCATCTCGTACTCGTAGATATCGCCGACGATCCAGATGCGTGACAGGTCGGCGATGGTGTACAACTCGTCTCCCGGTTTGGTCTGCAAACCTTCCACGGCCATCTTGTTGATCACCGTGCCACTGCGGGGCGCGTGGATCGGCAAGGTGGTCAGCACCTTCCCGGTGCGCTCCAGATCGTGGATATGGCTTTCCTCGATGTTCCAAAGCAACAGTCTACGACGTGATGCCTCCAGCAGTGCTTTGGCACCGGCGGCGACTTCCGGAAACTCGCTCTTCCCCAGCGTCCGGCTGCTGCGCAAGGCGATCAGGTATTCTTCCTGGGTAGCCAACAATTCCGGGCTATAGAGCGTGAATAGCACTTGGCCCTGTTTGACCTGTGCACCCGTGTAATTCACGAATAACTTGTCTATCCATCCTTCCAGCTTGATGGTGACACGGGAAACTTGGCGCTCGTCGACTTCCACCCGGCCTACGGTGCGGATCGCTCGCTCCAGGGGCCGCCTAACTGCGGGTTCGAACTTGACGCCTATGGATTGCAGCCTTTCCGGGCTGATAACCATGGAATGTTCCGCGGAGGGCGACGGCAACTGCCTATGGGCTGCGTGTTCTTCTGCCACCGCCTGAGTTCCGACCGTTCCGTCATCTGCCTTGTGAGCCGATGCTTCGAGCGGCGGGGACGATGAAGGCATGGATGCCGGAGGCTGTTGCCGCAGGACAAGGAAGGCGACCAGGCTTACCAGGATTCCCAGTGCCGCACCCAGAAGTAGGTCGCGCAATCGCGTGCTCATGGCGTTTCTCCGAGGATGCCTTCCAGTCGGGCCAGGGCCTTCTCGTGTTCGGCCAGTTCGCTGTGAAATTCCAGTTCGTTTTCCTGCAGGGTCAGCAGGCTATTGAGCAGGGTCAGGAAATCCACCTTGCCCACGGCGTAGCTGGCCTGGGCCGAGGCCAGGGTAAGGCGCGATTGCGGGACGATGGCGTCCTTCAACAGCTTGACCAGCTTTTCCGCGCGTTCGGCCTGGGCCAGGTTGTCGCGGATGCGGGACAGCAGTTCCTGACGCAGCGCCTGCAAATCCTGGAACGAGGCTTCGCGCCCGGCCACCGCCTCATTCACGCCTTCCCGCTGCTTGGTAGCGAAGTAGAGGGGCACTTTGACGTTGAGCATCACCTGGTAGCCATCGGTCTTCATGGCATTGTCGTGCAGTCCCCGCGCGTCCAGTTCGAAGTCCGGGTAATACTCCCGCTTGGCCAGGGCAATGGACTGATCGCCGCGCTCCAGGGTTTTCTGCTGGCCATGCAGCAAGGGCGAGGACTGATCCAGCAGCGCGTTCAGTTCGGCGGGTAAATGGCGCAGGGGCGTGAACTCAATTTCGCCCGGCGGAGCGAGCGGGTCATTGGGCAACCGGTTGAGAATCCGGTTGATGTCGGCGTGGAGGGACTGCCGCTTCTGTTCCAGCGAAGCCAGGCGCGCCAGGAGACGCGAAATCTCGGTCTGCGCCCGCAACACATCCTGCTGGGCCGCCTGGCCGACCGAGTAGCGGGACTGGGCCGTGTCCTCGAATTCCTCCAGCAACTGCTTGGTCCGCCCAAGCACATTGATGGAATCGTGAACAAAGTGCAGGTCGTAGAACGACTCCTTGAGGCGGGCGATGACGGCCAATTGCGTTGCCAGGTAATCCTGCTCCATGCGCTCCGCATCACGCGTGGCGATCTCGCCCTTGAGCCGGAGTTTGCCCGGAAACGGCACTTCCTGGCTCATGCCATACATCACTTCCCGGTTCGGAGTCATGTCCCGGTAGCCGAGGAGCACCTTGGGATCGGGCAGGGTCTGAACCTGGGGGATGACCGCCTTGCCGGACTCCCAGCGCTGGCGTCCGGCCATGATGTCCGGGTTGTGCGCCCGCGCTTCCTGAATCAGTTGCTCCAACGACGCCCGCTCGCCATTATCCTGGGCCAATGCCCCCAAAGGCCACGCCAAGCTGGCCCACAGCAAGGTGCGGAACTTCATCGTGGTTCTCCTCTGCGATGACTTCATAGGACATCTCCTATTGGTTTGCAGGCCTTATGCAAAGCGATGGCGCCGAATACCGTGCGATAACGGGCGGTTTCTACCACCGGCCGGAAACCGGCTTCGACCATAAAAACCGGTAACAGCCCCTGAATGTTGTCATGTATTTCTTCGGCCCAACGTATCAGCAACGAGAACAACCACATAACCGTATCCTGTGGTTCGCCAAAATCCGCCACATGGAGTTCGCCGCCGGACTTGAGCACGCGGAATATTGCGCCGAACGCCTGCCGTTTCTGCTCCCGCTTCAGATGGTGCAGCATCAGGCTGGTGAACACATGATCGAAGCATCCATCGGGATAAGGCAGATCGGTTGCCGTACCCTGTTGAAGTATGAGGACATCTCCCGCTTGGCCGGCCTTCCGGCGAGCGATGTCGAGTATTTGTTGATCGACATCGAGTCCGTGGACGGCGGCGTCCGGATGGGTCTTTTTGATCAGCAGCGCGAGCGTTCCCGTCCCGCAGCCCACGTCCAACACGGAGTGGCCGGATTGAATGCCGGCTTGCGCGATCAAGGCTTCTTTCACGGCAACTTCCGCAAACAGGCAACCCACGATCGGGTCGTACCAGGGTGTCAGCCAATGGAAATGAAAGGCCGGGATATAGGCGTCGTCTTTTTTCATCTCCAGGATCCTCGATGATTTGCCGACATTTCAGCGGACAATGCCGTGCGCCGCTCCCGAAACTGACGCCGCACTTTGAGCGCCTCCAGGACCAAAAGCGGAATGAAGCCCAGCCCGAACCAGGCAGTGCATTGATACAGCGTGATCGGCTCGGTGCCGAACAGGGTTTGCAGCGCCGGGATGTGGTGTATCGCCAGTTGCAGGGCAAAGCTGGCCGCCACGATCAGACACAACCGCAGGTTGGTGAACAATCCCAGTTGCCAGACGGTGCGATAGCGGCTGCGAGCGCCGAAGGAACGTATTAATTCTGCGATGACCAGCGCGGTGAATGCGGCATCTCGAGCTTGATCCAGGCTGGTGCCTCTATAAAACTCGTAGGCGAAGGCGCCGAAGGAGACACTAGCGGTCAAAAATCCAGTAAGCAGGGTCAGTTTGAGAAACTTCCGATCCAGCAGCTCGGCCTGGGGGCTGCGCGGCGGCCGGCTAAGCACATCGGTATCGATCGGATCGGTAGCTAGCGCCAGCGCCGGCAATCCGCCCGTTACCAGGTTGATCCAGAGTAGATGCAGGGGCAACAATGGCGATGGCCAACCGACCAGCGCCGCGAAGAGCATGATGGCCAGTTCGGCGGCGGCAGCAAAAAGCAAATAAGCCAAAGTCTTGGCGATATTGTCATAGATGCCTCGGCCTTCCTCGATCGCCGCGACAATGGAGGCGAAATTATCATCGGTGATGATAAGGTCGGCGGTCTCTTTGGTAACCTCAGTGCCCGTAATGCCCATGGCGATGCCGATCGACGCCTCCTTGAGCGCCGGTGCATCATTGACGCCATCGCCGGTCATTGCCACGACCGCGCCGGTCGCTTTCCAGGCCCGCACGATCCGCAATTTGTGTTCGGCGGTGACGCGGGCGTACACCGCGATCCGCCGCACCTGCTCCTGGAGTTCGTCATCGGACATCATCTCCAGTTCGGCACCTAAAGCCACTTCGTCTTCGTTATCAAGAATCCCTAGTTCGTGAGCGATGGCCTTGGCGGTATCCGGATGATCGCCGGTAATCATCACGGTCTTGATGCCAGCCCGTTTGCATTTGGCAATCGCGTCGCGAACCTCGCCGCGCGGTGGATCCTGTAAGCCGACCAAACCCAGCAACACCAAGTCCTGTTCAATTTCGGCTTCATCAAGCGGTGCTGAAGGATCGCTCGGGAAAGATTCCAGCACCCGTTCGGCGATGGCCAGGACGCGTAGCGCGTCGCCGGCCAGCAAGTCACCGGCTCGGATCATGGCGGCGCGCTCCTCGGCGGTCATGGGTATGATGCCTTCCCGCGTGCGTATGAACGCGCAACGTTCCAGGATGACTTCGGGCGCTCCCTTGACGAAGGCCCGGGTTTCCTCTTCCCAGCGGCGGATGACGGTCATCCGCTTGCGGTCCGAATCGAACGGCACGACGGCCACCCTGGGCATCTCGGTCTCGACAGTGACGCGGCGGATGCCCCATTTCATGGCCGCCACCAGCAAGGCTCCCTCGGTCGGATCACCCACGATACTGGGGCGCCCATCGGTCAACTCGGCATCATTGCAGGCAGTAGCTGCCCATAACAGGGCGAATAGGGCAGGATCGTCGCGTTGTTCCCGTCCGCCAGAGATGAATACGCCGGACGGCTGATAGCCTTCTCCGGTTACACTGAACAAGCGTTCTTGAGTGACGATCTTGCGCGCAGTCATGGCGCCGACGGTCAGAGTGCCGGTCTTGTCCGTGCAGATGACCTGGGCGCAGCCCAAGGTTTCCACTGAGGGCAAACGCCTGACCAGGGCATTGCGTCTGACCATGCGTTGCACGCCTAATGCGAGCGCCACCGTTACCACTGCCGGTAGTCCTTCCGGAATCGCCGCTACCGCGAGGCTGATGGCGGTACGGAACAATTCGAATGGATCATTGCCACGCAGCAGACCTAAACCGAACACCAGCGCCACGATGCCTAAACAAATCCACAACAGACGACGTCCCACCTTATCCAGCCGACGCTGCAACGGCGTTTCGTCTGCACCCGCCGATTGCAGCAGCTGGGCGATATGCCCGACCTCGGTGTCCATGCCGGTCGCCACCACCAAGGCCCGACCTGAACCACCGACGATGCTGGTGCCGAGAAACACCATATTGTGCCGATCGGCCAAGGGAGTTTCCTTCGGCAGCATCGCGACCCGTTTCTCCACGGACTGAGACTCGCCGGTGAGTGGCGCTTCGTTCGCGCGCAATTGCGAGGTATCCAGAAGGCGGGCGTCCGCCGCTACCAAGTCGCCGGCCTCCAATAACAGAATGTCGCCACTCACGATCTCGGCGGCGGCAACTACGGCGGCGTGCCCGTCACGGACCACACGGGCTTTGGGAGTCGTAAGACGCGCCAGCGCTGCCGCGGCCTTTCCCGCACGGTATTCCTGGAAGAAACCGATGACTGCATTCAGGATCACGATCGCCAGGATGGCACTGCCATCGACCCATTCGCCGAGCGCGATGGAAACGAGTGCCGCGCCGATCAATACCCAAATCACCAGACTTTTGAATTGCCCCAAGAAGAGCATCAAGGGAGAAATGCCTTTGGCCTTGCGCAATTCGTTCGGTCCCTGTTGAGCCAAACGCTTCGAAGCCTCTTGGGGGGATAGCCCAAGATCGGCATCCGTCGCCAGTCGATCAGCGATCTCAGGAATCGGTTGCTCAATCCAAGTTTTCTTCATTGCCATGTCCAATACCGCTCATTCGTGGCGCGTCCCTTAACTTCCTGACTTGAACTCGCTAACGCCATGGTCGGAACACCTCGTCTTCTCATGGCGTTCCCATTCCGATCCATGTCTAATGCGATTCCATGGCCATTTGTCTATGCATCCGCGCCATCTCCGCGTTCGACTTGGCGACTTGCTGGTAGGAGCGAATCAGAGCCTCGCAGTGGGACTGGAACGACATGGCCTGCTTGCCATACAGGTAGCTGCGCGCCTTGTATTGATCCAGGAGCTTTTTATGCTCCTCGACCTTGGCCTCGGCATCCTTGGCTGCCTGCTCATAATGTTCGGCCAGCGCCTGATGGTCGGTGGGGGTTCTGGCGTTTTGGATAGCGGCCGTCATGTCCATGGGATGAGGATTCGGCTGGGCGCAGCTCGCCAGCAATCCGAGGGTCAGAGAAACGGTCAGTAATGCTTTCGTGATGTTCTTCATGGCATAACCTCATTGATGGATGTTGGATGAAAAGCTTATTCGTGGCGTGTTGCTTCATTTCGCAAATAGCCTCATGAACGCCATGGGCAGGAAACCTCGGTATTCCCCATGGCGTTAACACAGCGGGAAGTCAAACTGACTCTCTCTACCGTTCACTTCCACTCCCCCGCCTGCTGATCGCTCCCGCCGCCATCTGCCGGTGCATCTTCGCCATCTCTCGATTTTCTGCGGCGGCCCGCTCGTAGATATCGATCAACCTCTGGCAATGGCTTTCGAAGTTCCCGCCCAGATAGCTTTTGGGATAGTCGTGGGGATCCTTTTTGAAGTCCGCGAGAATTTGTTGATGTTCCTCGACCATGGCATCTGCCTCTTTGGCTGCCTGTTCATAATGCGCGGCCAACGCCTCGTGGTCTGTTTTGGTCTTGGCGCTTTGAACGGCCACAGTCATGTCCATGGGGTGAGGATTCGACTGGGCACAGCCTTCCAGCAGTCCCAGAGTCAAGGCAACGGTCAGTAACGCTTTCGTGATGTTGTTCATGGCACACCTCATTGATCGAAATTGGAAGAAATGTCGGTTGGTGTTATGAGAGTGAGTTGTCTACTGATCACTACCTCCTGCTTGAAAGTCGGTTAAAAGTTGTTTTCTCTGGATGAAATGCCCTTTGACCAGGGCATAAATTGCCGGGATGACGATTAAGGTCAACAGGGTGGAGGAGATCATTCCGCCCACCATCGGCGCGGCGATGCGGCGCATCACCTCGGAACCGGTGCCGGTGCCCCACATGATGGGAAGCAACCCGGCGATAATGGCGACCACGGTCATCATCTTGGGCCGGACCCGCTCCACCGCACCCTCACGGATCGCCGCATACAGATCGGCCACTTCCAACCCTTTCCCTTCCGGCTTTTGCGCCTTGGTCCTTGCCAAGGCATGGTCCAGATAAATCAGCATGACCACTCCGGTTTCGGCCGCCACACCGGCCAGGGCGATGAAGCCCACCGCCACCGCCACACTGAGGTTGTAGTCCAGCCAGTACATGAGCCACACGCCGCCGACCATGGAAAAGGGCAAGGACAGCATGACAATGAGCGTTTCGGTGATGCGCTTGAAGTTGAGATAAAGCAGCAGAAAAATGATGAAGAGGGTCATTGGGATCGCGATGGCCAGTTTGGCCTTGGCACGCTCCATGTATTCGAATTGCCCGCTCCAGGTGACGTAGTAACCGGGTGGAAACTTGACCTGTTCCAGCACGGCCCGTTGGGCATCGGCCACGTACCCGCCGATGTCGCGGCCGCGGATGTCCACGAAGATGTAGGCCGACAGCAACGCGTTTTCGGTTCGAATGGCCGGGACCCCATTGGCGAGACTGACCTGCGCCACCTGCCCCAAGGGAATCATGGCGCCGCCGGGAGTCGGGACGAGGACTTGGGAAGCAATCATCTCGGGCGAATCCCGGAGTTCACGCGGATACCTCACCATCACATTGAAGCGCTCCCGGCCTTCGACGGTGGTGGTCACGCTTTCGCCGCCCAGGGCGGTCGCGATCACATCCTGAAAATCCCCGACGCTGAGGCCATAACGGGCCAGTTTCTTTCGGTCCGGCGCGATGGTGAGGTAATAACCGCCGGTAATGCGCTCCGCATAGGCGCTGGTCGTTCCGGGCACGGTTTTGACGACGGATTCGATATGCGTGGCGAGCCTTTCCATCTGCGCGAGATCATTGCCGAACACCTTGATGCCGATCGGCGTCCGGATGCCGGTCGACAGCATGTCGATGCGATTCTTGATCGGCATGGTCCAGGCGATGGTGACACCGGGCATTTGCGTCGCCAGGTCCATTTCAGCGATCAATTTCTCGGTGGTCATGCCAGGTCGCCACTGGTCCTCGGGTTTGAGGTTGACCACCGTTTCGAACATTTCCAGCGGCGCCGGATCGGTGGCGGTGGAGGCCCGTCCGGCCTTGCCGAACACCGATTCGACTTCCGGGAACGTTTTAAGTATGCGGTTATGGGTCTGCATGATTTCCGCCGCCTTGGTGACGGAGAGCCCCGGCAGACTCATGGGCATGAACAGCAGCGTGCCTTCGTTCAAGGTCGGCATGAACTCGCTGCCCAGCTTCGACAGGGGATAAACGGTCATCGCCAGGATGGCGGCAGCCAGGGTGATGGTGAGTTTCTTCCAGCGCAGTACCCCTTCGATGATCGGGCGGTAAAGCCAGATCAGCACACGGTTAACGGGATTGCGTTTTTCGGGCAGGATGTGGCCGCGTATGAACAGAAACATCAATACCGGCACCAGGGTCACCGACAGCAGGGCGGCGCCCGCCATGGCGAAGGTCTTGGTGAATGCCAGTGGCTTGAAAAGCCGGCCTTCCTGTTCCTCCAGCACGAACACCGGCAGGAACGACACGGTGATGACCAGCAGGCTGAGGAACAAGGCCGGACCCACCTCTTTAGCAGCCTTGATCATCAGTTCCAGGCGATTTTCCCCGGGTTCGGCCCGCTCAAGGTGCTTGTGGGCGTTTTCGATCATGACGATGGCGGCATCGATCATGGCGCCGATGGCGATGGCGATCCCGCCGAGACTCATGATGTTGGAGTTGATGCCCAGGAAATGCATGACGGTGAAGGCGATGAGTACACCGACCGGCAGCATGACGATGGCCACCAGCGCGCTGCGCACATGGACCAGGAACACCACGCACACCAGCGCGACCACCAAGCTTTCCTCGATCAGCTTGTCGCGCAGGTTTTGGATGGCTTTCAGGATCAGTACCGACCGGTCATAAACGGGCTCGATGGACACGCCGGCCGGCAGACCGGGGGCGATGTCGCGGAGCTTGGATTTGACATGCTCGATCACATCCAAAGCATTTTGCCCGTAGCGGGCAATGGCGATTCCTGAGACCACCTCTCCCTCGCCGTTCAGTTCGGTGAGTCCTCGCCGCTCATCGGGTCCGAGTTCAACGCGGGCCACATCGCGAATCAGCACTGGCGTGCCGCCCTCGGCTTTAAGCACCAGGTCTTCAATATCTTCGATGCCACGCAAATATCCTTCGCCCCGCACCATGTATTCGGTTTCGGTCATTTCCACCACGCGCCCGCCCACGTCCCGGTTGCTGGCTGCGATGACCTGGCTGACCGTCGACAAGGGGATACCGTAGGCTTGCAGTTTGCGCGGCTCGACAATGACCTGGTATTGCTGGACGAAGCCACCGACGCTGGCGACTTCCGCCACGCCATGGGCCTTGGTGAGTTGATAGCGGATGAACCAGTCCTGCAGGGTTCGCAGTTCCGCGAGGGAGTGCTGGGCCCCCAGCACGGCATACTGGAACACCCAGCCAACTCCGGTGGCATCCGGGCCGAGACTGGGCGTGATGCCTTTGGGTAATCGGCTGGAGGCGAAATTCAGGTATTCCAAGACCCGCGAACGTGCCCAGTAGACATCGGTGCCGTCATCGAAAATCACGTAAACGAACGAGACGCCGAAGAAGGAAAACCCGCGCACGACCTTGGAATGGGGAACACTCAACATCGCCGTGGTCAGGGGATACGTCACCTGATCTTCCACCACTTGCGGGGCCTGACCGGGATATTCCGTGTAGACGATGACCTGGGTGTCGGACAAATCGGGCAGGGCGTCGAGCGGCGTTTTGAGGATGGCGTAGATACCGGCAAAGATCAGAAAAACCGTCGCCAGCAGGACGATAAAAATGTTGCGAGCCGACCATTCGATAATTCGTCCCAGCATCTCACCGTCCCCCGGCCGCTTTAGTCGTGGCGCTGCGCCCATGTCCGGCGTGACCCGTGGCCGGTGTCGCGGCGGAGGGGGTCTGTTGCGGTGTCATCTCGGCACCAGATCCCAACTTGTTAGCCTGGCTATCGAAACTACCGAGTGCCGCTTTCAGATTGCTCTCGGCATCGATCAGGAAGTTCGCACGGGTCACCACCTGCTCCTGTTCGCTCAGCCCCTCCAACACCTCGGTCATGTCATCGCCTCGAATCCCGAGTTTCACCGGGCGAGGCTCGAAGCGACCTTCGCCTCGATCGACCAGGGCCAGAGTGCGCCGGCCGCTCTCCAAAATCGCCGAGCGCGGTACCGCTAGCCCCCGATGCGCCTCGGTGGCGATCTCAAGCTGGGCATACATCATCGGCCTGAGTAAACCCTTGGGATTCGGCAGTTCAATCCGGACCTTCGCGGTACGCGTGGCGGGATTCAGCGAGGGATAAACTAAAGCCACCTTGCCTTGGAAAGTCCGACCGGGAAAGGCGTCGAGCCTGGCCTGAACCTCCTGTCCCAGTTCGATCAGGCCAATATCCTGCTCATAGATTTCGGCCATGACCCACACCTGGGACAGATCGGCGATTTTGAACAGTACATCTCCCGCGGAGGCTCGGCTCCCGGCGATAGCCGATTTTTCCATGACGACGCCGGCTGCCGGGGAGCGAACCACCAAGCCGTGACGGGACTTGCCTTCGTGTTCAAGGCTGGCCAGCTCAGCGTCTGAAATCCCCCAGTTGCGTAGCCGTTCCAGGCTGCTTTCCGCCAGATCCTGCATTCCCGACTGAACCCATGGTTCGGCCTTGGAAAGCGCCGCCTGGGCGCTTTTAGCGGTCAGGTATTCGCGTTGAGCGGAAACCAGGTCCGGGCTGTAAAGTTCGAACAAGGGCTGGCCATGCGCCACGGCTTGCCCGGTGGTGTTGACGAACAGCTTCTCGATATAGCCATCGAACTTGAGGGTCACGTTATACAGGCGTCGCTCGTCAGCCTCGACGATACCCACGTTGCGGATGGTGTGCGCGATATCCTGGCGTTCCACCGGAGCCGTCTTCACGCCGAGTTTTTGAATCTTCTCGACGCTCACCCGGAGCGTCTTGGCATCGCTCGCACTCGGCGTATCCTCCTCGGCATAAACCGGGGTGTAATCCATACCCATTGAATCCTTCTTGGGGATCGGCGAAGTATCGGCAAGCCCCATGGGATTCTTGTAATAGAGAATCTTGGGTTTCAACTTCGCCGGACTACTGGGCGTCGGATTCGATTCATCGGCATACACCGGGAGGTAGTCCATCCCCATGGAATCTTGCTTCGGAACCGGCGAGGTATCGGCAAGTCCCATCGGGTTTCGGTAGTAAAGAATCTTTCGCTGCGGAGGTGTCGCATCCGTTTTTGGCGTCACCTGCGATTCGGCGTTTGGCGCAACCTCCTGGTAGACGGGGATGTAATCCATACCCATCTCGTCCTTGGTTGGTACCGGTGAGGTGACCGCCGGATTCATGGGATGACGGTAAAACAGCGGCTTATTTTCGGCTTGTGCCGTAGTGGGTAGACTTGCCTTGATGGCTTGCAAGGCCAGCCAGTAGCCCCCCGAGGCACCCAATCCGATAGAAAACACGGCCGTCCAAAATAGGGTCTTGTTCATGGGGCCTCCTTCCCGGCAGCGGCCATCAGTCGGGCCAAAGCCTGGTGGGCGTCCGCCAAGGCCTGCCAATACTGCATCCGGTAATCGAACCAGGTATTTTCGGCGCGGATGACGTTGAGAAAGTCGGTCTTGCCGACCTGATAGGCGGTCAGTGCGGACGCAACGGTTTGTTGCGCGAGGGGGAGGATGTTGTCTTCAAAAAGCCTGAATTGTTCGCGGTCGCCCCGATACACGGCCAGAGAAGAAGCGATCTCGGTCTGGGTTTTGCGCTCCGCTTCATCCAGGGCATAACGTTCCTTGAGCAACTCGCTGTTGCGCTGGTCAATGGCCTTCGATTGCTTACTGTCCGCATAAATGGGTAGATTCAGACTGAGCCGAAAGTTGGCGAAATCGCTGCGGCTTTGACCCGTGGGGGTATTCTGGCGAAAGGCGTATCCGGCACCCAGCGTGAAGTCCGGGTAATAATCCTTTTTAGCCAGCTCAAGCCGGGTTTGCGCCGCGTCTATCGCGTGCTTGCGCTGCGCCAGAAGCGGACGCGAGCGCTCGGCCGTCGCCAGCAAGTCCGCTTCCGACTGAATATCCGGCAACGCCGTGTCCACCTCGCCCGGCAAGCGGATGGGGCTATCCATGGACCGGTTCAATAAAGCATTCAGGCGGGCGATCTCGCTCCGATGCATGCCGACGTGCTGGGCTCTTTGTTGGCCCAGCTTGGCCAACTCCAATCGCGCCGACAGGACGTCCTGCTGCAGTCCCTCGCCCACCCGGTATTTGGCGTCGGCGATTTCGACTAGTTGCTGGAGCAAGCGCTCGGTGTCTGCGATGATGATGAGCGAGCGATGCATGTACATCAGTTGCCACCAGCGGATTTTCACATCGCGGGCCAGACGCAGGCGCGCTTCTTCGACGGTGTTGGCCGCAGCTTCCGCTTCGAATTCGGCGGCTTTCTCCTTTAGCGTCAGCTTGCCGGGGAAGGGAATGGCCTGGCTGAGTCCGACTTCCATCATCGTCATGTCCTCCTTGCGGAGGTTCAAACCGTTGGCGGTGGGTAGATTGAGCGCGTCGAGATTCAGGGTTGGGTCGGGCAGCGTCCCTTCCTGAGAGGGGATGGCCGCCATCGCCTCGGCACGCGCCTTGATTTGGGCAAGACTCGGATTGCCTTCCAAGGCTAGGGCGACGGCCCTTTCGGGCGACAGGATGGGCTCGTCGGCGTGCGCACCGCCTGAGATTGCGGCGAGATAGATCGCCACCGTCACCGACGTCAAAGACGCGCGGTGGGGCGGCCACAGGGACATAAAAAACATCAAGTTCTCCTCGATTGCAGAAACCGAAGGCCCTGCCAGGCGCAGAAACCCTCAATCGCCAGTTAACGGCGCATTTCGAGCTCGGGAGAACGGGCTAATTCAGAAGCGTACAGAACTGATAGATCAGCGGGATTCGCCGACCGTCGGGGGGAGCGGTGACGCGAGGAATACGTTGAGCTTGAACGGGAAGGAATAAACTTCCAATGATCCAGATCAAGGACAGAATGAAAACCGGGATCTCCGGCTTATCCAGCTTGTATCCGAAAACCGGGTTGGGTTGGGAGTCGAGACAAGGCTTGAAAGAACAGTCTTGAACGGGCTCGGACTGGTGATCTTGATGCTCTTGCGCGTGGTCTGCCGATTCAGAACACCCCGTTGACATTGTCTCCACCGAGGCGATACGCCAGGGTGTAGGCATGGCGCAGGTTGAAAACATAAGCACGGAAACCAGGCTTACGAGCAGCACGTACACCAAAGCGTGCAGGTAAGGACGGTTTCGTTGGGCGAGCAAGGCTTTCAACACAAAGGGGAGCTCGGAGAAAAACTAATTAATAATCAAACTAGCACATCAATGCCACAAGTTGAAGTGGCAATAAGCTAAGAATAGCTGGAGGGGCCGCGTCCATACAAAGCTCGCCGAGATGACCTCCGCCGAGCTTTGACCGGATAGGAAGCTTACTTTGATTGCTCTTTTTCCTGTAAGTGGGTAGCTGCCTTACCAGCGGCAGTGCCGGCTTCCTTGCCATGTCCCTTTTTCGCGTGACCGGTGGCCTTTCTCATCTGGTCGAAGGTGGCTTTATCGTGCTCTGCCTTCGGGTTCTCGCCGGTGATTTGTTTGGACGGCTGGGTGTAGGGGTGTTCGGCATTCTGCTCGATCACATGCTTTTGGGCTTCTTCGGTATGGACGGCAGCCCCTGCCGCATCACCCTTCGTGCCTCTTTCCACCGCTTGATCGAGGTGCTGGGTGGCTTCTTGGCCATGTTCTTCCGCAAGAACTGGATTCCCCAAGAGTAGAGTTGTGCCGATCAATAACATAACGGTTGTTGTTTTCATTTTTTTCTCCTCGGTTAACAGAAACTTAGGTTTACAAATCAGATTGGATGGAATCGTCCGATGTTGTGATCATTCGATCGTCAGAAAATTTGTTATTTCCGGCAAATGCTGCGCCTATTCCATTTGTTAATAAAATTATCAACTTAAGAGGTTACAGCTTGAGTATGATTGACATTTTTGGTGCATGAGTCTCTTTATTTGGTGCGTAAGTAATAACCGTCCGACATCCCGAGAGCACGAGCAGCGATCTGCGAATCAGCCGTCGGCAAATAGGAGTGGAAACAAAATCTCGGCCGTCTCGCTCGGAAAGCGCAGCGACACGGGCCCTTTGGGCGTTACCGATCCCAGAATGCCATGTTCCACCAGACCGGCGAGCACCATGCGCGCGCTCCGTTCCTTGAGTCCTGTGATCCGTCCGGCTTCGCCGCGCGGCATTTCGCCTTGCAACAGTACGCGCTCCAATATGTGGAAGGCTTCCGGCTTCATGGCCGTACGCTCCACGTAGACGTTGAGCCGCCCGGCGAGGTGGTCGAACTCGAACAAGCCGGTCATGAAGTTCACCTGATCCAGGCACACGCGCAGAAACCAGTGGATGAATTCGATCAGGGCCTTTTGCGATAGATTGCCGCGGCCGTCGAGATCGCCCTGCCTGTGACTATCGGCATAGTCCATCATCTGTTTGTATTCCTGCCGGCTTTGCAGTCCGCGGGCGAGACCGCGCGACACCGACCACAACCAGCCCGCGCCGATGCCCGCCATGAGGCCCATGGCATGGCTCATCAATCAGCTGACCCGTCCGTTGCCGTCCGGGAAGGGGTGGATGTAGTTCAGGCGGTGATGGGCGGCGGCCAGGGCGATGATGCGCCCGCCTTTTCCCATGGATGCCAGGCGATAGCGCTGCTCGAAGTACCGCATGAAGTCTTCCACCCGCTCGCTGCCGGGGGGAATATGCCGGCCGACCGTCACGTCTTGCTCTGGGAAGGTTCGGAATTGGCCCGGCTCCATCCGGAATCGGTGCCCGGCACCCTCGACCCAGAGCATGGCGTCCGGTGCCTCCTCATAGAACTCGCGGTGCAGCCGGCGCAGGAAATCCGCGGAAGCCGGCTCGGGCAGAGTGCCCTCCGCATAGCGGCGATCGATCATCCGCTGCACGCGGATATGCGTCCGCGCCTCGACCTGCAGATTGCGGCGGGTTTCTTCCCCATCCCGGTCGTTCTCCAGGGCGCGTTCGATGTCCCTCGGCGTGGTGGTATGCCCTTCGATCAGGTTCGAGTAGTAGCAGTTCATGATCCGGACCAGGTCGGCGAGGTTGGCAACGGTGCTCGGGTGCAACCGGTTGCTCAGCCTTTCCGCCGCCGCGGTCAGGGCGGCGAGGGTATCGGCGACCTCTACGGGTACATTTTCCGACAGGCAGGGTTCGATGCGGGAGGGAGTTTCAGCGAGTTCAGCCATGCCGATCTTAGGTTCGCGTAAGGCATTGTTGCAACAGACCTTAGTCTACACGATTCGCTGAATACTGCCGATCCTTGTGCCGATCGGCGAGTCAGCCCTAACTTCCTGATCGGACAATTGAATTCGTATCAAACAGGGTAAGCCGTTGCCGATCCGGCGGGCGGCGTCTCCCAGATCAGCAGTGTCGCCGGGGGAGAGAGCATCCGTATCCTAGGTAAACGTCAGAGACGGTGGCTCGACGCATTCACAGCGTTCCAATAAAGATGCGTTGAACCGAGCATCTATTTGGACACTCCTCCACTTCCGGCTCCGGACAATGACTCGACGTTTTCGAGGAATTGATATGGAGCCTGTGAGCATACCCAAGCACATCGACGATCCGGTCACCCTGCTGATCTGGAGCGCTGATGAATTCGCGCCGGCCGCCTTCCTGCTGATCCTGGGGATACTGATCGGCCAGGTGACGATCATGCTGGTGTTGGCGGTCGTCGCCATCAAGGCCTATCGCCGCTTCCGCGACAATCGCCCGGACGGGTATCCCCTGCACGCGGCCTATTGGATCGGGTTATTGCCCAGCAATGCCATCACCATCCCGAATCCCTTCATCCGGGCGTTTTACCCGTGAAGCTTACCCATCTCTTGGAGTCCTGGCGTATCGTCCAGGCCGAGAACCGGCTGCACCGGGTCGTGTTGATCGGGCTGGTCATCACCAACGGCATCAGCGCGCTGGCAGCCTTGCGTACCGAACGTGCCGTAGTGTTGGTCCCGCCGAACCTAACCAAGGAAGTCGAGATCACCCGCAACACCGCCTCCAGCGAGTTGAAGGAATCCTGGGGACTCTATCTGGCGGAACTCCTGGGCAACGTGACACCCGCCACCTCCGAATTCATCGCCAACGCCCTCGCGCCACTGCTCTCCACTGAGATCTACCGGTCGGTCATGGATGCGATGTCGGAGCAGATCAGCGCCATCAAGATGGACCACATCGCCACCAGCTTCAAACCGCGCCAGGTCAATTACGAAAGCGAAACTGACAAGGTCTTCGTCACCGGCGAGCTGACCACGCAGGGCCCCAATTCCAAGGCGGAAACCCGCAACCGCACCTACGAGTTCGTGCTTTCCACCCGCAACTATCGGCCCCGCCTGGATTATATCGACGTGTACCCGGACGAGCCGCGCACCGTGGAACGCCTGAAGGTCCTCAAACAACCGCAGGAACGCCCAAGATGAAGTCGCTCCATCGACAAACCGCCGCAATCCTGTACGCGTTGGCTGCGAGTGTGCAGGCCGAGCCCACCACCGTGGAAAGTCCCGCGGTACCGGCAAACGTGCTGACCGAGTCCAAACGCGATTCCGCTGTTTCCACGGCGCCCCAGACGATCCAAATCGTTCCCGGCGTCAACGAGATCATTCCCGTCGCCGTCGGCCACCTGAACCGCATCATGACCCCGTTCGACCGGCCCCATGTGCGCACGGTCAGCCAGGCGACGACCCAGGTCGAAGGCAATGTGCTCTACGTGGCCACGCCCGACGAAACGCCGGTGACGCTGTATATCACCCCCGGCGACACCGAAGAACTGGCCCTGTCATTGACGCTGGCGCCTCGGCGCATCCCGCCGCGGGAAATCCGCCTGACTCTCGATGCCGGCCAGTACAAGAAGCTCGGCTCGCTGCAGAGCACCGAGAAAAGCATGGGAGGCCGGGTCGGCAATTCATCCCAGGACTATATCGCCGAGCTGAAGGCCACCTTTCGGATGCTTGCCCAGATGAAGACGCCCAAGGGTTATGCCCTGCGCGAGCCCGGCGCGGGCGAGCAGATTCGCTGTACCCAGCCGGGCTCGCAAACCCGGACGGGACAGGCTCTGGAAGGGCATGATCGGGTGTTGCTGGTCGGTGTCGCCCACAATACCGGCCCGAATAGCCTGGAACTGGATGAGCGCTCCTGTGCCGATGCCGGCGGTGAGGTGCTGGCCGTGGCCGCCTGGCCCAAGGTTCTGCTCGAAGCAGGCGAAGCCACCGAACTGTATGTCGCGATCCGACGACCACGGGATGAAGACACCACGGTGCGTCCCTCGCTGCTGAAAGGGTCCGGTCGATGATGCAAAGCTTCAAGGACCGTTGGGACGCCCTCGGTCCCAGCGCGAAACGGGGCCTCGCCGTCGGCGGCATCGTTGCGGCGGGCCTGGGCGTGGTCACTGCCATCGCCAATTTCGCGCCGGAACCGGCTCAAAAGGCCGACAAGCAGCAGGTCGTCAAACACATCCTGACCGACTCGGATCCGCGATCTTTAGGTATCGACGGGCTGGCGACCCAGTTGAAACAGGTCGCCCAGAAAAACGAGGACCTGTTGCGCCGGCTGGCCGGACTCGAGGAAGAACAGAAGCGGTCCCGTCTGTCGGACGAGGAGCGCCTGCGGCGCATGAACGAGGAACAGGCGACCAGCCATCAAGGCCAGATCGAGTCCCTGCGATCGGAAATCGACAGCCTGCGCCGGGCCAAGGAGGCCGTGACGGAGAAATCCGACACTACCGGCACTCAGCCCATCCTGCCGCCCGCCGAGCGCGAGCGGCTGCCGCGGTTACCCGCGGCAAAGTCACCGACTCATCAGGACCTGGACGCGCTGTTCGCACAGCCACCAACGCCGGCGCCATACGGCGGCTCGGCCGGCGGCATGGGTCCCGGCCAACCTCAGACTGCCGGCCAGAACAAAGGCCGCTTGGAGATCCGTGTCATCAAGCCGAAACCGACTAATGAATCCTCTCCTGGACAGGATGTTCCGGCATCACAAGGCCCGACGTCCCAGACGGAGGTTTTCATCCCCGCCGGCAGCATCCTGTCGGGCAATCTCCTGAACGGTTTGGATGCCCCCACCGGCAAGGGTGCGCGCAAGGAGCCGTTCCCGGTACTGGCGCGCCTGAAGGACGAGGCCATCCTGCCCAACCGCTACCGGGCGGACGTGCGCGAGTGCTTCCTGGTCTCGGCCGGCTACGGCGATCTCAGTTCGGAGCGCGCCTACATCCGTGGCGAATCCATTTCCTGCGTGCGGGATGACGGCGGTGTGATCGAGGTGCCCATCGATGCCTATGCCGTCGGCGAGGACGGCAAAGTTGGCATCCGCGGACGGGTTGTCAGCAAGCAGGGGCAGTTGCTGGGCAATGCCTTGCTGGCCGGATTCCTGCGCGGCTTCTCCGACGCCTTCGGGCGCAACCAGACCCAGGTGCTGGCCTTGGCCGGCCCGGCCGGTGTGGCGACCACGCCGTTCCAGCGCTCCTTCAGCGAATCGGCGATGGAGGGCGGCGCCCTCAAGGGCGCCGGCTATGCCATGGACCGGCTGGCCCACTACTACATGGACATGGCGGAGAACCTGTTCCCTATCATCGAGGTGGATGCCACCCGCAAGATCGAGTTTGTCGTGCAGAAGGGAACACCCCTCAGGCTTTATGCCCGCAGCGATGCGCGCAATCCCCATCCGGCCCACTGAACGCAACTTATCGGTATCGCTTCCGCCAATCACCTGAGGACACCATGACATCACGCCTATTACCGACTCTGCTGCTTTGCGCCCTGGCGGGCACTTCTTTGGCAAATAGCGCCCACGATTCATCCACCGTTTCCGACACCGCCGATCTGCTGGCCAAGGCCAAGATCGAAGGCATGAAGGCGCTCCCCATCAACGGCCTGCAGATGGTCAAGGCTGGCGGCCGGACCTTCTTCATGTCCGGCAATGGCCGTTTCGTCATTACCGGCACCTTGATGGATGTCTGGAACCGGGTGGCGGTCACCGAACTCGATCAGGTCGACCGGGTCGCCAACCGTATCGATCTGGCCAAGATGAAGCTGAAGATCGACGATCTCGGCCCCGTCAGCTACGGCACCGGCAAAGAACAGGTCGTGGTCTTCGTCGACCCGCGTTGCCCGTACTGCGGCAAGGTGCAGAAACAGATGGAGGCACTCAAGGCGCGCTACACCTTCAAGCTGGTTTCGGTGCCGGTCCTGGGGCCGGAGTCGCAGAACCTGGTGATGAAGCTCGGCTGTGAGCTGCAAACGCCTTCGAAGGACAAGGCCCGGGAGGCCTTGCTACATCAGACCTACGACAGCCTGCCGTCCGAGATCGACGCGAAGTGCGACCGCGAGCCCATGCAGCGGGCTCTGGTCACCGCTCATCTCTTCGGCATTGAGGCGGTGCCGTTCCTGATCGCCCCGGACGGCCGCACCTTCAAGGGCGCCCCGGGCAGCCTGGCCGACTGGCTGGCCAACAAGCCGCCGTCGAATCCGACTCATCCCAACGAACCTACGACTCAAGCCGAAGGCGAAAAGCCGGCTGCCGGGAAGGAGGACGTCCAGCCATGAAGCGGCTCACCCTTTTCATCGTTGCGGTTTCCCTGACCGGCTGCTCGGCCAAATACGGCTGCAAGGGCATGCCGGACGATCCGACTTGCATCTCGGCGGTTGAGGCCTACAAGGCGACCGACAAGGCGAAGAGCACCGTCCATTCATCGGACACAGCACCCACTGCATCGGAAACGGCGGCGACGGCTATGCCTGAAATTTCCACGGAACCGGCTCCAATTCCCAAGATCGACGATCCCACCCCGATTAGAACGCCCGCCAAGGTGATGCGCATCTGGGTGGCGCCTTGGGAGGATGCCGACGGGGATCTCAATGTCTCCGGCTACGTCTTCACCGAACTGGAACAGCGCCGCTGGATGATCGGCCGGAGCGCCCCAGCCCAGAGTCCTACGATATCGCCTTTGCAAGTCCTGCATCGCGCCAAGGAGGATCGACGGCCGTCCGCTTCCACGGCCGAGGACGGAAAGCCAAATCCGTTCTCGCCCCTGAATGCTGGGTCCGATGCGGCGAATCCCTGAAACCACCGGCTGCGCAGCGGCGCAGGCGAGCCATGGGCGGGAAACCGCCCCATCAACCGGAAGGCATGCCTTTCGAGGCCCGGCGGGCAACCGCCATCCACTTGAGAGTAGTGAGATGAATCATGCCATCCCCTCAATCTAACGGCCGCGGTTTGTTGCTGGCGGCGCTCGTCACCCTCGCCGCACTGCTGATGCTGGTCACCGCCGACTCCTTCGCCGGCACTGGCGGTTCCACCGAGTTCGGCTCCATCTACACCATGCTGACCGGCTGGCTGCAGGGCACCCTCGGCCGCATCATGGCCGTCACCTTCGTCGCCGTCGGCCTGGTCGGCGGCGTCATGCGCGGCAGCATCATGGGCTTCGTGGTGGGCATCGCCGCGGGTCTGGGCGTCTACACGGCACCGACGGTGATCGACGCCATCGTGACCGCGGTGATCTGAGCCTCGGCCACCGGAGGATGCATCCTCCGAGGCACGGCGGGAAACCTCCGACATGACCCCCTCGATCAGGTTCCGCATGTCCAACGTACTTGTTTTCGGCGCCGATGGTGAAGCCCTGGCGCCCTGTCATCCGGCCCGCGCCCGGCAACTGCTGCGGAAGCAGCGCGCCCGGGTGCAATCCCTCCAGCCTTACAGCATCCGGTTGATACCGCCAACCGGAAATGGGAAGCCGGATCCCGGAACCACACCGGTTGCTCCCTTGTATGCTGAACCGGGCGATGACCAAGCCACTGGAGTGATGTCATGAAGACGGAACGGCATCATCGAGCCAGCCAGCTCTTTTCCATCCTGGCCTACGATGCCGATGACGGCCTGTTTCTGGGGGAAGACCACAGCCTCGGCTTCGGCTTTCTCTGCCAGCCGCTGTCCGGCGCCGATCCGGCCGTGGCCGACCGCGTCAACGTGCTGCTGAACCAGGAATGGCCGGTGGATACCCTGTTGCAGGTCAGCCTGTGGACCTCGCCGGACATCGACGCCACCCTGGCGCTGATGCAGGCGCGACGGCTTGACCAGCAGCAGCCGTTTTACAAGGACATGGTGCGGGCCAGCATCGACTTCCTGAGCCATGGCACCCAGGCGCCCCTGGAACACGGCGCCGGCACGCGCATACGCCGCACCCATGTCCTGGTGACGGTAAAGCTGCCGATGGCCGGATTCAAGCCCGGCGAGCAGGATTTGCAGCGCGCCGCCGAACTGCGCCTGTCGACCTTTCAGTCTTTGAGCACCATCGGCCTTCGGCCGGAGCCCCTGAGTTCGGATCACTACGTCCGCCTCATGATGACGATGCTGAATTGGAATCCGGAGGCCGGCTGGCACGATCAGGTGGTGCCCGAGTGCGATCCCACCCAACTGATCCGCGAGCAGTTGTTCGACTACGACAAGGACCTTAGAACCGATGCCCGCGGCCTCTGGCTGGGCAACAAGCGCGTGAAGACCCTGTCGGTGAAGCGCTATCCGGATCGCGTCTATTTCGGATCGGCGATGAGCTATCTGGGCGATGTGTTGTCCGGCACCCGCGGCATACGTCAGAACGCGATTCTGACCCTGACGCTGCATTACCCGGATGCCGAGGACACTCGGGCGGCACTGGACACCAAGCGCCAGTGGGTCACCAACCAGGCCTACGGTCCGATCCTCAAGTTCGTTCCCCATCTGGCCACCCGCAAGCAGAATTTCGACACCCTGTTCGAGGCGTTCATGGACGGCGACCGGCCGGTTCAGGCCTATTTCGGCGCCGTCCTGTTCTGCAATCCAGACGAGGAGGCCCAGGCGGTTTCCAATGCCCGCGTGTATTTCCGGGAACTGGGCTTCCAGCTGATGGAGGATCGCTTCTTCTGTCTGCCGTTCTTCCTCAACTGCCTGCCGTTCGGCGCCGACCGCCAGGCCATCCGCGACAGTAATCGCTACCGCACCCTGGGTACACGGCATGTGATTCCGCTGTTGCCCCTGTTTGCCGACTGGCCGGGTACCGGCACGCCGACCCTGAACTTCGTGTCCCGTAACGGCCAGTTGATCAACGTCTCCCTGTTCGACTCGGGGTCCAACTACAACTGCTGCATCGCCGCCCAGTCCGGCTCCGGCAAGTCCTTCCTGACCAACGAGATCATCGTCAGCTATCTGACGGAAGGCGCGCGCATCTGGGTCATCGATGTGGGCCGCTCCTATCAGAACCTGGCCGAGACCCTGGACGGGGATTTCATGGAATTCAGCGCCGAGAAGCAGATTTGCCTCAATCCCTTCGAGCTGATCCACAGTTGGGCGGAGGAAGCCGACGTGGTGGCGGGACTGGTGACCGCCATGGCGGCGCCGACCGAGAAACTGTCCGACTACCAAACCGCCGGGCTCAAGCGGGTGCTGAAAGCCGTCTGGGACGACAAGGGACAGGCCATGACCGTGGATGACATTGCCGAGCGGCTGTGTGCCGAACAAGACCGTCGCATCGTTGACGTCGGCGAGCAGTTGTTCCCATTCACCACCCGGGGCGAGTACGGCCGCTTCTTCAATGGGCAGAACAACATCCGTTTCGCCGGCGATTTCACGGTACTGGAACTCGAGGAACTCAAGGGTAGAAAGCATCTGCAACAGGTAGTCCTGCTTCAGCTGATCTATCAGATCCAGCAGGAAATGTATCTGGGCGAGCGCGACCGCCCCAAGATCGTCATCATCGACGAGTCCTGGGATCTGCTGAGCATGGGCGATGCCGCCACCTTCATGGAGCATGGCTACCGGCGTTTCCGCAAATACGGCGGGGCGGCCGTCACCCTCACGCAATCCGTCAACGACCTCTACCGCTCGCCGACCGGCCGGGCCATCGTCGAGAACTCCGCCAACATGTATCTGCTGGGCCAGAAGGCAGAGGCGATCGAGGGCATGAAGGCCGACAAGCGCTTGCCGCTGTCCGATGGCGGCTACGCCCTGCTGAAGACCGTCCACACCATCCCCGGCGTGTACTCGGAGGTCTTCTTCATCACCGAGCGCGGCACCGGCATCGGCCGGCTCATCGTCGATCCGTTCAAGCGCCTGCTGTTCTCCACGCGGGCGGACGACGTCAACGCCATCAAGCAACTGCGCCGCCAGGGCTTGAGCCTGCAGGAGGCGATTCGCCGGCTCCTTGCCGAACGGGAGAAATCCCGTGTCGCCTAACGCCATCTGGTTCGTTGCCATCCTCCTGTTCTCGGCCCTGAGTTCTCTTGGCGGTTACTACGCCACAAGCCGGGCGCTCGCGGAGCCTCTGCACAAACTGAGCATGACCACGCCGGTGCTGGTCCTCGACCGGGCAGCGCTGGTCAAGTCGCTGCCGCCCGAAGCGCCGCCGGAGTTGATCCGCAAAGCCATGGATGAATGGCGCCAGAAAGCCGAGCAGTTGGCACGGGCCGGTTATCTGGTCATCGATTCCGGCATGGTGGTCGCCGCACCGGAGGACGTGTATGTCCGCTCCGAACCCTGATCGGCTGCCGTTCATGACCGCCAAGGCGCTGTTTCTGCTCAAGGCCATGCCTGTTTTGGCAGCGATACTCAGCCTGGGCGCCTACCTGGGCGACCGTTTCCATCTCGGCATCGACGACCAGAAGGAACTATGCCTGCCTGGCGATCATCGCTGGTTCCTCATCGATCGCCATGACCAGAACATCTGGCGCGGCGATCGGGTGGCCTTTGAGGCCGATGAACGCATGACGCCCTGGTTTCTCCCCGGCCGAGTGGTGGTCAAGATCGCCACCGGCGTCTCGGGAGATCATGTTCAAGTCGATCTGAACCAAACCGTCGTCAACGGCAAAACCGTCTCGAATGGCTTGGCGCTGAGTGAAAAGCTGGGGAAGACACCCAGCGACTACACCCGGCAAGTGAACATCCCCGGCAATGCGATCTGGGTCACCGGCTCGCATCCGCGGAGCTTTGACTCTCGTTACTGGGGGTTCGTGTACGAGCGGCAGATCATCGGGAAGGCGTATGCGCTGCCGTTCTGACAGGATTCTTCGCTTGGCGATGATGGTCCTGGGTGGACTGTGGGCGACCGTGTCTGTGCAAGCCGAAGAAGACTGGCTGGCACGGTCCCGCGGGATCCTGAATGCCGTAGAACACCAGTCTCGACCGGGCTGGCTGAACGGCGATTCGGCGGCCACGGATATACGTCGGCAAGCCAGGAAAGCTCTGCAGGAAGCGCAGACGGTACGGTCGTTCGAGGGCACTTCGCCATCATCGGTCGACGCCAATGCCGGCCCAAAAACCTTCGTCATCTATGCCTCGACCTCCCTGGGCGAAGCCGGCTTGCTGGACATTCTGGAGGAGGCATCCGGTCGGGACGATGTCCTGGTGGTGTTTCGGGGCATGAAGCCAAGCCAGAAGGTTCAGGCCTTCATCCGGGAACTGCATTCCCTGGCCAGGCGGTTCGATGCGCAGAAACAACCCCACATCGTCATTGATCCCACGCGGTTTCGTGCCGCCGGGGTTTCGGTCGCGCCGACGCTGACCCTGGAAGAAAACGGGCGGGTGTTAGCCAAGGTTCAGGGGGTGACCGGCACAGGCTGGTTGCAGTTCAGGATGGACGGGGCCTTGGGCGATGGGGCGAAAACGCTCGATCTTGGAACCCAGGGCCCCACCCGCGAGATCGCTGAGGTGGATCTGATCGAGGAGATGCAGCACAGAGTGGCGCAGATTGATTGGGCGGGCAAGAAGCGCGAGGCCCTGGCGCATTTTTGGGAGCGTACGACATTCCACGAACTCCCGGAAGCCACCGAAGACCGCCTACGCCAGATCGACCTGACCGTGACAGCGCCACGGGAGATCACCTCACCCGATGGCACGTTGATCGGCCGTGCCGGACAGCAGGTCAATCCACTGGACAGGCTGCCATTTACCCAGCGCCTGGTGATCTTCGATGCCACCCGGCCGGCCCAAGTCGAACTGGCCAAGCACCTGGGACCTGAATCCGCTCCGCGCCGGGTGACCTACATCGCCACCCGCCTGGACAGAGATGCCGGCTGGGCGGGTCTGGACAAAATCGAATCGGCTTTGGGCGCGCCGATCTATCTGCTGCCGCCGGACCTGCGCGACCGCTTCCGGCTGGAACGGGTGCCTGCCGTGGTCGAGGCGAAGGACGGGCGATTTTCGATTCGGGAATTCAAGGTCGGTTCAATTCCCGAACGTGTGGGTGCATTGACGGAATGGCTGCGATCGATGGGCGCGCTGCTTTCCGGCGTCATTCCCCAAGCGCGCGCGGCGGAGACCACGTCCACGAAAACCCTGGATCCGCTCTGCCCCGACGCCGAGGTCTGGTCCGGCAAGCTCATCACGGACATCTGTTGGGCCTGTTTGTTTCCCATCCGCATCGCCGGCGGGGCGATGGGAGATGGGGATTACCCCTCATCGGCCACGGATCAGGTGTTCTGTGTCTGCAACGATCCCAACGGCATTCCCAACGTCGGCATGACGCTGGGCCTTTGGAGTCCGGCGCGGATGATCGAGCTGGTGACCACGCCCTGGTGCTCGCCGGCCCTGGGCGGCATGAAGTTTGGTTCCTCGCCGTTGCGCCTGCGCGGTACCACCGGTCAGGCCGAATACGACAACGGCGAGATCGCCTTCTTCAATTACCACTACATCGCCTTTCCCCTGTATATCATGTTGGACCTGTTCTGGGACAACCGCTGCAACGCGGATGGCTACAAGGACTTCGATCTGATGTACGTGTCCGAGCTGGATCCCACCTGGAACAACGACGAGCTGGCCTTCTTCACCAATCCGGAAGTGGCGCTGTTCGCCAACCCAGTGGCGATTTCGTCCTGCGTGGCGGACGGTGCGGCGGCCACGGCGGGGCATCCGATCGATGCGATGTTCTGGTGTGCCGGCACCTGGGGGTCGATGTATCCCTTCGCGGGGTTAGCCAATCCCACCGTGGGCGCCGACCCGCGGCTGACCAGTTTGTTCGCGATCCGCGCCACCGCCGCCTTGCATCGCCGCGGCCTGGCCTTCGGCACGGTGGGCAACGATGCCCTGTGCGGCGGCAAGATCGTGCCGTTCATCCCCAAGTCCCAGTACGGCATGACCATGTTCTATCCGGTCGCCGACACCGACCGCCGTCACGCCATCGGCGAGAGCACCTTCCGCTGGGGCATGGGGCATACCTATCCGGGGCCGGGTGACAGTCATGTCTACGTCCTGTTCAGGTGGCAAGACTGCTGTTCCGGAATCTGAACCATGCATTCGGGTGTAGCCTCATTCAATCAGGATGGATTCTTCCTGCGAGGCAGTCGGGTGAGGAGTGCGATCGCTTTATGCCTGACCATCGCTTTGTTCTTCACCCATCTCCAGCAAGCCGTGGCCGATGCCATGCAGGACAACGCCCGGCTGGGCCAGGAGGCGGCCCGGCAGAGCGTGTCGAGCTTTCCGCTGCCTGCCGTCAATGAAAGCGGCGATACCCTGACCCTGTTCCCGGGCACGGCGCAGTCGCTGGACATCCAGGCGAAGGAACTGTTTCCCGACGCGGAGTCCGCTACCGCTTCCGACTACACGGGGCTCTACGGCAACGATCCAGCCGCGGTCGCCGCCGGCCTCGATGCGGAAGGTCGCCTGAAGACCGAGACCAGTCACACCGGAGAGGCCTACCGGACCCTGACTCACGGTGCCCGCCGTTCCCATCCCGATCTGACGAATGATCCGGTGTGGGGCAGTACGGACTATGTGTTCGGCAACTACGACCTGTTCGCCGAGAGCTTCGCCGACTGTACTTCCACCACGGTGTTCCGTGACGGCGAGAAGCCCGTCAACGTGCCGGACTACCGCACCTGCGTGCGCGGTCCCAGTCCGCCACCCAATTGCACCGCTCAGCGTCTGCTGCAGGTCTCAGAATACAATGCCACGGTGAGCGTCGGCACCGACGGCTGGGACATCAACACCTGGGTATTCGATCTCAAGACCGGCACCGGGCGTCACATTGCCCCTTCGGACGGCAACAGCTTTGTGCAGCAGGTGGACACCCTGGATTACGACGCCGTCTGCGGTTCCGGTGCGCCCTATCGGGTCCGTCTGGCCAAGATCGTGGACTGGCCGGAAGCCCCGGTGCCGGCGGACTATGACGCCTCCTATGCCGCCACGGTGATCCAGAAACCGACCTGCACCAACGGCCTGGTGGGCAAGGTGCGGCTGGATGACGACGGCGGTGAGAGCTACTACAAGTACGCGGCGAAGTTCTTCTTCACTTTCGAGCGGGTCGACTCGGACTCCTGGCAATGGTCTAACGCCCATTGTCCAGAACTGATCACCGCCATCGGGGACGGGATGTGCACCAGCCCCGTCGCGACCTGCACCCACGATCCGGGCAAACCCCATCCAGAGCGCGGCGAGCGCTGTTTCACCCACAACGGCGTGCTGGTCTGTGCTTCAGATCTGCAGCCGCCCCCGATGGCCGGACTGCCGCAGACCTGCATGAGCCTCGAGGTGTCAGCCACCTGCGATTTCGGCGGCACCGGAGCCAGCTGCTGGACCGATCTCAACGGGGTACAGCATTGTCCCGGCGAGACGCCCGGGGTGACGGAGACCTGCAAGGCCCTGGAGTCGCGGGGCTGTGCCTTCATCCGCTCGGATTGCGTGGAGGGATCGGCCGAAACCGGCAGCGGCACCTGTTATCTGTTCAAGGATCTCTACGACTGCGGCAGCACCACGACCATTCCCATCCTGGAGGGCACCAGCTCCCATAGTTGCTCGGGGCCGGTGCGCTGCATGGGCGAGGAATGCGTCGCCGTCGAACGCCAGTCGAGCAAGGACTTCGTGCGCGCGGTGGCGTCCCTCAACGCAGCCCAGCAAGCGGCCATGGACACGCAGTGCGAGAGCGCCGACGGTAGCCTGGGCGGACACTCCGACATCAAGACCTGCACGGTGTTCAAGGGCGATGCCCGTACCTGCAAGCGCATCGGCGGGCTCATCACCTGGGTGGACTGCTGCAATACCCCCACGGCCGTGGGACTGGGTGCCTATCTGGATCTGCTCACCAATGTCAGCCAGATCGACAACGCCATCAAGGGACTGGATGCGGGCAATGCAGTACGGGCGGCCTACGAGACCCTGCGTGATCCCCTGGTCAACCAGTGGACCGAAGTCTCCAAGCCCTTCGTCGATTTCGTCTCGGACATCGCCGCCGACGTGGCCGGCACCGCCAGCGACATCGCCAAGGAAGGGCTGATGGATGGGCTCAAGACGCTGTTGATGAGGGAAGTCGCCACCTGGGTGGGCGAAACCTTCGGCGCGGCGGCGGGGAACCTCCTGTTCAGTGCCGC
The DNA here is from genome assembly GCF_016925495.1 of Methylococcus sp. EFPC2. Classification (NCBI taxonomy): domain Bacteria; kingdom Pseudomonadati; phylum Pseudomonadota; class Gammaproteobacteria; order Methylococcales; family Methylococcaceae; genus Methylococcus; species Methylococcus sp. EFPC2. The sequence continues at coordinate 1,027,586 of NZ_CP070491.1, read as the reverse complement.
CGGCAGCGGTGCGGCAGCCTACGATTCCACCGGCGCCTTGACCGCCGAGGCCTCCAGCGGCGGCGTGCAACTCGGCGGTGGTGCGGCGGCGGTAGGCACCGCCCTGAGCGTCATCGCCATCGTCTACACCGTCTACGTCGTCATCCAGATCCTCGCCACCATCATCTGGGAGTGCGAGCAGTCGGAGTTCGAACTGGCGGCGAAGAAAACGATGCGTGCCTGCGTCTATCTGGGCACCTGGTGCACCGGCCACAACGACTGGGGCAAGTGCATCGGCGACAAGGAAAGCTATTGCTGCTTTGCTTCGCCCCTGGCGCGCATCCTCCAAGAGCAGATCCGCCCGCAGCTGGGCCTGACCTTCGGCGACAAGAAGGACCCCGACTGCAGCGGCATTCTCATCGAGAGTCTGGCCAGGGTGGACTGGAACAAGGTCAACCTGGACGAATGGATCGCCATCCTCAAGGAAACCGACCGCCTGCCCACCGCCGCCAATGCCGCCCACAAGCTCAATCTGGAAAGATTGACCGGCAAGGGTAGCCGCTTCAACGCGGACGGTACCCGGCTCGATACCCTGGATCGCAACATGAAGCGCATGGCGCCGCTGGACGTCCCGAGCATTCGCAGCCAGGGCGAAGCGCAGGGCTGGTCGCTGGGGCCGAAGCCGTGAAGGAAAGACAGGGCAGCAAGCCTTCCCGCCACTACGAAATCAGGATGCGGACGGTGTGTAAGACGCTCAACATCTGACTTCAGCACCTTGCCACCAAGCCCGACATTGCCACCGGACGGACCTTTGTACGTTCGAGAAAACTGCCAAGAAATTTGGCATTGCTGCACTTTTGGCCTTCAGAGGAGTGTCATGTCTGGATTTCGGTTTCTGTTTGTGCTCTTTTTCACCTTTGCGATCCAATGGCCTGACCGTGCTTCGGCGGTCGAAACCTGGGCGCCTTGGGAGGCAAGTCTCACCAGCACTCGGCCGTATGCCAACCCCTATGCCAACGTGACGGTTTCAGTGACCTACACGGCGCCAACCGGCGAGCACACGACAGGCAAGGCCTTCTGGGATGGCGGCAGCACCTTTCGCCTGCAAGCCATGTTCCCCAAGCCGGGCGTCTGGACCTGGCGAACCACCGCCTCCGATGCCGCCAACGCCGGGCTTCACCACCGCACCGGGACGGTGACCGTGACCCCCTTCGCCGGAAGCAACCCGCTCTATGCGTCTGGATACCCGAAGGTCAGCGCCGATGCGCGCTATCTGACCTACGCAAACGGCAAACCCTTCCTGTGGCTGGGCGATACGGCCTGGTCCGCTCTGATCGCCGCCTCGCCATCGGAATGGGAGTCCTACATCGACTTGCGCAAGAAGCAGAACTTCAATGTCATTCAAGTCCACACTGGGCAAGGTTGGGTGAAGCGGTCGAGGGACCGCAGCGGCAATGCGCCGTTCATGGGGTCGGGTCCGAGCCTCCAGTGGAACCCGGCCTACTGGCGGGAAGTCGAGAGAAAGGTACGCTATGCCAACAGCCAGGGCCTAATGGTCTACTTCACGGCGATCGCCGAACCAGGCCCCGGATTTCCCAAGACGAACACCACGGAGGTGCGCCGTTTTGCCCGTAATCTCGCGGCGCGCATGAACGGCTATTTCGTCGTGTATGCGCCGGTGGCTGACGGCATACCCACGCCGCAGATCGATGCTGCCGGCGCCGAACTCGCGGCCAGCGCGCCCGGACATCTTGTTTCGGCGCACCCACGGGTCAAATTTGACCCCGCGCAAGCTTTTCATGACAAGCGCTACACGGATTTCGCCGGCTTGCAGTCCGGCAACGGCTGGGTCCATGATCCCTATCTCAAGGAGCCTCGGAAAGCCTTTTCCGCGCCGGTGGCCGTCCAAAACGCGATCGACTGGACTCTCGCGCTGTATAACCAAGCACCGCGCAAACCGGTCATTAACATGGAGGGAGTGTACGACAGTATGCGGCTGCAAAACGGAGAAAACCTCTACTACCAGCAGCCCTATCCCGTTCGGCTGCCGCGGAGCATGGCCTATCTCGCGATGCTGTCGGGATCCAAGGGCATTACCTATGGCGCCGGTGGCGTCTGGAACTGGGGCAATACGGGCAACCAGGCAACGATCGGCTGGCCGCTCGATACCGCGCTCGCCCGACCCGGCGCCACCCAGATGCGCTATTGGTTCGACTTTTTCTCCGGCATGGCCTGGTGGAATCTGGTTCCCCAACATCAACTCATTTATGACCAGTCGTCGAACCCGCTAAACCGGATGGCTTTCGCCAAGACGCCGGACGGCCGTCTGGGGGTGGCCTACCTCCCCGAAAACTGGCAGATCACCCTGGACCTGAGGGACTTCGCCGGACCGGTGAGCGCGAAATGGTACAACCCGGTCAGCAACGCCTGGAATACCACCGCGGAGCCTAGCCTTGTGGCCAACCGCGGCATCTATGCATTTCAGAAACCATCGGGCTGGGAGGATGCGGTTCTGCTGCTGACGGTGCAATGAGGCCGAGAAGTGGGGAGAAATTGAATGCGACTCAACGATCACCGGCTTTCAGTCGGTGGTTGTTGTGACTGACGGCTGCATCGTTTCAGGCAATTTCCAATAATTTGTCCGCCGTCCCCCGGGTTCTTTGTACGGACTGGAGTGAGGTTCCGTCAGCTCTCTCGGGCGCAGCGCGCAGCTCTGCAGAGTGGTCCTGATTCACTGCAGCCGCTGGGTTTCCTGTCTACCGAGTGCTCCGATTCAGGGGAGAGGTTGGAAACGCTGAAGTGGATTGGGTTACAGAAAGGATATGCCGCCAAGGACTTCCCGGACTTCGAATCGGCGCTCGTTCGTGCCGGGTTGGCCTTGCGCCGGCAGAAGCACTTCGGTCGCGATGCGGGCTGACGGGCAGCCAACGGCCGATTGCGTTGAAAAACTCCCTTTGCTATCGCGGGTGGCGAGTAACCGATGATAGCTTGGCGAGCCATTTCGGCGACAGTCGATCGGTTTTTCCGGGTAAGGCGGGCTTGTCCCGCCGTTATGCGGGTACTTCGACGGCTTTTGGTGCCATTGGCATCAGCCATTTCGCCATTCTTCGCAAATTCTGGGCAGTCGCCGCCAACAGGAACTCGTCGCTGGCGCCGCTGAAGCCACGCAGACGCAGCTTGTCGAGCCGGAGGATGCGCTTGAGATGGGCGAACAGCATTTCCACCTTCTTGCGCTCTTTCATGGATCGCCGGTAGGCACCGGTCGTGGCGATGTTCCGGGCCACCTCGCGCGCCTTCTCATGGATGCTGCGGACGATCTTGCGGAATGTGGTGTTCGGGCAGCAGCGCGCCTTCAGCGGACAACTCGCGCAGTCTCGCTGACTGGAGCGGTAAATGATGGTGTCGGCTTGGGTGATGTGCGTACGCGGGTGCTTGAACGGTCGCCATTCACTCCGCAGCGGCTTTCCTGCGGGACAGCGGTATTCGTTTTCTTGCTCGCACCAGTCAAAGTCGCTGCGCGAGAAGGTGCCGTCCTGACGTTCGGACTTGTCCCAGACCGGCACGTGCGGGGCAATCTGTTTCTCGTCGACCAGCCAGGCGAGCATGGCGGCCGAGCCGTAGTTGGTGTCGCCGACCAGGCGCTCCGGCTTCAAACCGAATTGTCCTTCCACCCGGTTGATCATCGTGCGCGTGGCCTCCACCTCCGCGGTCTTGTTGACCGAAGAGGCTTCGACGTCGACGATGATCCCCGCCTCCAGGTCGACCAGGTAATTGGTTGAGTAAGCGAAGAACGGAGCCCCGCCGGCCGCGCCGGTCCAGTTCGCCGCCGGATCCGTGGGCGACAGGACCTTCGGCGGATCGGCAGGGGTATTGACCTCCTCCATGGCCTGCTCGGGATCACCCCAGTCGATCTCTTCACCCGACACCCGGCGTTGCCGCTGCGCATCGGCCTTGATGATACTGGCGTCGGTGGCGAAGCCTTCGCCCTTGACCAGCCCTTCCGCCATGCAGCGCTGCAGCACGGTCTCGAACACGTGACGGAAGACACCGCTTTCGCGAAAGCGCCCATGGCGGTTCTTGGAAAAGGTGGAATGATCCGGAACGGGATCCTGCAATCCCAAGCGGCAGAACCAGCGGTAGGCCAGGTTCAGGTGGACTTCCTCGCACAGCCGGCGTTCGGAGCGGATCCCGAAGCAGTAGCCGACGATCAACATGCGGATCATCAACTCGGGATCAATGGAAGGACGTCCCGTGTGGCTGTAGAACCCGGCCAGATGCTGACGCAGGCTGCCGATATCGAGAAAGTGGTCGATGCCTCGTAACAGATGGTTTGACGGGACATGATCCTCGAGGCTGAAGGAATAAAACAGCTGTTCCTGACCCCACACCTGCTGCCCCATCATGCTTCCGGCTCCGATTTGGATGAGGCTTCATTTTACCAGTTGGGCCCCCGTCGGCAGGTGTTTTTCAACGCAATCGGCACTCGGCTGACGTTGGGGTATGGCAACGATTCCTTCATTTTGGGGCCACAAGCTCAGAAGCCGTGTGTTTCATGCCCCGTAGAAGGCCCAGCGATCAGCGCCTAACGTCTTTCCGGACTTGATGGGCCATAGTGACGCCCCTAAACACCGTCAGGATAGGTTCAGTACCACGAAACCCAACCCGCTAGGCCAACCGTGGTACTCAGATTTCATAGATCAGTTTTCTGGTACGAAAAAGAGCCTTAATTCGGTCGGAATTAGGCTGTTTCGAGTCCGGAACGAGCGATACCAAACTAACGGTCGTTATTTTGGGATGGGAAGTCATGCATCAGCTTCGTTGCTTATGGCCTCAAAATGGAAGGAATCGTTGTCGTATGCCTGTTTGAACGGCTTGAACCGCCGCATCGGCCGCTCTTTCTACTGGATCGGTTTGGTGAAAACCATTCCGCCCGGTTGTTGAGTTGAGTCCCTTGTGTTGCCGGTACTCGTCCTCGTCAGTTTCGGTCGGCGGGATGCCGGCAGCGTCAGACCGCGGCGAGGGCCTGTTCGAGGTCGGCAAGGATGTCGTCGATGTGTTCGATGCCGATTGATAGGCGCACTGTGTCCTCAGTGACGCCGGCCTTGGCTAGTTCCTCGGCGGACAACTGACGGTGGGTGGTCGAAGCCGGGTGGCAGGCCAGGGACTTGGCGTCGCCAATATTCACGAGGCGCGTGATCAGTTTCAGTGCATCCTGGAACCGGGCACCGCCTTCGCGGCCGTCTTCGACGCCGAAGGTCAGGATCCCCGAGGGTCGGCCGCCCAGGTACTTCTGCGCCAGGGCATGGTCCCGGTGCTCGGGCAGGCCGGCATAATTGACCCACTTCACCCTGGGGTGGCTCTTGAGGAACTGCGCCACCTTGAGCGCATTCTCGGTGATCCGCTCCATGCGCAGCGCCAGGGTCTCGATGCCCTGCAGGATCAGGAAAGCGTTGAACGGGCTGATGGCGGCGCCGGTGTTGCGCAGCGGCACGACGCGGGCGCGACCGATGTAGGCAGCCTCGCCCAGGGCCTCGGTGTAGACGACACCGTGATAGGAGGGATCGGGCTCATTCAGTCGGCGGAATTTGTCCTTGTGCTCGACCCAGGGAAACTTGCCGGAGTCCACAATGGCGCCGCCGATGCTGTTGCCGTGGCCGCCGAGGTATTTGGTGAGCGAATGCACGACGATATCGGCGCCGTGCTCGAAAGGCCGCAATAGGTAGGGCGTGGGCACGGTGTTGTCGACGATCAGCGGGATGCCGTGGCGGTGGGCGATGGCGGCGATCCTCTCGAAGTCGGTGATGTTGCCCAGCGGGTTGCCGATCGACTCGACATAGACGGCCTTGGTCTGGGTGTCGACCAGCTTCTCGAAGGTGTCGGGCTCGCGGTAATCGGCGAAACGGACCTGAATGCCAATCTGCGGCAGGGTGTGGGCAAACAGGTTGTAGGTGCCGCCATAGAGCGTCGAGGCCGAGACGAGGTTGTCGCCGGCTTCGGTGATGGTCAGGATCGAGTAGGTGATGGCCGCCTGGCCGGAGGCCAGTGCCAGGGCGGCAATGCCACCCTCCAGCGCAGCGAGGCGCTTCTCCAGCACGTCCTGGGTCGGATTCATGATCCGCGTGTAGATGTTGCCCTGGACCTTGAGATCGAACAGGTCGGCACCGTGCTGGGTATCGTCGAAGGCGTAGGACGTGGTCTGGTAGATCGGCACGGCGACGGCCTTGGTGGTCGGGTCGGGTGTGTAGCCGGCATGTACCGCAAGCGTTTCGAGCTTCATGGGTTCCCCACTGGATTGAGCCCGGCGGCGGGCCTGGCGATAAGAGAAGATTAGGTCGGCCGGGGACGGGGGCCAACGAATAATTCCGAATATGCATATGCCGCAGGCGTGCGGCTCACGGCGCGACCGCAGAGGAAAGCCGTTCGATCGCCGGAGCCGTCCGGCCGTTCGTGGCGCTGCAGAGAAAACCTGATACTTCCCCCTGATCGTTGCTTTTATATTGACCGAGGTCAGGCCAGATCTCTCGCCCTTAGGATAGCCCTACCTGAAGGGCGCCAATGGTCAATATCAGTAAATTAGTTATAACAAAATGACAATGTATTCTTTTTAAGAATAAAAAGACCTACTTATACTCCAAGCCCAATGGAGTTCCACTATTGCCAAAGGTTGGCGGCAAGCCGGATTGACTGGGGGGATATCCCTGAACATCCCCAACCGGGTTGTCATCCGGCATTGCTTTCCCCCTTTCATCTTTGGAGATCATTCGATGCTTAACCGTACCGTTCATCCCGCACCGTCTGCCGTTCAAGTCCCTGTACCCTATCGGCTGGCGCAGCAGCTCAAAACCCAAGGCTACGATCTCAACCGCTTGATCCGTGAGCTGCTGGAGGACTTTGCCGCCTCTTCCGGCAAGCTTGATACGCAGGCTTTGCAGCGTGGACATTTAATTGCTTCGGATGCGGCTTGAAAACGATGCAAACCCAAACCGCCGAATTTTCCGGACACCCGATGCATGCCTCTTGCTGTCAAAGTTGTTGACCATTTTCCTGAAGTTCCAGGCGTCAAAAGCTCAACCCAACCTTTGCCAGAAACTATGTCATCTCCCTCCGTATTTCGCGCCTTAAGACGAGGCAACCGCTCAAAGCGCACAACGAGCTGCAAACATTCTGATGCCGCGCGGAAATTTCGGCGGTTTGGGGTTGCATCCCCTAGACCTGATTCAACCTTCTGGGCCCGATGTCGCTGCTGTCTTGGCGTGGCGGAGTCCAATTGGCTCTCCTACCTTTTCGATGCCATTGCAAAATCCATTGGCGGGAGACATTCACTCATCACGATAGCGGCTTCGAATCGAACGGGGGATTGGCCTCGCTGAATTGGACTTTTACTGTGAGCAACGGTCGGCTGTATCGATTGTTTTGTAAGGGTTTTTTCGGGTCGTCTGATTGATGCTGACCGGATAGCCGGAAGCCAGTGGTTCATCACGAATCGCTGGCTTTTTTTTCAGACTCTCAAGAAGAGGTATGGTGCTTCACGGCCAGTATTGGCGCCAATAGACGGTCAAGGCCGCCAAGGAAAAGGCTGTGAAGCGTCGTTCTATCACGTTGTGGTTTTCACAAATCGATCAAGGAGAAACACGATGGCAAACCTGACTTTCAAAGTGGAATCCGCCTGGTCTGGTGAGGGATTTGGAGTAGAGATCAAGGCGCGTCAGCACCGCCTGCGGACGGATGAGCCAGAAGCCCTGGGAGGCAAGGATCACGGCCCCAATCCGGTGGAACTGGTGCTCGGCGGCCTGGGCAGTTGCTTGGCCGTGCTGGCAGCGCTTTACGCGCCCAAGTATGACGTGGAGTTGCAGGCGTTTTCCGTCCAAACCGAAGGCGAGATCGACCCTGACGGCTTCCTTGGCCAGGCGCCCGTCAGGCCCGGTTTCCAGGGCATCCGCTACAGCTTCAAGGTGGTGAGCCCTTCGCCGCGTGAAGCGGTGAATGCTTTGCTCACCCATATTCAGGGCCTGTGCCCAGTGAAGGACACCCTCGCCGGCGTGCCGGTCGAAGTGGACCAGACCGTGATTGATTCCAACGAAGAGGAAATCCATAACGCCGTGGCGGCCTGACTAGCCGATGTCCTCTCGTCACAAGCATGGCCTAGCCCATTCCTTGGACGCCGGAGCGAGGTGGATGGGCCCCAGGACAGCGATCTGGGGAAATCACTGGCTTTGGGGGGTGATCCGGTAGGCCCGCCCGAGGTTTTGTCTTGGGAAGGACGCATCTCACCCTGGCACCGGATTAAGACCGGTCCGCATGCGGAAATCCGCCTCGCTTCCCTTGGAGATCCCGGAGCGCAGCGACGAGGCCATCAATATCGTCGGTGGTGTTGTACAGCGTCAGTGACGGCCGGACCGTGCTCGCTAGACCGAAGCGGCGCAAGATCGGCTGCGCGCAATGATGGCCCGCGCGCACCGCGATGCCTTCCTTGTCAAGGGCGTCCCCCACCTCCTCGGAACGGAAGCCCTCGAGCACGAAGGAAAGCACCGATGTTTTCTCCCGGGCCGTGCCGATCAGACGGAGACCGGCAATCGGCTGGAGCGCCTCGGTTGCGTAGACCAGCAATTCATGCTCGTAGCGCGCGACATTCTCGATACCCAGTGCACTCAGATAACCAAGAGCGGCTCCCAGACCGACCGCATCGGCGATGTTGTTGGTTCCCGCTTCGAAGCGGGCCGGCGCGCGCTGAAACGCGGATCTTTCGAAGGTCACGTCTTCGATCATATTGCCGCCCCCTGCCAGGGTGGCATGGTGTCGAGCAGTTCCTGCCGGCCCTGCAGGACCCCGACGCCGGTCGGACCGAAGACTTTGTGTCCGGAGAAGACGTAGAAATCGCTGCCGAGCACCTGCACATCCACCGGAAGGTGGGACACCGCCTGTGCGCCATCCACCAGCACCCGGGCGCCATAGCGGTGCGCCATCTCGACCATTTCCCCGACCGGGGTGATCGTGCCCAGGGCGTGGGAGACATGGGTCAAGGCCACCAGGCGGGTGCGCGGCCCAAGCAGTTTTTCGTACTCGTCCAGAAGCACCTGGCCGATCTCATCCACCGGCACCACCCGCAGCCGTGCCCCCTTTTCGGTGGCCAGCAGCTGCCACGGGAGGATGTTCGAATGGTGTTCGAGACAGGTCAGGACGATCTCATAGCCGGCTTGCACGTGGCGGCGTCCCCAGCTTTGCGCCACCAGGTTGATGCCTTCGGTCGCACCGCGGACGAAAATGATCTCGCGGGCCGATTGGGCGTTGAGGAAACGCGCCGCCTTGTTGCGGGCATCCTCATAGGCGTCGGTGGCGCGCGCCGCCAAGGCATGGGCCGCCCGATGGATATTGGAGTTCTCGTGGCGATAAAAATGCGCGATGCGGTCGATGACCGCCTGAGGCTTTTGGGTCGTGGCGGCGTTGTCCAGCCAGATCAGCGGCCGCCCATGCCCCCGTTCCTCGAGAATGGGAAAGTCGCGGCGCACGGCATGGGCATCGAACGGTCGCCGAATCGCGCCAAGATCGGCCGGGTGCTGCGACGGTACGCTATCCGAGGCGGCGGAGGATGCTGTCGCCGGGCCGGACAGCCCCCCGTGCTCGTTGAGGAAATATAACGATGCCGCAGAAGCTTCATGCGCGGACGGAGCAGGAGCCCTCGGGAAAGGTTCCGAATCGTGGGATGCAAGGGATGAGGCCGGTACCACGCCAGGCGATGCGGGCGGGGTGTCAAGAAAATGGAAGGGAGGACCGCCACCGCCTGCGGTTGGAACTGCGACAAAGGCCCCGGGCGCGGATCTTGCCGGGAAAGCCGCGGATCGGCGCCCGAGGCCGTCGCGGGGGAGGGAACCCCTAGCGCCGAGTCGAAGTCCGGTGGGAGATCTGGGGCTGGCAGGGCGCCGGGCGAGGCCGGCTCGGCCGCGGTCAAGAAATAAGGGAGCGCCTCGGCCAAATCCGGCGCCAGCGCAGTGACGGCGGGCTGAAGCGAGAATCCCGTCGCACCGGCCAATAGGGCGGGCAGATCGCGCAGCTCCGCCTCGCCGGGCAGCGAAGGCCGGATCAGGATGGAAGTCCCCCGAATGCCCCGGCAGGGCCGCGAGCGCTTCGTTGACAAGCGCCTCGAGCGCCGCCGGGTCCGGCGGCAGGAAGGCGCCATCGGCAGACATACTCGCTCCTTCCTGCCCTTTGACACCGGACGTAGAAGTCGTCTGGGGGGCCGGCGCAGGGCCGGCATTATTTCCGATATTCGTGTTTGTAGTCATGGTACTTACCTACCTCGACATTCTCGAGCACCGCAATGGCATCGTCAGTCCGGATCGCCAGCGAGCAATACAGGGAGATCAGGTACGAGGCGATGGCCTTGCGGTTGATGCCCATGAACTTCACGGCCAGGCCGAAGCCCTGCTCGCCCGGCAAGCCCGGCGGCTGATAGAGGCCCACCACACCGCGGCGGCTCTCGCCGGTGCCCAGGAGCAGGATCTGGGTCTTGCCGTTCTCGATCTTCAATTTGTTGTTCGGAACCAGCGGCAGGCCGCGCCAGGTGAGGAACGGAGAACCGAACAGGGTGATGGTGGGGGGCGGCACGCCGCGGCGGGTGGCTTCCCGCCCGAAAGCGGCAATGGCCGTGGTATGGGCGAGAAAGAATGCCGGCTCTTTCCAGACTAGCGAAATCAGCTCATCCAGATCGTCGGGGGTGGGTGCGCCGGTAAGCGTCGAGATCCGCTGCCCCGGCACGATGTTGTTGAGCATGCCGTAGTCATGGTTATAGAGGAGTTTGGCTTGCTGCCGCTCCTCTGAACCGCGGCAAACCGGTTGGTGGACAGGCCGCGCGCGGCAGTGCGGGCGGCCCGTTCGAGTGCGGCGACGATCTCGCCGAGAAAGGCCTGCGGCTCGGCGAGCAGATCGAGCCGGCTATACGCTTGGTTGCGAGTCGCCTGCCCGCGCCGTTCGTCGTAGACGAGGTTCCAGAACGACGCATGTTCGCGGCTTTGGGCCAGAAACAAATTGCCGGCTCGGAGCGTATCCCGGATCGCGAAGGCGAGAGCAATCTCCCAGATGTGACGGTCGACCTTGCCGTTCTTGACGAGATAGAGACGCCAGGCGGCAGGAACGAAACCTTGCGGATCATCCGGTTGGACCGTCTGCTCGCCATCTGCCTCAGCCAACGCATCGACGGCGCCGAGCAGTCGGTCCAGGCCGCTGCGGGCCCGCCGGCGCAGCACGCGCTCCTTGGCCTTGACTGCGTTTTGGGCGCGGCGGTTCATACCGGTCAGGAACTGGTCATTCATCTCGACCAATTGGTCGAGCAGGGTCTTGCGCGCCTCGATGAGGTAACAGCCGACGAGCGCATCGCGCTTCGGCTTGGCAAAGCGGCGCAGATCGCCGGCGTCATAGCGGCGGCCGAGTTGGCCAAACTGACGGATGATCTTGGGATCGATCTCGGCGAGATCGTTACCGTCGGCCAGCAGTTCCTCGATCAGGTGAAGCCGCACGATGTCACCCTTGATCGTGCTGGCCTTGGCATTCTTTGGGTAGTCCTTGAGGCGGAACAGGCTGGAACGCGCGTCGCCTTTCGGCACTTCGATCAGGAGATCGATCGCCGCGCGCAGGCCATCAGGCAACTGGTTAGCAACCGTATCGAACAGGGCGGTCGTGGCCCGGGCCGCTTCGGAGGTGACGATCCGATCAAGTGTGCTCGGCGCCGGGAGGACAATCTGCCAATCTCGCAAGCGGTCTTCCACGCGGGCCAGCAGCTCCGCTACGTTGCGCCCATCGAGTACACCTTCGCGCAGCCAGTCCCTGAGACGGGCCTCGGCATCTTCGTCAAAGCTTTGGAGCCCGAGATAGCGCCGAATACGCAACGCCTGCTCCCGCTCGGTTTGTGCGCGATCGGGGTGATCGAGGACCAGCACGGGAGCCAGTTGGAGCTGGCGCGATAGATGATTGACGATCCGGAGCGGCGCCTGCCGGTAATCGTCCAGAAACCGGCCGTAAGTGCGCAACATGCAGAGCCGTAGGGCGTACCGGCGCCGCTGGTCGTCGCCGCGGCAGTGGCTGGTCTCGACCAAATCGGCCGATGCCAGGCTCCAGTTCCGGGCGAGCTCATCCTCGCTGGGCTCGGCCGGAAGGGCTAGTCGCCGCCGCCGGACCGTTTGCTGGCGATCGTCATCCGTCGACATTGAGATGCTAGCGCTCCAAGTCAGCTGCGAGGTCGTCTCGGGACGCTCGCGTGTAGATCGCGGTGGTGTCGAGCGAATCGTGACCCAGGAGACTCGCGAGCTCGACCAGCTTGCCTGGATTGTCGCGCAGATAGGCCAGCGCAAAAGTGTGGCGCGGCGTGTGGGCAGAGACCGGAATGCGGAAAAGTCGGGCACGTCGGGCGATGCCGGAGATCACGGCCTGGATGGAGCGAACCGGCAGTGCGGAATCACGGCGACTGAGAAACAGCGGCTCGCCCGCCCCGGCGCCGGGATGCTCGGCGAGGTATTGTTTCAAGGCGCGTCGTGCCGTCGCATTGAGCGGCACCTCCCGGTGCTTGAGCCCCTTGCCGTGACGGACATGAACGCCGCCAGAGCGGTCATGCAGGGTGACATCGGCTATGCGGAGGGCGGCCACCTCGCCGACCCTGAACCCGGTCTGAAGCATGAGCTGGACGAGCGCGTAATTGCGGCGGGCAAGGCCGTGGGTCGAGGCACCGGCGGCCCGCAGCATCGCATGGGCCTCGGCGTCGAGAAGGCCGTTGGGTTGAGGATGGCGCGGCAGCCGGATGCGCCGAAGATCGTGGGCAATATTGGTGGCTATCGTCCCTGTCCCTTGCGCCCATCGGCACAGGCGGCGGAGCGCATCAAGCCGCCGGTTTACCGTAGTCGGGCGTGACCGGCTGCGACCATGGCTTGGCGATAAGCGATCAGATCGAACTCATTCAGCCACTCGACCCTGGCGGGGTGACCTTGGATCGTTTTATGCCAAGCCAGAAAGTGCCGAAGATCGTAGCGATACCCACGCACGGTCGCGTCGGAGAGGTCTTCCCGTCGGAGACTGTCGACGAAGCTAGACAGCCAGTCTGGATCGTCGGATGTGGCGAATTGCACGCAATGTGATCCCCCGCGTTAGCCCCCTCGTTTGTTGCGTACAATTTGCCAGAAGAAATCTCGATATTCCAGCCAATTACAGTTGGACGTAATAATTGCACGCAATAAACCGGTGAATTGCCGGAAATCGGGCTTATTAACCACTGGTCAGCATTCAATTAGGGAAAAAGCGGTTCCTTAGCGTGCTTTATCGCACGTTTGGGCCTTCTGGCCTAATTGCCGGTCATTACACTTATGGCCTAAAAATGATGGTCGTCAGAATCATGGTCATCGTGACATGTGGCGGTGTGGGGATGGGTGCAGTCGTCCCATGGTGGAGGTGTGGAGCTGGGTGCACGGGTGCAATGGGAAAAGGGTTCGCCCCAAAACCCGTCACAGTGGCTTTGGGCGTTATTTTGAGTGCCGACCAAGGCGGGATCGGTCGCGTTAGGCTGCATCCATGCCCATCCCAAGTCAACCTGGTGAATCGCCGCATCGGCATAAAATCCATGCCTCAAGTGACAGGCCACCCAGCCGTCACTGAAACCGGTGCCGGGATTGTCGATGGAGACCTGGACGCGGCGGTTTAGGCAGAGTTTGGCCAGCTGGGCGCGCGATTTTCTGAACCCACGTTGGTGCGCCTGCGGCGCTTCTATTCCCGTCAGGTGAATTCTGACCTTTTGATGGTCGTGCCGAACGGTCAGACGATCACCGGATTGGATCGAGATTACCCTGCCGGTCCAAGTGTCGGAAAAGGCAGCAACGGGCAGGGCGAGCGTCAGGGCAATGAAAAGCCGAATCGCATTCATCGTCGATCTCCATCGTACGGAAAAGTATAAAAATAAGACGCCATGGCCACCCAAATGGTTCCGCCCTGGCGTCAGCAACTTCCGGCGCCGTTGACTCAGAGTCGCTAATATTTCCGCGTCGCCAATCATTTGATGTCCTTGACGCCATATGACCTTCCAATTTGCAATAGCCGCAGTCCATTGAAGATCACCAGCAGGGAAGTACCCATGTCTGCGGCGATGGCTGCCCACAAGGTGGCCGAGCCCAGGAAAGTCAGCGTCACGAAAAGTGCCTTGACTGCCAGCGAGAAACCGATGTTCTGACGGATGACGGCGAGGGTGCGCCGGGAGTGGCGGATCAGCCAGGGCAGCTTGGCGAGGTCGTCGGACATCAGGGCGATGTCGGCGGTCTCGATGGCGGCATCGCTGCCTACCGCGCCCATGGCAACACCTAAGCTGGCCCGCGCCATGGCCGGGGCGTCGTTCACGCCGTCGCCCACCATGGCCACCTGACCATACCGGGAAACCAGCGTCTCCACGGCCGCCACCTTGTCCGCCGGCAGCAGTTCGGCGCGAACCTCGTCCACACCCGTCTCGCGGGCGATCCGCTGCGCTGTCCCTGCGTTGTCGCCGGTGAGCATGATGAGATGCTCGATGCCGGCTTCGCGCAACGCCCGGATCGTTTCGACGGCTTCGGGGCGGACTGCGTCGGCCAGGGCGATGAGGCCGCAGACGTGGGTTTCATTGCCCACCACAACCACCGTTCTTCCGGCCTGCGACAAGCTCTCCAATTGCCGATGGGTTTCCTCGATCTCCTGCCCTCGTTCCTCCAAGTAACGGTGGGAACCGACCCAATAGGTCTTGCCATTGAATTGCCCGATGGCGCCCTTGCCCTGAAGGATTTGCACCTCTTCGGCGGGGCGGATCGTCATCCCGCGTTCCTCCGCATAACCCAGGATCGCGCGGGCAAGAGGATGATCGCTGCGCATCTCTAACGCAGCGACCCGTTCCAGCAGCTCCGCTTCATCATGGCCGCCCAAGGGAACCACATCCACGACTTTCATTCGGCCTTCCGTCAACGTGCCGGTCTTGTCGAAGGCAATCGCTTTCAAGTGCGCCGGCGCCTCGATGTACAGTCCGCCCTTGATCAGCACACCGTTGCGGGCCGAAGCGGCTAGCGCCGCTACGATACTGACCGGCGTGGAGATCACCAGGGCACAGGGGCAGGCGATGACCAGCAGGACCAAGGCGCGGTAGAGCCATTCCATCCACGGTTCGCCCAAAAGGAGTGGCGGAATCAGCAACACCGCGACGGCCAGGCCCATGACGGAAGGGGTGTAGATGCGGGCGAACCGTTCCACCCACTGTTCCGACGGCGCCCGCTTGCTTTGGGCTTCCCCCACCAGGCGGATGATGTGGGCCAGGGTGGTGTCTCCGGCGGGCTTGGTGCATTCGATTTCCAAGGCGCCGTTGCCGTTGACCGTACCCGCGAACACCTCACTGCCGGCTTGCTTCTCGACCGGTACGCTCTCCCCGGTGATGGGCGCCTGGTTGACTCCGCTGACACCTGCCCTGACCGTCCCATCCAAGGGAATCCGTTCGCCGGGTTTCACCACGAATAGCGCACCCACCGGCACGCTTTCCGGCGCTACCTCGACCTCGCGGCCATCCTCCCGCTTCAGCCGGGCGATGGGCTGTGCCAGCCCCATCAAGGCGGCGATGGCGCGGCGGGCGCGTCCGACGCTCCAGGATTCCAGCAGATGGGACAGCGCGAACAGGAACGCCACCGTGGACGCTTCGAACCATTCCTGGATGCCCATCGCTCCGATGACGGCCACCGTCATCAGCAGGTTCATATCGGGCGAAAGACGCTTCAAGGCGAACCCGGCTTTCGGCAGGATGTACCAGGCGCCCGCAAGCGCACCCAAGGCGTACAACGACTTGGCCACCGGCGGTACGTCATGCACCAAGCCGACTCCTTCGGACCCCAGCGCGTCGGTGACTCCCCCAGCCAGGATAGCGTGGGTGAGAAAGCCGGCCAGCGTCAGCAAGCCGCTGACGGCGGTCAGGACGGTTCGGCCGTGACGTTTCCAGAAAGACTCGTCGGAGGAGAGTTTCGGTTCGGACAAAAGCTTTGCCCGCATACCGGTGCGGGCGACAGCCCGGAGAATGGCGTCGGCCGAGACGGGGCTTGCGTCGCCGCCCACGCTCATGGTGCCCTCCAGCAGATTGAACGCGAGGCGGTCTTCACCACCCACCAACGGTCCCAGTTCCCGCTTGAGCACGGCGACTTCATCGGTGCAGTCCATGCCATGGATTCTGAATTGCATGTTGACGATCTCCTACGATTGGCTTAATGGGCTCCCTTAGGGGATGTTCCCGCGCGGCGTGTACATAATGACCATCACGCCAGCAACGCACAGGGCTGCGCCGAGCACATCCCATCTGTCTGGGGTCTTCCCGTCGATCCACCAGCCCCACAGCAGGGACATGAACACGAACACGCCGCCATAGGCGGCATAGACGCGTCCAAAGTGGGCCGGCTGAAAGGTAGGCACGATGCCATAACCGATGAGTACCACTGCCCCTAGCAAGCCTACCCACCACGGGTACCGGTCACGCAGCCAGAGCCAAACAAGATAGCCGCCCCCAATTTCCATGAGACCGGCCAAGAGGAAGTACAGTATCGACAGTACCGCTGGTGTAATCATGGTTCGCCTCCTGTTGTCACGGTATTGGCGTCCTCCTCCCTTTGGGTCAGCCGATAGATCACTGGCAGTACCAGCAGCGTGAGCACCGTGCTGGAAATCAGCCCGCCGATGACCACCGTCGCCAACGGCTTCTGCACTTCCGCCCCGGTGCCGGTGGCCAGTGCCATGGGCACGAAGCCCAGGGAAGCGACCAGCGCGGTCATGAGGACCGGGCGCAGCCGGGTGATGGCGCCCTGCATAATCGCCTGTTCCAGCGGCAGCCCCTCTTTTCGCAATTGGTCGATGAAACTCACCATGACCAGGCCGTTGAGCACGGCGACCCCCGAGAGGGCGATGAAGCCCACCGCCGCCGTGATCGAGAAGGGTATCCCCCGCAGCCACAGGGCCAACACGCCGCCGATCAGCGCAAACGGCACTCCGCTGAAGATCAGGAGGGCCTGCTTGACCGAGTTGAAGGCGCTGAACAACAGCAGGAAGATCAGAAAGAAGCACACCGGCACCACGACCAGCAGCCGCGCCTTGGCCTTGACCAGGTTCTCGAACTGACCGCCCCAATCCAGCCAGTAGCCGGCGGGCAACTTGAGTTCCACGTCGAGACGCTGTTCCGCCTCGGTGACGAACGAGCCGAGATCGCGTCCCCGGACATTGGCCTGAACCACGATGCGCCGCTTGCCGTTTTCCCGGCTCACCTGATTGGGGCCTTCGGCGATCTCGATCCGGGCGACTTCGCCGAGCGGAAGATAGTTAGGCTGGCCTTGACTGGCAGCGGCACTCTGCGGCAGCGGGATGGGCAGTTGCCGGAGCGCCGCCACATCGCCGCGCAGGGTTTCCGGCAGACGGACCACCAAGGCATAGCGGCGGTCGCCCTCGAACACCAGGCCGGCGTTCCGCCCGCCCACGGCGACGGCGAGGACGTCCTGCACGTCGGTGATGTTGAGGCCGTAGCGGGCGATGGCGGCTCGGTCGACGATCACGTTCAGCATCGGCAAGCCGCTGGTTTGCTCCACTTTGACGTCGGCCGCGCCGGGCACATCCTGCAACAGCCGACCGATGCGCTGGGCCAAGGGCTGCATGACGTTAAAGTCGTCGCCAAAGAGTTTGACCGCCACGTCGCTGCGCACGCCGGCGATCAATTCGTTGAAGCGCATCTGGATCGGCTGGGTGAACTCGTATTGATTCCCGGGCAGTTGTTCCAGCGCCTGTTCCATCTGCTCGACCAATTCCGCCTTCGGTTTGTCCGGCTCCGGCCATTGTTCATGTGGTTTGAGCATCACAAACGTATCGGAGGCGTTGGGCGGCATGGGATCGGTGGCCAGTTCCGCGGTACCTGTCTTACCGAAGACGTAAGCGACCTCCGGAAATCGGGCAAGGGTTTTTTCCACCTGAGCCTGCATCCCCATCGATTGAGTTAGGCCGGTACTGGGAATGCGCAGAGCCTGAGCTAGGATGTTCTTTTCGTCCAGGGTCGGCATGAATTCCTGGCCCAGGCGCGTGAACAGCCCGAGCGCTCCGACGAAGACGAGCGTCGCCACCGCCACGACCCGCACGGGAGATCGCAGGCCAGCGACCAACAGAGGCGTGTAAGCGGTCTTGACGGCGTGCATGAAACGGTTGTCCTTTTCCTCCACGTCGCCCCGGAACACCAGGGCCACCATGGCCGGCACGAAGGTCAGCGATAGCACGAAGGCCGAAAGCAGTGCCAGGATCACGGTCGCCGCCATGGGGTGGAACATCTTGCCCTCGATTCCGGTCAGGCTCAGGATCGGCACGTAGACGGTGATGATGATCGCCTGACCAAACACGGACGGCTGGATGACCTGCTTGGCGGACAGGGCGACCTCCTTGAGCCGCTCGTCGAGCGTCAGGCGGCGTCCCAGCGCATGCTGGCGTTCCGCCAGGTGGCGCAGGCAGTTCTCCACGATAATCACGGCGCCGTCGACGATCAGGCCGAAGTCCAGGGCGCCGAGGCTCATCAGGTTGCCGCTGAGGCCGCCACGAACCATGCCGGTCGCCGTCATCAGCAAGGCCAGCGGAATCACCAGCGCGGTAATCAAGGCGGCGCGCAGATTGCCGAGAATCCAGAACAGCACGGCGATCACCAGGGCCGCCCCTTCCATCAGGTTGGCGCCTACCGTCTTGATGGTGGCATCCACCAGCAGGGTGCGGTTCAGCACGGGCTTGATGCGCACGTCCGGCGGTAAGGCCTTGCCGATGGCTTTCAGTTTTTCGTCCACGGCTGCCGCGACTGCGCGGCTGTTCTCGCCGATGCGCATGATCGCGGTGCCCACGACGACCTCCTCGCCGTTTTCGGAGGCCGCGCCGGTCCGCAATTCCTTGCCGATACCCACTTCCGCCACATCGTGAACATGGATGGGGGTTCCGTCGCGCGTTGCGACGACGATGTCGGCGATCTGGTCGACGTTGGCAATTCGGCCGTCGGAACGAACCTGAAGCGACTCCCCTTGGGTTTCGATGTAACCGGCGCCGACACTGGCGTTATTGCGTTCCAAGGCGGTGATCAGGTCTTGGAACGTCAAACCGTAGGCCAGTAGTTTGGCGGGATCGGGCTGTACGTGGTATTGCTTGACGTAGCCGCCGATAACGTCCACCCCGGCCACGCCCGCCACGTTCTTGACCTGGGGACGGACGATCCAGTCCTGGACGGTGCGCAAGTACGCGGCCTGCTCGAAGGAGTGACGAAGCAACTGGCCTTCGGACGTGAGATAGCTTCCGTCGCGCTGCCAGCCCGGTGCGCCGTCTGTCGTTTCCGTGTCCCGGCCATTTGGATGCATGTATTCCACCGTCCACATGGAGATCTCGCCGAGTCCGGTGGCGATGGGTCCCATCTTGAGTTCGGCGCCGGGCGGCAGACTCTCACGCGCTTCGAGCAGGCGCTCATTCACCTGTTGGCGGGCGAAGTAAATATCCACCTCGTCGTGGAACACCGCCGTCACTTGGGAAAAGCCATTGCGCGACAGCGAGCGGGTGTAATCGAGGCCCCGGATACCGGCCAGGGCGGTCTCGATGGGAAAGGTGACCTGCTTTTCGATGTCTGTGGGCGAAAGGCCCGGGGACAGGGTGTTGATTTGCACCTGCTGGTTGGTGATGTCGGGCACCGCGTCGATGGGCAGCCGGGTGAGCGAATAGCCGCCCACCACGGCCAGCGCCAGGGTGGCCAGTGCCATCATCACGCGGTGGCGGATGGAAAACCCAAGGAGGCGCTCAAGCATGGCGGACCCCCAAAGGGTGGAACAGAACGGCACGCGGCGATTTAATGTTCATGTTCGGCCTCGCCTTTTTCCAGTTCGGCCTTGAGGATGAAACTGCCGCTTTCCACATAACGCTCACCGGGCTTGAGCCCCTCGACGATCTCTACCTGGCTGTCGTCACCGCGGCCGAGGGTCACGGGGCGCGCTTCGAAACCTTCTGCCTCTTGAACGAACACCACGGGCTTGTTCTGGATGGTCTGTAACGCGGAACGGCCCACCCGAAGCGGCACCTCCACCGCGCCGGATTGCAGCCGTCCAGTGACGAACAAGCCCGGTTGCCAGCGGCCATCCCGATTGTCCACTTCGACGCGGGCGAAGGTACGGCGCGTCTCTTCGCTCACCAGCGGCTGAACGTGGATGATTTTTCCCTGGGCTTCGGGGCCGCTCTCGCCGGCGCGGATCGAGACGGTTTGGCCGGTCCGCACCGCCGAAAGGTCCTTGGGGTAGACGCTCAAATCCACCCACACTGTGTTCAGATCCCCGAGCAGAAATATAGAGGCGCTGGACTCCACGGCTTCCCCCAAAGTGATATGCCGTTCGAGGATGGTGCCGCTGAAAGGCGCGGTGATGTCGTAGCGCCCCAAGACCTCATGAGGATGGAGAGATTCCAGGGAGTGATGGGTCAGCGCCTCCAGCTCTCGCAGTGAAATCCCCATCGCCAGGAGTTTCTGTTCCGCCGTATGTTCCTCGACCCGGGCGACCGCCAAGGCTTGTTTGGCTTCCTGGTAGAGCTGTTTGGAGGTGATTTGGTCCTTCCACAGGGATTCTTTGCGCTGGAAGGTAGCCGAGGCCAGCGCCGCCCGCTCCCGCGCCACGAGATAGATGGCGCGAGCTTCGGCCAGTTCGCGGCTGTCGATCACCGCCAGGACCTCGCCGGCCTTGACGCCGTCGCCGAGCGTTTTTTTGACCTCGCGCACCACGCCCGCTACGCGCGGCACCACGTGGGCGAGCCGGTCGGTGTTGATCATCACCTGGCCGGGGAGATTCAGGTTCGTGGCCAACTGGCCTGGTCCCGCCGTTTCGACCCGGATGCCGTTTTGTGCGAGCTGGTCGGCGCTCAGGCGAACGATGTGTTCTTCCTGGCGGCCAGCTTCATGTTCGTGGACTTCGCCCCGCGCTGGGAAAGGGAGTTCCATTAAACTTCCCACCAGAGCGATACTCGCAATGATCAATGGGTTCTTGCCTGTCATTTCGACCCCTCGGAATTTTCGACGACGGCGAGCCGTTCGCCGATAAGCCGCTCCACTTCGGCGACCCCTTGGTGATAGGCGGTGAGCGCGCGGAGGTATTGCGCCCGGGCGGTGAATAGGGTGCGTTGGGTGTCGAGGACATCCAGCAGGGCGAACTCACCGAATCGATACCCCTTCCGCACCGCCTCGAACGCGCTCTCGGCGCCCGACAAGATAGAAGTTTTGTACGTCTCCGCTTCCGCATAGGCGGCGGCGAGCGCCTGATAGGCCGTGTTCAAAGCCGTGCCGACCCGCACCTCGGCGGCGCGGCGCTCGTCCTCCGCCTTGCCGCGCCGGCGCTCCGCTTCCAGAATGCCGCCCTGATTGCGGTTGAAAACGGGCAGCGGCACCGATACGCCGGCCAGGAGGACGTAGTCATTATTCTGCCGGTAGTAGCTCGTTCCCACGGTTGCAGTAACGTCGGGGATGGCCTGGGTCTTTTCCAGATCGACCAGGGCCTGTCGTTGCGCCAGTTCCGTAGTCCAACGGGCCAGCTCGGGATTCTGGTGAATCCTTACCTGCAATCGTTCGAGGCTGGGGATGGGCGACAAGGATTCGAGTTCACCGCGTGCCTTGGCAAAACGGGGCACGACACTGCTCCAGAAGGACGCCAAGCGCCTTCGGGCGGCCTCCAGCTCCCGTTCCGCCCGCGTCAAATCGGTGCGGACGGTGGCGAGCGCGACCCTCGTGCGGGTTTCCTCCACCGGGGATACCTCGCCAACCTTCACTTGATTCCCGACCGTCGTGGCCACTTGATCCGCGAGTTCCGTTGTCTGCCGTGCCAGATCGAGCCGCGCCTGGGCGCCCAGCACTTCCGTGAAGGCCTGGGCGACCTGGGTCGCTACCGCAATGCGCACGGTCTCATAATCCCAGCCGGCAAGTTCCTGCGTCTGTTGCGCCGCCTCGATACGGGCGGCGCGCTTGCCGCCCAGCTCAATCAGTTGGCTGAGCTCCAGGGTCACGACATCGCCGTCGAATCCCTTGGCACGCACATTGGCGAAATTCGCCGCGTTAGCCCCGAAAGTTGGGTTCGGGAACAGTCCCGCCTGCAGCACCGCCGCTTCGCGGGCGCGGGTTTCCTGCGAGAAAGCGGCGAGTTCTGGGTTTCTTAGCAATGCCGCGGCGAGCGCCTGCATCAGGGTGATGTCCCCGGTAGGTTCTTCCGTGGAAGCCATCTTGATGGGTACGGCTGGCGCCGTGAGTGCAACCGTTGTGGCACCCTCGGCGTTGCTATCGAATGGAAGGAAGCCGGTCAGCACGAAGACTGCCGGTATGGTGAATTTATTGAGCACGGATGATTCTCTCAAGCGGATGGAGCGCTCTGCCGTGCGGCACGCACACGACAGCCCCTAGTGCCTTTCGACGGGCAAAGACCGCTTGGAGACCTAGATCAGCAGCACGACGCTGCGGCGGAGAAGGATGCGGGAGTCGAGGAGAGGGGGACTATGAGCGCGGAAAACGGCGATGGCCGTCCGGACGAGAGGAAGCAGGATGAAACCAAACACGACGAGCACGGCCCATCCCACATCACCCAAGCCCTTCCCGAATTCGGTGAAAGGCGTGTGCGAGCCGTGATCGTCGCTAGCAACCGGGATATCGACACAGGAAGAATCAGCGTTTTTCAGGGCTGTTTTGCCTGAGATGGCCTGATCCAAATCACGATGGCTCAGGCTGCGATGGTCATGGCCGGCGCGTTCCACCGCAACATGCCCATCCGCTCCGAAACATAGGACATAGGCCGACTGTTCGAGAACGCCCAGAGTGAAGTGCCCCAGCACCGCGACCATGAGCCACAGGCTGAGCCAGTTCTTGGATCGGCGGTCGCGACGTAGGAGCACTGACATTGAACGATTGGGATAATTTGAGAGGCAATGACTAGCGCAACGCTACTTTTTAGGCTCATGGCCCATCATGGACTGGTTTCCCTGGCAGCAGCCCATGTCATTCATCATGTCACGCATGTGTTCCATGTGTTGATCCATCATATGCATGCGCTCCTGGGCATCCTTCGTCTGGCGCATTTTGGCCAGTTCCTTTTCCATCTGCTTCAGGCGGTCCTGGGTCTCCTTTTCGGACATGGGCTGCTGTTGTTGTTCTTGAGCGGACAATGCGAAGGGGCTGAGCGATAAGAGAGCAGCGACGATCAAAAGAATGTGTGTTTTCATGATGGTCTCCTCAAGGATTGCTAGTCTACTGGCACTGGGATTTTGAACGCTCTCTCCCTAAGCGCAACGCTCATTCATGCGTATTGTGCGGCTTTCTCAATTGCATAATAATGCAACTATGTATGTAGTCAATCTTCAAGCTGAACATTTATTTCAAGCTCTGGCAGACCCTACGCGCATCCGCATCGTGCGCCTTCTTGCTGTGACGGGCGAGGAGGCATGTCTGTGCGAGCTGGTGGACAGCCTGCTGGAACCTCAATACAAGCTGTCACGACACGTAAAAATCCTACGCCAGGCGGGTTTGTTGTCCGCGGAGAAAGAGGGCCGGTGGGTTTATCATCGTCTGGTCACCGGAGCCGGTCATCTCAAGCACCTGTACGACATGGCGTGTGCGCTACCGGACGCGAATGGCCTATTTGCCGGCGACCTTGACCGTTTCGAAAAGCGCAAGGAGTTACGGGTCGGAGGACGCTGCCGCGTCGGCATTCAGAATCCTGAACTCGCGACGCAGCCAAATTAAAGCTTGCGGAGCTTTGTCCGCGCATCGGGGGTCGTGAAACGTCAATGAGTTCTCACGACACAAGTCGTTAGACGCCTCAGAAAGGGATTATTGTTGTGAAATCGCTACCGATAATTTGGCAGAGGCTCGTGAGCTTGGACGGGAAGACGTGTGACCGCTGCAACGCCACCTATCAGGAGATGGAGCAGGCCGTCAGTAAACTCAAGGAGGCTCTCCGCCCCTTGGGCATTGAGCCAACCCTTGAGCTCAGAGAGATAGACGAAAAATCATTCAACGCCAACCCCTCGGAGTCCAACCGCATTTGGATCGCGGGTAGACCCATGGAGGAATGGCTCGGTGCGAGAGTTGGGAGCAGTCGTTGCTGTTCTGTTTGTGGCGACTCAGAGTGTCGAACGGTAGAGGTAGGGGGAACTACGTTCGAGATTATTCCCGAGAAACTCTTTCTCAAAGCTGCTTTGGTCGCTTCCTCTCAGTTGTTGGACCTCACACCGGAAGCGCCTCCGCGTTAAGGTGAGTATCGGTGCTGCGATGCCTGAGCCATTTAAAGCATCTGTACGACATGGCGTGTGCACTTCCGGACCCGAATGGCCAGTTTGCCGGGGCGCGTTCCATGAATTCGAATTGGCCGCTCCAGGTGACGTAATAGCCGGGCGGAAACTTCACCTGTTCCCTAGCAATGCCCTATGACAATGTAAATTTGATTTCAGGTGGGTAACGGGGTTTGATGCCAAGTCAGCTTCGAGTGCAAATTAGCGACTATCAGCCTGTCACCCTGCTTGATTTACTCAGCAGCGTGAGCGGCCTTTGCAGACTGGTTATCGTCAGCGTCGCCGACTTCCGGCGCTGAAACGTCGATCTCCGTGCCCTCGGCGACTTCGCCCGTAGCCTCACGAACCTCAGCTTCCTTTCCCCGCCTTCCCGCCGACGCTCTTGCCCGGCGTTCGATCGCCACGATGCGCCGGCCGAGGCGCAGCAGCCTTTGCTGCCACTGATAGACTCCGTCAGAGCGCTGCTTGTTGCTCAGCACCCCGCACAGCCATAGTGCGTCCAGGGCGATCATCAGTTCGTCCATCTTCTGCAGCAAAGCCACGAACTGGGCGACCTGGGGCGAGACGATGCGGATTTCCACCTGCTCTGGGTTGGTGTAGCGCGGCGAGGCCGTGATGCCGTTGTCCTCGCGGAGTTTCTCGATGCGCCCCTTCTCGTTCTGGATGTCCTTGGCGCAATCGCCGATCATGGCGCCAACCAGGCCCTCTACCTCGTCGATCTCCCGGTCGTCGCCGATGATGCGAAGGATCACGTCGATCGCATAAAGTGAACTCACCACCCGGGGAAACTCCCGTTCGAACACCCGCTGCGCCTGTTCGCTCTGGATGGTAATGCGCTGGTCGAATACGGGCCGGCTGTAGGCGCGGTTCTTGGCTTCTGCCATGGGGTTGTCCTCGGGTCGCTGATGAATGCCAGTTCGCGATCCTAGCCCGAACCGTCTCCCTCCGGCCGCAGAAAAACTGCGTTGAAAGCCGCAACTATTCCGACACAGCCCCGCATACCAACGCGGTACAACATCCCTCGATTTTGATCCCCGTTTTTGGAAGATCCGAACCCTGCGGCTTTCTTCGCAGAGTCTCAGGGAGCGCAAGCTGGGCGCTCGACAAGAACAGCCATTCCTCATCAACCCCACCCGGGCGTCATGCCCGGACCGGGGTTCATGGCGCTCGCCCACTCAGGAGATCGCCATGAAAGCCATCCTTTCTCGGCGTCACTGTGACGGCCGCTGTCGTTCTGGGCAGCCAAGCGGTCGACCGCGTCACGAGCCGGGCGGAACGCCTGGAGCTGGCGGTGGACGCGGCAACCCGCTAGCGCTCAAACCCTGACCAGAAGAGTCTACCTCCCTCTCCAGTAGGGATGTGGGCATCCCGAATGCCGGCGATCCGCACGCACCGGCTCTTTCTCTCGATTTCCCGAGTGCGGCGGGGGGAGTCCACCCATGTTGAACAAGGCACAACTCATCGGCCGCTTGGGCCGTGATCCCGAGGTGCGTTACACCCCGGAAGGCAAATGCGTCGCCAATCTGGCGCTCGCTACAGCCGAGTCCCACAAGGACAAGAGCACGGGCGAGGTGAAGCAGGCCACCGAGTGGCATCGGGTCGTCCTGTTCGGGCGTCCCGGCGAAGTGGCGGGCGAATACCTGAAGAAAGGTTCACTGGTGTTCATCGAGGGGCGCATCCGCACCCGGAAATGGAAGAACCAGGCCGGACAGGATCAGTACACCACGGAAATCGTCGGCCACGAGATGAAAATGCTCGGTAGCCGTTCCGAGTCGAGGGCGTCTGCCCCAGCCGCAAATTCCGGCCAGACCGGAGGCGGTGGTTCCATAGCCACACCGACGGACGAAGGCTTCGACTTCGAGGACGATGACATTCCCTTCATTTCCGCCATTGCCGTGAAATGCGATCGACTGGGCCGTCCCAGATTCGCCGTCTGACAGTCATAGAGCGTTGAGCTGCCCGGCCGAGGGGCCGGTAATTTTTCGACGACTTCATCAACCCGAACCGGGGATATCCTCCCCGGCGGGGTCAGGGTGTCCCCTCACAGGAGATCCCCATGAACAATAAGCTGATCCAGAAATTCGCTGAACGCTTTTCCGTCGACCAGACCAAGGTCATCGAAATCCTCAAGGCCACCGCATTCCGGCAAAAGCCCGGCTCCACGCCGGTGACCGACGAGCAGATGATGGCCTTGCTGATCGTGGCCGACCAATACGGCCTGAATCCGTTCACCAAGGAAATCTACGCCTATCCCGACAAACAGAACGGCATCGTGCCGGTGGTCGGGGTGGACGGCTGGGCGCGGATCATCAACCAGCACGCCAACTTCGACGGCATGGAATTCAGTGCGTCGGACAACCTCGTGGAACTGCCCGGCGCCAAGCCCTGCCCGGAATGGATGGAGTGCGTGATGTACCGCAAGGACCGCAGCCATCCCATCGCCATTCGGGAATACCTCGACGAGGTGTACCGCGAGCCCTTCACCGGCAACAAGGACGGTCGCAACTACACCGTCAACGGTCCTTGGCAGACCCACACCAAGCGCTTCCTGCGCCACAAGACCATGATCCAGGCCTCGCGGTTGGTGTTCGGGTTTGTGGGCATCTTCGATCAGGACGAGGCCGAACGAATCCTGGAGGGCCAGGCCGAGCCCGTCATATCCGGAACCGATCTGGCATCTTACGCCGGAGGCGAGGCCAGCCCGGAAGCCAAGCGCATGGCGCCGAAGCTCATCGCCCGGGCGGAAAAAGCCGGCGCCTGGCAGGCGGCGCTCGATTACGCCGCCGAGCACTTCAGCGGCGTCGACCTGAGCTACGTCACTGCGGAGATCAACCAGGCTCGCCAGGCCAAACTGGCCGCTGTGCCGGTCAACGCTGATGGAGCGGCGGCATCCGGCCACGAAGCGCTGGCGGACGCCAAGAAGACGCTCAATCCGGAACCGGCCGAAGCCTGATCCGATTCTCTAAACCCTACCCGGGGCGCCATCCATCGCCCTTTGGGGGATGGGTCATGGCCGTCCCTTCTGGAGGATGCCATGAACGATTCAAACCCCACCAAATCGGCCAACCGGTTGCCGCTGCACACCGACTGGGAACGTTACGAAACGCCGGCCGCGGTGCGCAAGCACGGACGGCAATTCCTGGAACGGATCTGGCGGCAACTCGAAGGCGAACGGCCCAGATCGGATCTGGAATGCATCGCCCAGCACTTCGGTGCTCGCAGTTTCGAATCCGAGGATGCGACGCTGCTGTTCTTCGAGGACGTCGAGCAGGCTGCGGCTTGCGCCCGTTTATTGCGGCAGACGGAGGAAGCCTTGGCTATCGAAGTTCAACTGAGCGTGCGAAGACGAGATCGCGTTGGCACTCCCGACGCAACTGTCCTCGATGGGAGGACGGCATGAAGATCGTGGACCTGAAGCAACGCACGCCACAATGGCATGCCTGGCGCAACGCCGGCGTCACCGCTTCCGAGGCGCCGGTCCTGATGGGTTCGCCCTACAAGACGCCTTGGCGTCTGTGGGCGGAGAAGCGCGGCCTGGTGCTGCCGGAAGACCTTTCCGGCAATCCCCATGTCCAGCGCGGCCTTCGGGAGGAACCGATCGCCCGCCGGCGCTTCGAGGATCGGCACGGTGTCCTGCTGTTGCCGATCTGCGCCGAATCGACCGGGGAGCCCATACTCCGGGCTTCGTTCGACGGGCTCACCGATGACGGACATCCGGTCGAACTGAAGGCCCCGACGGAGGCGAGGTTTCGCGAGGCGCAGGCCAACGGCACCGAATCGGAACTGTACCGGCGCTATTACACCCAGGTACAGACCCAGATCTACGTGGCCGAGTCCGACAAGGCCTTTCTTTCGCTGATCTTCGGCGAGGAGGTGCTGGACCTCGATGTTCCCCGCGACGACGACTGCATCGTCCAAATCGTCGAGCGGGCCCGGGTCTTCTGGGAATGCATCAAGACCGGCAAGGAACCGCCCTTGGATCCGGAGCGGGACCTGTATGTACCGAGAGGTCCGGAACTGGAAGCCTGGCTCCGTCTGGCCGCCGACTATCGGCAGCTCGATGAGAAACGGTCGCCCTACGTGGCCGAACTCAAAGGCATAGAGAAGAAGATGGCCGAGCTGGAGCAGCGCTTCCTGGCGATGATGGGCGAGTTCACCCTCGCCGAATCGTCGGGTGTACGCATCAGCCGCTATCTCAGGCGCGGCGCCATCGACTATAGGGCTACCTTGCAGCAGTTGCGACCGGATGTCCAGGAGAGCGATCTGGAGCCGTTCCGGCGCAAAGGTGCCGAGCAGGTTCGGCTGACTCTGCGCGACGACGAGGACCGCAGAACCGAAGTGCCGTTCGAGCCGGAAGCCCTGAAACGGGTGGCCGGTCTCGATTACTGGTTCTGATGATTCAACCGCCCCGGTATTGACCGGGGCTTTTCCCTTGGCACTTGTCCGCGGCAGGCGTCAGCGGAAAAGACTGGTTACTGACTTTTGGCGCTTTCCGATTGGAAACGCCGAAATCCTGCCTAGTGCAGGCGTTCCGTCCTAGGGCGGCGGCGAAGGGGTTCCTTCGCCGTGCCGGGTGCGTCAAACCCGGTTCAACCCGCCGCAAGGCCATTCACCCATAGGGGAGACATCTCCCCTGTGGGAGAGCTGTCTCCCTTGATTTTGAATCAGGAGGCAGTTATGAGCAGAAACCACGATCGATTGGCCGTGAAAGCGGCCCAACTGGCAGCCGAGAACACCCTGCTGGACCTGGCAACGGAAAAACCCGCCACGGTGGCCGGTGCCTTGCTGGGCCATCCCGACATCTTCCGGGAGTTGCACGACGACATGGCGCGCATGCTCCTGCTTGCGCTCATGGACCGGGGGCAGGCGGAAACGCTGCGCCAACTCCTGGGACTGAAGGCCATCGGTCGCCGCAAGGCTGCGCTGTTGGCCGAACTACTCCTTCGGGATGCGTTCGGCGAGTAAAACGGCCTGAAGCAACCGGGAGGCGGGACTGTCGTCTTCGTCCATCCAAGCCAAAGCCGCGCGCTCCAGGGCGCCGTTGTGCTCGTCCACGGTGGCCGGTGTCTGGTAGACGCCGGTCATCTTGCGGAAAGCGCCGAGTTCGCGTTCGCTGAGTCGCAGCTTGTCGCCCAGTTTGATCATGATGGGATGTCCGTTACCGAAAGCTTCATCGTAACGCGGCATCCTCAATACGCAACCCCGACGGGGAGGTTCAGCCTTTCCTTCGGGGGAGACGTGAGCCTTCATCGCGGGTGTAACCCTGCAAAGGAGGTTCCCATGTACCAAGCATTTCCCGTATCCACCACCTTCGGCGTGCCGGCGCCGGCCGCCATGGTCGTCGAAGGCTTTGCCGATGCGTCCCACCCTTTCGTGCCGCTGCGGAAGGACTACATCTTCCGCAAGGATCACTTGCGGGACGTGTTGGCCTTTCTGTCCGCCCCCAAGGGGGATGGGCTGTTTATCACCGGTCCCACGGGCTCCGGCAAGACCTCGCTGATCGAGCAAGTCGCGGCCCGGCTGAACTGGCCGGTGCAGACCGTCACCGGCCACGGCCGGCTGGAACTCAATGACCTCCTGGGGCAATACATGCTGCTGGGCGGTGGCGAGATGCGTTGGGTCGACGGGCCGTTGACCCTGGCGGTCCGTCACGGACACATCTTCCTGGTGAACGAGATCGACGCCATGGAGCCGTCCGAACTGATCGGCCTCAACGACATCGTCGAGGGCAAGCCGTTGACATTGCCGCAAACCGGCGAAGCGGTAAAGCCCCATCCCAAGTTCCGCCTGGCGGCCACCGGCAACAGCGCCGGTTCCGGCGATCAATCGGGACTCTACCAAGGCATCCTCAGGCAAAATCTGGCCTTCCTGGACCGGTTTCGACTGATGGAAGTGGGTTATCCGGACCCGGCTGAGGAAATGCAACTGCTGGTCGACGTGGTACCCACCATGCCCCAGCCGGTGATGGAAAAGATGGTCAAGGTCGCCAACCAGATCCGCAAGGTCTTCCTGGGCGGACAGGATGGTGCGGGCGAGTTGTCCGTCACGCTGTCAACCCGCGGTCTGATCCGATGGGCCAGCCTGGCGGCGACCTTCAAGGGAGCGCCCAACGCCCTGGCCTATGCCCTGGACAGGGCGCTGACCCTACGGGCCGAGCCGGCCGAGCGCGAAGCAATCCATCGCATCGCCTCGGATGTCTTCGGCGAGGACTGGGGAGGTGCCTGATGGCTGAATTCGAGCTTTATCGATACAGCCATGCCGACGGTTCGTCCAAGGACTGGGCGATCCGGCTCAACGGCGACGGCAGCTTCACCACACGGTGGGGCCGGACCGGATCCCGCTTGCCCCAGGACAAGACTAAACCCCTGCGGCATCCGGACGAGGTTCACCACCTGAAGCAGGCCAAACGGCGCAAGGGTTATGAACTCGTCGGCCGCGTCCAGATCGATGCGGCGGGCAATCTGCTGACGCCAATTCAAGGCGTTACGCCGGCCACTCCGCCAGTCCGCCCTCGCATCAAGGCGGTGTACTGGAGCATCGAGCTCACAAACCCGGGAAAACCGGCGGTTCGAGATCGGCTCGGCAACCGGGTTCAATCGTTGATCGGACTGATCAAGGCGGCCGGCGACATCGAGGCGTCATCCAGATGGGACGGCTGGCGACAGTTGATCGACCTGACCGAGAGCGATGCCCTTGTGGAGCTTTCCGGCAAGATTCGCCAAGGTCACGGAGTCATTCCGCTGCTGTTCCTGTTGGCCTTGCGGCAATCGGAACTGGACAATGTGCAAATCGGTATCGCCGGCGAAGAGGCCCGTGAGATCGGCGATCTCAAGGCCGAACCCGAGCTGTTGGCCTGGTTCGGTACCGATCTGGAATCGGTGAGGCCCTTGGCGGAAGCCCTGGAACTCCTGCAGCCTAGGATCAATTTGACCACATTGGTCGGCGACAATTTCTACTTTTAAAGTCATCGCCGAATTCGTTCAACCCCCATGGGGCGCATCGTTCGCCCCTGGGGGCGTGGTGCGTCCCTTCACAACCTAAGGAGACGTACCATGCAAGAAACCACATTGATTTTGGACCGCCTGCTGGTGGTCAAACTGGATGCCACCATCTGGGGCGGGCGGAAGAAACTCCGCAAGGAGGATTTGATTCTGGCCGACGGTAGCGTGTTGCCGCCGGAGGACTTGGCGTCGCTGGGCTCGAAGAAGATCGCCGACCCCGGCGAGCTGGCGGTGTTCAACCGCCTCAAGAAGGAAGCCGAGCGGATTTGTCTCAAGGTCGGCACCCGCTTCCTGGGCGGTTTCGCCGTGCCGGAAGGCGCCATCGGTTCGATTCGGTGCGAGCTGGATCGGATCGCCTCGAGCTTCGAAACCGCGCGCGGTGAGTTCCTGTCCCGTTACGACGAGTCCATCTCCGACTGGGTCGCCAAGCATCCGGCCTTCGCGCAAGCGATCTGCCGCGCGGTGGATCCTGTCGATGTGGTGGCGGCCGGCCTGCGGTTCGACTATGTGGTGTTTCGGGTTTCGCAGCCTGAATCGCTCGAAGGCGAAAGCTCGCAGGAGATCGCCGAAAGCCTGAGCCGTAAGGTCGAGTCTATGAGCGACAACCTGTTCCGGGAAGTCGCCCAGGATGCCAACGATCTGGTGGAACACTCCCTGCTGGGACGGCAAAGCGTGACACGAAAGGCCTTGAGTCCCTTCAAGCGGATCCGCGACAAGCTGGACGGGCTCGCGTTTCTGGATCATCGGGTGAGCCCGGTGGTGCAGTCCATAGACGCCTTGCTGTCCCGAGTACCGAAGGTGGGCGCCCTCGATGGCGTCTACCTCCAGGAAGTCTTTGCCTTCGCCTTGCTGCTGTCCGATCCGGAAAAGATCAAGCGGCACGGGGAGGGGCTGAGCCAGGAAGCGCTGTCGCCGTCGGTAACGGAAAGAAGGGCTCCCCCAATGTCCGTCCCGGACGAGGAACCGCACGCCGAGCTGGACACCTTGACCACACCGGACAGTCCATCGGAATCCTCGGCCATCGACCGATTCGGTCTGTTCGAGGGTATCGAGGAGGAAATGGACACAGATGAGGTTCCCGCCGAAGCCGCTTCGGTAGAGGCAGAAGTCTTGATTCCTGCGTTGAAACCCGAACTTGATTCGGCATCCCTGGTTGAATTTTGGTTCTGACAGCGAGCGCCATGAAAACCGTCAGAATCATCGACTGCGGCCGTCCTCCGGGAGGCTGGCAAAGGGAGTTCGGCGTGGTTGGGCCGCAAGGCCTTTTCCACAAGACGCAAGGCTTCGTGACGAGTAACACGCACGATGCCGCCCGTCGGGAAGCGCAACGCCACGGTCTCGAACATTACATCGATGAAGCGGGGCGCAGCATTCCCGTCGCTCCCGTCGATACGTTGTAGTCATCGACCTTAACCCCATAGGGGCAAACTCTGCCCTTGCGGCTTGGTTTGCCCCGTTTTCTTATCGGAGGCAAATCATGAACGAGCTTATTCGTGCCGGGTCCATCGAGGATCTGGTCGCACACCGTGACCGTTGCCTGGAGCTGGTAGAACGAGGATTCAGCCTGTTGGCCGATGCCTCGCGGGAATTCGCCAAGGCGGCGCCTTCTGCTAAATATGTCCGCTTGTATTCCGGCCTGGACCGTCAAGCTTTCTATCAACTGGATCAGGGAGATGTGCACGACCTCGTTACCGTTGTTCGAGCCTGCCTTGATCGGGAAGCCTGGGCGCATCTTCGCGATGCGCTCGGGCTGAAGGCAGTCATGGATGCCCAGGCGCTCAAAGACTTCAACGAGTCACTGAAAACGCCGCCCGAGTTCACGCTCGACAATGCGGCCATGACCTTTCGGGAGATGGTGATGAATGCCGAGCGGATCTTCGAGCGTGGCGTGATCACCGTGTTCCAATCCCTGAACAGGCAGGCCTTCCGACGCAACAACGCATTCCGCGTCGGCGAGAGCCTGGTCATGAAGGGCGCCTTGGGTGATTACGGATTCAATCATTACGGCGAGCGGGAGCAACAGGTCCGCGACCTGGACCGCATCTTCCTTCTGCTGGACGGAAGGACACCAAAGGAACCGCTCTGCGATGCCGCTGCACGGGTCTCGCAGGCCTCCCGAACAAAGCCGGCCGTGGTCGAAACCGACTACCTGCGGTTCAAGCTCTACAAGAATCAGAACCTCCATGTCTGGTTCAAGGACCGAACGCTATTGGACAAGGTCAACCGGATCATCGCCAGGCACTACGGAGCGGTGCTACCGGACGATCGAACGACTACGGCGGTGTGATCACACGATAGGCGCCGCCATCCTACAACCCCACCGGGGCGAACTTGCCCCTCCGGGCATGGTTTGTCCCGCTCTCAAGGAGCCAAACCATGAAAGATAGAACCCTGAACAGGGCATTTCCCATCGTAGCCGCCGCCATCGGCCAGCGCTTCGGCATCAAGGTCCGAGTCGGTGGCGACCAAGCCTATACCACGGGAGATGCTATCCAGTTGCCCGGCTATGACGGCGACGATCCGGATTACAAGGATTACGCCTGGGGGCTGCTGGCTCACGAGGCATTCCACATTCGCCATTCTGACTTCTCGATCGATTACGGGCGTTCGGTCATCCGCCGACGCCTCTGTGGCGCCATCGAGGATGTTCGCATCGAGCACGAAGGCGCCAAGGAATTTCCCGGTACCCGGCTGACCATCCGCAGGACCATCGAAAAGATGATCGCTCAGGGCAAGTTCAAGGCTCATACAGAGCAGGATCATCCCGGTGACATCCTCCACGGCTACGTGCTCAAGAGCCTGCGTGCCCGGGTGCTGGGGCAGACCGCCCTCACGCCGCTGGTGACCGAAAGCGAGAAAGCCCTGAGGGCCCGATTTCCCAAGGGCGCCGTGATCCGCCTGAAGGGTTTGCTGTCGGAAGTACCGGAAGGCCTTTCCTGCGAGCGCGACTGCCTATCTCTGGCAGACCAGATCCTCGAGATGATCGAGGACGAAGTCCGGAAGGAAAAGGAAGCCGAGGCTACAAGTCCGGCAAGCGGGTCCGATTCGGACCGGGACGATGGTACCAATCCGGAAGCATCCGATAGAGGTGCTGGCGAAGAGAATTGCCGGCCGGAGTCTGGACACGACGAAACGGCAGACACCAACCCGGATGACGGCCAAGCAGGCCAAAACACGGATCGGGCAAGTCCTGCATCGGGCGGTGCCGCCGGTTCGGAGCAACCCAACCCTGACGACGACGGGCTTCAGCCCGCCGGGATCGACACCGCGGCTTTGGAGACACTGCTTCAGCAAATCCTCGGCGCCGACGAAGACGACCTGGAACAGGATGTCTTCGAGGCGGTAAAGGAGGCGCTGAGGATCGACGACGCCCAGGTGGTTCCTGTCTGCCTGCCCGGCGGCGATGATCCCGGGCGCAACGAAGCCATGGGTCTGGCTCTGCACCGCAAGGTTCAGGGGGAATCCGGGAAGATCCGGGCAGCCCTCCAGGGTGTGGTGCAGTCGCATCGTCGTAATCGGCCCGTCCGCAAACGCTGCGGTCAGCGGATCGACAGCGGGCAGCTGCATAGGCTGCCCGCCGGCGAAACCCGAATCTTTCTGCGCCAGGCGCACAAGGTGAATCCCAACACGGCGATTCACCTGCTCATCGACCGCTCGGACAGCATGGGTTATCAGGCCCACGACACGGCCGGCCGCGCGATGGGGGCGCGGATGCCGCTAGCGCTGGATGCATCCATGGCGTTGGCGCTGGCCCTGGAAGGCATACCGGGCGTGAATCCGGCGATCACCGCCTTTCCGGGCGGGGATGAACGGTCGGTGTATACCGTGCTCCGTCATGGCGAGAAGCTCCGTCCAAACGTCGGGGCTTTCGCCTTGACGCCGGGCGGCAGCACGCCGATGGCCGAGGCGATCTGGTACGCCGCCGCGTCGTTGTGCCGGTGTCGCGAACCCCGCAGGGTGGTGATGGTCCTGACCGACGGCCAGCCCGACGACCGTTTGTCGACCCTGGACATTCTGGCGCGCTGCCAGCGCTCCGGTATCGAAGGGGTGGGGATTGGTTTAGGTATCGACGTGAGTCACCTTTATCCGAAGTCCATCGTGATCAACGACCTTGGCGAGCTGCGAACCCGGTTGTTCGAACTGGCGAAGGATCTGCTGATCAATCCATGAACCATGCGCCGACCTCGTGTCGGCGCCTTCTCCCTGTCGATCTCCTTCAGGTCGGCATGGAGAAGGCGAACTCCTGTACGGCACCCTGGCGGTTCGTACGCGATGATCCCAGCTGGGGATCGAAAACAAGCAGCCACCCGATCGTCATGCCGAAGGCCTCGCTTTCGGCAGGACCCTTACCATCCCGCACGGGGAGTTACGACTCCCCTCGGGGCGTGTTTCTCCTCGCGCTTCAACGACAGGAGAAACCCATGTATTTCCTCTTTGGATTGATCTTTATCGCCGCCGCGATGGCTTCCATGCTGGTCGTCGGCCGGGCGTCGATGGCTCTCATCGCATTCGGGGCCATGGTATGGCGGCGTGTGTATCGGTGGCATCGCGCCCGACGGGCGATCCCCATCCTGCGGATGCCCACGCCGAAGCTGGACTGGGAGGTGCTGTCCCGCCAAACGCGGCAACGCCTTCTTGAGCGGGGACCCCGGGCCAGTCGGGAAACCATCCTGCTTTCCGCGCTCGACCTGGAAATCGCCGTCGAGCTGAAGAAACAGGAACTGCAACGGCTGAAGCTGGAGACCGCCGTGCTAAAGGCCCAGTCGGCCAAGCCCCGCAAGGGCAGGAAAGCCGCCCAAAGCGACTTGCACGGGGCGGCTACGCATGAACCGACGACAGCGTGGGGCGTCGCATCCGCTGACGATAACGTTCCGACGCCCAGCAATCGATCCGACGGATCTCGGGATCGTCCTGATCCGCTCGCTCAAGGGCAAACATCAGTTCGTCCACGAGCCCTTCAAAGCGGTCATTTCCGCCATTGAAGACCTGAAGCCTCCGGCCGTCGATGGCGACTGTCCTGACCGGATGGGTCTCTGGGGTCTCTTCCAACGCCAGGAGATTCCAGGCCGCAATGGCCTGGATCTTGGCCATTGCCGGTGCGAGGCCGAAAAGCCGCTGGAGGTCGGCGACCAAAGCTCGGTCGGATGTGTCCTGCAGATCGACCTCAACGTGGGATAGCTTGTCGGACAGGTCGGCCATCTCACGAAAGTAACGATTGCACTCGTCGAGTTTCTCCCGGGCTTCCGCGCGGATTTGCTCCGGAGAAGGTTCGCGCTGCCATCGGTTGAACCATTTCTTGAACATAATCGGGAACTCCTGGTGTGTCAGGTCTCCACCCGAACATACCGTAGAAATCCTGTTTAGCAAGACCCACCCAGCCTCGCGTTTTCCGAAAACGCCTGGCTTTCATCCACCCCGAGGGGCAGTTCGTCCCTTGCAGGGTCAGTCTGCCTCTCAACTCACGGAGCAGACCATGACGAACCCTACCCTGTACGTGCTGGACGCGGCCGGTGTTTACCGGCTGGCCGACACCCCGATCATCATTGCCGAAGCCAAGCGGCGCCTGGCTTCCAGGTTCCGCCGCGGCGCGGCCTTGTCCTCGCCGGCGGCGGCGAAGGAGGCGATTCAGTTGAAATTGTTGGGACGCGAGCACGAAGTGTTTGGTTGCCTGTACCTCGACAACCGGCACCGCGTGATCGAATTCGCCGAACTGTTTCGCGGCACCATCGACGGCGCCAGTGTTTACCCCCGCGAGGTGGTCAAGGCCGCGCTGGGGTGCAATTCGGCGGCCGTGATCTTCTTTCACAATCATCCGTCGGGCGAGGCATCTCCCAGCGAAGCGGACAAGACCCTGACCCATCGCCTGAGAACGGCGCTGGCGCTGGTGGACATCCGTGTTCTGGACCACTTCGTGATCGGCGGCGATACGGTCTATTCGTTCGCGGAAGCCGGTCTCTTGTGAGACCGAGCGCTTTAGCAACCTACAACAGACCGATCATCAGAAACCCTGCCGGGGGAGTTCCTCCGATCAGGGGAAAGTCCTCCGGATCACCCAGGAGGACATATGACCATCAAGTTCAGCCGACCGCCGCCTCGGGCGGTTCCGTCCGGCAAGGCCGTTCCAACCGATATTCGCGGCGGCTTCGCGCAGGAATGCGCGCAATGGTCGGACGCGGACGTTCAAGCCCTGCGCCGGGGGATCCTCATCCAGGCGATCGAGGCACTGGACAATCCCCGACTCGGCACGCAAGCGCGATCCGAACTACTCGATTGGATCGGTCGCGACGGCATCGCACCGTTTTCATTCACGGCCTGCTGTCTTGCGGAAGGAGTCGATGCGGATGCTTTACGTGACTTGCTGGTTGGCTGGTTCCGCCGACACCGACAAGTTGCGTAGCCATTTCAATCACGCTTTTCACGCGGATGATCCCCAAAAGCATCAACCCGGCCGGGAAGAACGCATCCCTGGTAGGGAGCGTTTCCCCCGGCATTTCCCAGGAGAACGTTATGAATCCGAAAGTCTTGATCGTGGTGTCGGGCGGTGTCGCCTATGCGTACGCCGATTCCGGCGTCGATGTGGTCATCGTCGATTTCGATCACCTAAAGGCGACCGACCCGACTGATATCCAGCCGATCCACGCTCGTTTCCAAGCACTGATGGCATTGGCCGGCATCGCTGGCGACTGGCCGGTGAGCGAGAACGGTGCCGTCAACGACGCACTTCGCCAGCCGGAAGTTGAGGGAGGTGTTGCATGAGCGCGATCTACAGCTGCACGGCCGAAATCCATCTGCCGCTTCCCAATGCGGAGAACCATAGGGTCATCGAAAAACTGGGCAGGCGTCTCGAATGGGTCTGCGATGCTCATATCGAACAGGAGTCCGCAAGCGACGGCACGGTCTGGCTAACCGTCCACTGTCCGGAACAGAACTGCGCTCATGCCTTCATCGAGGATCTCGATGCCGCATTCGCCGAACTGGCCCGGCACGCCATCGAAGGTTTTGCCGTCGATTACGTGTACGAGGGCGACCGGGGTGCCGACTTCCACGGGCCCACGCCGGGGTCAACAGCCGTTGCCAAGCAAAACTGGAATTTCGCCAAGGCCGCGTTCTATCTGGAACAGGAAGGCATTGATCTTCATAGGCTGCTGGAACTGCCTATAACTGCGTCCGCCGTGCAAGGTGGCTTAGGGAATGGGCCAGGGTCATGAGTTAAAGGAGACCCGCCTGGACTGGCTCGATTTGGCCTACAGCTACCACCTACGGGTGGAGCGGCTGCAGAGGATCACCCTCAACGACCGATAAGGTCATCTTACTCACCCGCCGGGGGATGTCGCCCCCTTTGGGTTCGGCGTGCTCCGGCTTTTTTCAAAGGAGAAAAAGGAGAAAACGGCCATGCACATGCTGCATTTCATACTGATTCAGTCCGACCGAGACCTGGAAGCCGGGGAGGTCTTCGTCCTGGCGGCCGACGCCATCGAGCCTTTTCGGGACGAGGTGTTCGACTGGCACGCCGAGGGGCCCGGTCGCTGGGGGCAGGAATATCCCGCTCCGCTGTCGTTCAGGAAGGATCCGGATCGATTCCGGTCCGAATTGGCCAGCATCATTTCTGGGATCGAATGCAGTCGGCACGATGCTCTCGACTATCTGGTGCGCCAGTTGGGGCTGAGATCGGACAGCCCGGCGGAGTCCCTGGGACGGGTCCTGTTCGGCAACGCCGGATCGCTGCCGGAACATACCCTATGGGCCGCAATCCGGTTCCTGAAGCTGATGCGCGGGGACTATGTCCCGGACAGTGGTTTCTACGACGCCATCGAAGGCTCCGCCAGGATGACGAATCCTGAGCAAATCCTTCAACGGGACCTCGGCGAGACCGAGGACTTCTACCTGGTGCCCATGGACTTGCACGGCTAAGGGGGAAACATGAAAACCTTACCGAACCCACTGGACTCGACGCCGATCCGCTTGGCGGCGAGGGGTCGATGGCTGGCGATACTCGGGGATCTATGCCCCGAGCTGGAACCCGTGTTGGCGAAGCCCGGTCGGCACCACGCTTGTCCTGTCCACGGCGGACGAGACGGCTTTCGCCTGTTCCGGGATGCGGAGGTGTCGGGCGGTGGCATTTGCAACTCCTGCGGCGCCAAGCCGGATGGCTTCGCGTTGCTGATGTGGCTGCGGAACTGGCGCTTCCCGGCCGCTTTGGCAGCTGTGGCTCAAGTGCTGGGCGGTGGATCGAAATCCGGGCAATTGTCCGCTCGACCGCCTGTTCGCAACGACGATCTCAACCGGCAAGGGACAGATCAGCGGATCAAGGCGCTGCTTCGCCATACCTGGACAGAGGCATCTTCCTGGGACGCTCCCGAGTCCGGGCTGTTGCGAACCTATCTCCGTCATCGCGGCCTGGTACCAGAAGTGCTTGGCAGGCAGTTGCCGCTGCGTCTCCATTTGTCTCTCCCGTACCTGGAAGACGGGGTCTGCCTCGGACGTTATCCGGCCATACTGGCGCTGATGTCCTGTGCGGGTGGCCAACCGGCGACAATACACCGCACCTTTTTGACTGTAGATGGAGGGAAGGCACCGGTTTCATCTCCCAAGAAACTCATGCCGCATGCTTCCGACCGCTCCTTGATCGGCGGGGCCGTGCGTTTGGGACCTGCGTCATCCGTTTTGGGAATCGCCGAAGGCATCGAAACGGCTTTGGCGGTTCATCAGGCCACCGGGATGACCGTCTGGTCTGCTTTGAGCTGCACGTTTCTGGAAAGGTTCGCTCCTCCGGATGGCGCCGAACGGATCGTCATTTGGGCGGATCGGGATGAAAACGGGGCAGGTCAGCGGTCGGCCGAAGTCCTACAGAAGAAGCTGGAAGCCAAGGGCATCCAAGCATCCATCCTGCTGCCGCCCGGCAGCGGAATGGATTGGTTGGATGTGCTGAACCGATGTGGCGTCGAAGGATTTCCAATCCGGTCCGGCTAAACGACTTGGCCGATGCCGCTTGAAAGAACAAGCAATCCGGCCGTTCGAAATGTGGAAGGCGGAATCGAGCGAGTGAGGGTGTAATGTACTTGGAAATAATGGGCAAGCTATTCACCGTCGATGCTTACGAAAGCCCGCTTTGATCTTTTGATCGATGAAAACGAAAAGCCCGCAGATCTCACGATTTGCGGGCTTTTTTATCGAAGGGGAGAACGCACATCGGTAACGCGAACATCGAACGCGGTACAGCCGAGTTGGCGATGTAAAAAGCGTGGAGAAAAGCAGGAACATCAGACGTCTGCCATAGGTGCGGTCAGTCGTTGTACGGTCAGTTCGGCGCGTTGTTCGATCAGGACCATGATCCGCTCGACGATGGTGCGGCCGGCAAATTCCGGCGCAGCCTGGAGTTTGCGGGCGATAACGGGCAGCCGCTTCGCCAGTTCCAGAACGCGCTTGCGTGTTTGCGCCTTGGCGAGACCGGCCGCTTCCGCAAACTGGTCCCAATGGCGTGCTTGTACTTCGCCGAACGGGTATTTGCTGCCGGGCTTCATGGCCATTTTGGGCGTGAGGTCCGAGTACACCGCGGTCGACAGCGCGTCGTAGAGCGGGGCCAGGACGGGCGCCATGCCGGCATAGAGCAGGGAGAAATTCTTGGCGTGGGCATCGTGGTTGCCGATCAGCGTGTTGAACGCCACGTAGTCGAGCAGACGCAGCACCTGCGGCGCGCTGGGCCGGGTGGCGCGGCGCACCAGTTCGAAACATTGCGCGAGATCGGGGCCACCTTCGTTCTGGTATTTCATTTCGGGCACCACTCCCAATGCTTGGCAGAAGTCTTCCTGATGCCAGCGGTGAATCCGGCGTGACCCGTCGCTTGTTCGGTCATAGCGCTCCACCAGGAGGAACCGGCGATCAAGGATCGACTGGATCTTTGAGCGGGCGGCAATGATCTGCAAGGCTTCGGCCAGCGCCAAGCAAAAGCCTTCATTGGTGACGCTGTCCTCCACTCCGTGTATAGCCGGCTTGAGGATATGGGAGCTAGGTGTGCCATGGCGGGGCAACCCAATTCGGTCACCGTCGACCACCACCGGCAATTTGTCCTGTACGCCAGCCAGCGACAGGCGTAGGCCATCCCGTCCCGCCAGCATCGGGCGGCGGGGCAGTTCGTCCAACAGGGCAATGACCGCCTCATCGCTCAGCCATTCGATTTCACCTTCGCCTGCGGGATTCGGAGAGTTTCCCAGTTCCAGCAAGGTGACGGCTCCTGCGCATTCGCCGCCGATGCGATCCAGCAGGCCAAAGTCATTCTGCCCGGACACCTGGAGTTGTTGGGCGATCAAACGGCGCAACCGGCCTTCCGGCAACAGACCGGCGAAGAAGGGGCGCGCCCGGTGATCGTCGAAGGGTTCGGTCTGCAGCGGCAACGAACACGACAACGCGAGGGCGTTCGGTTGTTTCAGCCAAGGGTCTGCATAGCGGAAGCTCAGCCTTCCGTCGATCAGCGCCAAGATACCGACGCGGTCGGAGAACAGCCAGACCTCGAGCTCACGGGCCATCGTCGCTGCGTGAAGTTGCCGTCGGCAGGCCGCTCAGTGAAAGCTCGCCGCCCAGAGATTCGATGACCCGCAGGACGGTTTCCAGACGCAGTGTGGGCTTTCCGGCTTCCAAATCGACGATGAAGCGCAGGCCGCAGCCCGCCGCCAACGCCAACTGGGATTGGGTCAATCCCAGTTGCTTGCGCGCGATGCGCAGCGCCTGGCCGAGCTGTTGGGTGGAACGAATGTTGATCATGATTTTCCCGTTCGGGAAATTGTCGGGCAGAATTGACAGCAGCACCAGAAGAATTTTACCGAACGGGAAAGTTGGTTCGCGGCGGTTATGCCATACCCTGGAATATTCCCGAACGGTAAAGTGATTCGGGCAGCCCGGCGAAGCGTGGGCCACACACCTCGACCTTTCGGAAATAGGGTGGGGCTAGTTATTGTTGGCTCTTTTCGCTGATCTTTCGCGTCACCGCCTTTTCTGATGCCCTGTACGATGCGGACAGCCTGAACTTCATGAAACATGAAAGCGATTCGTCAAGCCAGGCTTTTACAGTAAGGGATCGTCAAATGAGAAGTGCGATGAGCGAAAGAACGTTGGTAACGATTACGGATGCGGCAAAGATCATCTGCGTGAGTCGAGCGACAATCTACAGAATGATTCAAGCCGGTGACTATGATCGGCAAATCGCGCAAGGCACCAAGTCCAAAGAGGACGTACCGCGTGCGATTCGAGGGTATTTGGGGTGCCGATTCCCCGGGATGATCAGATTGGGTCCCCGTTGTGTGCGCCTGAACCGGGCGGAAGTGGAGGCGTGGGTGGCTTCGAAAGCGTTCTGAAGCAAGTAACGCCATGCACTATGGCATGCACTACGGTAACTTCAGGGCAACTGGTTCAGGGAGCGTCAATATTGCGTAAGCTATTGAGTTGGCGGAGAGGGAGGGATTCGAACCCTCGTGGGGATGTTAGTCCCCCATCCGATTTCGAGTCGGCGCCGTTATGGCCACTTCGGTACCTCTCCTGAAAAAAGGCTGGTAGTATAGACCACGGTTCTTACAATTCAATCGGTACGAGACATGAATTCTAA
Organism: Methylococcus sp. EFPC2; assembly: GCF_016925495.1. Taxonomy (NCBI): domain Bacteria; kingdom Pseudomonadati; phylum Pseudomonadota; class Gammaproteobacteria; order Methylococcales; family Methylococcaceae; genus Methylococcus; species Methylococcus sp. EFPC2. The sequence continues at coordinate 984,692 of NZ_CP070491.1, read as the reverse complement.
AAAAATCATGCCTATCGGCCATTTTGCAGGATGCGAAATCGTTGATGTATGTGAAAGACCAGCAAGAAACGCACAATCGCAAGGCTACATGGGGGCTCGCTCAGGTCGAGCCAAGATGCTTTTCTTCCTGTTCTTTTTGTTTCCGCTAAGCGGCTGCGTCGAAAAGCCGGCCAAACCACTCAGTCATCTGCAGCGAGTCAAACAGGCAGGTGAGCTTAAGATAGCGACCCGCTATGGTCCAACCTCGTATTACGAAGGGCCGGACGGGTATGCGGGTATCGAGCACGACCTGGCTCAGTTGTTTGCGAAAAAACTGGGCGTGACGGCCCGATTTATCGTACCGGACTCACCGCGTCGGATCACTCACATGGTGGAGAAGCGCGAAGTGGACTTCGCGGCCGCCGGCCTGATGGTCACCGAGGCGAGGCGAAAGAATCTGCGTTTCAGCCCATCCTACCGCAGTGTCGCAGAACAAGTGGTCTATCGCGCCAATCAGCCGCAACCGCGCTTTCTCAACGATTTGCAGGAAGGGCTGTTGCAGGTAGCGGCCGGAGGCTCCCATCTCGAAACGCTCAAGTCACTGCGGCACTCGCATCCCGGTTTGAACTGGAGTTTGAATTACGAGCGGGATGTGGACGGCCTGCTGATGTTGGTCAACGAGGGCTTGCTGGATTACACCCTGGTGCAGTCCGACATGATGCTGCGCATGCGGCGCTATTATCCGAATCTGAGAGTAGCCTTCGATCTCGGCAAGCCGCGCGAATTGGCCTGGGCGTTCTCCTACGATGAAGACTCCAGCCTGTACCGCGAGGCGGTCCGCTTTTTCGAGGAGATACGGGAAAACAAGCAACTCGACCAAATCATCGACCGATATTACGGTCATTCCGCTTCATACGATGCAGCCCTGGACAGTTCGCTCAGGCTGCATTACCGGCAACGCCTCCCCAAATACAAGAAGATGTTTCAGCGAGCCGCCGAGCAATCCGGTCTGGATTGGCGGTTATTGGCGGCGGTGGCTTACCAGGAGTCTCAGTGGGATGGCCGCGCGGTATCCGCGGAGGGGGTGCGAGGCATGATGATGTTGACCGGCGACACCGCCCGCGATCTGCACGTGACCGACCTGTTCGATCCCGGCCAAAGCATACGCGGCGGCGCGTCATATCTGCATGACACCCTGGCTCAGATTCCGCCGCAGATACAGGATCCCGACCGGACCTGGTTTGCCTTGGCGGCATACAACGTCGGATGGGGACACATAGAAGACGTTCGTGAATTGGTGAGGGAGCGAGGCGGCGACCCGGACAAGTGGATCGATGTGAAAGCCGCGTTACCGCTGCTCGGCAAGCGGACCTGGTACCGCAAGACCCGCCACGGCAAGGCACGGGGGGCATTGGCGGTACATTACGTCAACAGCATACGCCGTTATTACGACCTGCTGGTGTGGCTCACGGGAGATGAGGAAAATCACCGCATCGCGATATCACAGGGCAATAAACCCAGAGAAGGTGGCGCCTGATCCCGCGGGGTGAAATCAGTCCGCCCCGCTTCTTTTTCTATGGAAAAAACGCTTGAGCTGCGCGGCACAGGCTTCTTCCCGAAGACCGCCGTGCCACTCGACCCTATGGTTCATAAACGCCGCCTCGGCCAGACTCAGGGCGCTGCATACCGCGCCCCGTTTGGGATCGAAGGCGCCGAACACCAAGCGCTTCACGCGCGCGTGCACGATGGCCGTCATGCACATCGCGCAGGGTTCGAGGGTGACATACAAAGTCGTGTCGATTAGGCGATAGTTACCCAGCAAGGGACCGGCTGAACGCAACACAAGCATTTCCGCGTGCGCCGTGGGGTCGTGAGTGGCGATAGGGCGATTCCAGCCTTCGGCAACGATCCGATCATCCTTTACCAGCAGCGCGCCCACCGGAACCTCGCCGGCTTGCTCCGCCAGATCGGCCAACTCCATCGCGCGTTGCATCCAAAATTCGTCTACGAGCGCTCCAGACGGAAGCCGGGGGGAGCTCAACACCAATTCATTGGTGGGATGCGGAGCTTCGCTCTCGTTCAAGTTTACAGCGGGCAGGGTCAGAGGCATGGAAGTGTGATGCTCGGGTACGCAGCTCAATGATGAAGAACATGGCCTTAGGATAGCAAGCAGGCGCCTCGGTCCAGCGTCACTTGTCGCGAGTCAACGCGGAAAACTTATCCGGACTTTTCACGGGTCAACATGGCGATTACTAGGGCGGCCCGAGATCCCTGCCCAGTCATTCGTTGGAGCGCGCTTTGCTTCGCGTAGATCGCGGTCTGAAGTCCGCTCCATTTGTACCGGGCTCTAACGCAGTCGGATCCGGCGCTCCCGGCAGGAGTAACGATGACGATGACGCTTCAATACCTTCCCCCCTTCCGGTAAACTACCGCGCCTTTGCCTCGGGCCGTCTTGCCCTCCACTTCCACCCTTGGATCGCACATGAGCCAATCTGCCAAAACCCTCATCGAAAACTACTATGCCGCCTTCAACGCCGGTGACATGGACACCTTCCTGCGCCTTTTGACCGAGGATGTCGTGCACGACATCAACCAAGGCCCGCGTGAAACGGGCAAGGCGGCTTTCGTCGCATTCATGGATCGCATGAACCGCAATTACAAGGAGCAGTTGGTCGACATCGTGGTCCTGACCAACGAGGACGGTACCCGCGCGGCCGCCGAATTCGTGGTGCTGGGCGAATATCGGGTGACCGACGAAGGCCTGCCAGAAGCCAAAGGGCAGAAGTACCGCCTGCCGGCCGGTGCATTCTTCGACATCAAGGACGGCAAGGTGGCGCGCATCACCAATTACTACAACCTGGAAGACTGGATCCGCCAGGTCAGCCAGTAAGTCGCATGGCCGAGATCGAAATCAAGCATCTGGCGGGTCCGGAGCTGGGCCCCTGGCTGTCCGACCTGGCGCGCCTGCGCATCACGGTATTCCGGGACTTTCCCTATCTCTACGACGGCACGATCGAGTACGAAGAGCACTATCTCCAGACCTATCTGAAATCGGCCGACAGCATCGTGGTGCTGGCGCTGGACGGCGAGCGGGTAATCGGCGCGTCCACCGGCCTGCCGTTGGACCACGAAACCGAGGAATTCCAGCGGCCTTTCGTCGAACAGGGTTACGATCCTGCCACGATCTTTTATTGCGCCGAGTCGGTCCTGCTGCCCGAATACCGCGGCAAAGGCATCTACAAGTCATTCTTCACCGGCCGCGAAGACCAGGCCCGCAAGCTGAAGCGCGACTGGGCCACCTTCTGCTGCGTGCAGCGTCCGGCCGACCATCCCTTACGCCCGGCCGAGTACGTGCCTTTGGATGCAGTCTGGGGCAAGTTCGGTTATGTCCGCCATCCCGAACTTCAGACCAGCTATCACTGGAAGGACGTCGACCGGCTTGAAGAAACCGACAAGCCCATGGTGTTCTGGCTGAAGGATCTGCGCGAGGCAGGCTCATGAGCGCGTTTCGTCTGGCCACCGCGCAATACGACATCGGCTTCCTCGCCAATTGGGCGGACTACCAGGGCAAGGCTCAGCGCTGGGTGGCGGAAGCGGCCGGGCAAGGTGCCAAGCTGCTGCTGTTCCCGGAATATTTCAGCATGGAGTTGGCTTCGTTGTTTCCGGAGTCCGTCTACAAGTCCCTGTCAGGGCAGTTGGAAGCGCTGCAGACCTTGTTGCCGCAGTTCATCGGCCTGTACACCCGGCTGGCGCAGCAGTATGACGTGACCATACTCGCCGGCAGCTACCCGGTACGGCAGGCCGACGGCGGCTACCGCAACCGGGCCCATTTGTTCCGCTCCGACGGCAGCAGCGACTTCCAGGACAAGCTGCAGATGACCCGTTTCGAGAACGAGCATTGGCTGATCACGGCAGGCGACGAGATCAAGGTGCTGGACACCGAGTTCGGCAAGATCGGCGTGAATGTCTGCTACGACAGCGAATTCCCGATGATCGCCCGCAAGCAGGTGGAACTGGGCGCCGATCTCATCCTGTGCCCCAGTTGCACGGACACGGTGGCCGGCTACCACCGCGTGCGCATCGGCTGCCAGGCCCGGGCGTTGGAGAACCAGTGCTACGTGGTGCAATCGCCGACCGTGGGTCTTGCGCCCTGGTCCGAGGCCGTGGACGTCAACATCGGCGCGGCGGCGGTCTACACGCCCGTGGACTACGGCTATCCGGACAATGGCGTACTGGCCATCGGCGAACTCAACCAGACCCAGTGGGTCTACGCCGACATCGACCTCGCCACCATTGCCAAGGTGCGGCAAACCGGCCAGGTCTTCAACTATCGCGACTGGCCGGGGCAGTTCCGCTGCCTGTGACGGCAAGGACTGGCCGATTTCTTTAACGCCGAGTCCAGGTGACGAGGCGTTCCCGAACGCCCCCATTGTTGGGTTACGGCGCAAAGAGATGCGCCTAACCCAACCTACCCCACATTCAGGAACTACATGTCATTCGATACCCTCGGACTCAGCCCCGAACTGCTGCGCGCCGTCGCCGAACAAGGTTACGCCCAGCCCACTCCCATCCAGAAACAAGCCATACCCGTAGCCCTCGAAGGCCGCGACCTGCTGGCCGGGGCGCAAACCGGCACCGGCAAGACCGCCGGATTCACCCTGCCCATCTTGCAACGGCTTTCCGAAGCGCCCCCGGCGCGGGGTGAAAGCCGGGCGATCCGGGCGCTGATACTCACCCCTACCCGCGAGCTGGCCGCCCAGGTGCACGAAAGCGTGGCCGCTTACGGCAAGCACTTGTCCCTGCGCAGCACCGTCGTATTCGGCGGCGTCGGCATGACCCCTCAGGTCGACCGTCTGCGCAAGGGCGTGGACATCCTGGTGGCCACCCCCGGCCGATTGCTCGACCACGCCCGACAGAAGACCGTGGCGCTGGACCGGGTCGAGATCTTCGTGCTCGACGAAGCCGACCGCATGCTGGACATGGGTTTCATCCACGACGTGCGCAAGATCATGAGCCTGCTGCCCCGGCAGCGGCAAAACCTGCTGTTCTCGGCCACTTTCTCCGATGAAATCCGCTCGCTCTCCGGCCAAGTCCTGCACAACCCAGTCGAAGTCGAAGTGGCACGGCGCAATGCCACCGCCGATACGGTGGACCAGCGCATCTACCCAATAGAAAAAGAACGCAAGCGCGCCCTGCTCTCCTGGCTGGTCGGCGACGGGCAATGGAAGCAGGTGCTGGTATTCGCCCGCACCAAGCACGGGGCGGACCGCTTAGGGAGGCAGTTGGAACAGGATGGCATCCGTGCCGCTGTGCTGCACGGCGACAAGAGCCAGGGCGCACGCACCAAGGCGCTGGAAGGATTCAAGAGCGGCAAGGTGGCCGTGCTGGTGGCCACCGACATCGCCGCGCGCGGCCTGGACATCGACCAGTTGCCGCATGTGGTGAACTACGAACTGCCCAACGTGCCGGAGGACTACGTCCACCGCATCGGCCGCACCGGGCGGGCGGGCGCCAGCGGCCAGGCCGTGTCGCTGGTTTCGGAGGATGAAGCCAAGCAGTTGAACGCCATCGAGCGCTTGCTGAAACGCGAACTGCCGCGCGCCACCGCCCCCGGTTTCGAACCGGGATTCACGCTGAGCAGCCGCCCAGGCAATCCGGCCGGCCGCCGGCCGCGCGAACACCACGACGGCGTCCGCCGCTCGCCGCAGGCCGAAGGCGCCCGCCGTAACCCGGGAAATACGAACCGGGGCTCAGCCCGCGCCGGCGGACATCGCGGATAAGACCGCTTGCTGCCGGCGATGCCCGCATCGCCGGCAGCGCCCCATCAGGCTTTTTCCTCGGCAAACACCAGCGCGGGCCGCGTCTCGCCCTTGCCGACGGTCAGCAAATCCCAGATCAGCAGGCCCAGCCCGGCGGTCGTGATGACCCCGCCCAGCAGACGCCAGACCATGGCCTCCTTGAACCAGGGATGGTTCTGCGCGGCGAAATAGCCTTCCCAGGTCGATCCTTGCACGGCGCGCTCGATGAAGGATTGCTCGTAGCCCGCGATCAGCAGCGCCACGGTCATCACCAGCACGCCGAAATTGAGCAGGCCCAGCGACCATTTCCACTTCCAGCCGTTATCGGGCAGATCGCCGCCCATCCACACGTCGCCGCGCCATTTCTGGATGGCCAGGTAAAAGAACGCGATGTTGATGGTGGCATAGGCGCCGAAAAACGCGAGGTGGCCATGCGAAGCCGACCATTGCGTGCCGTGGGTGTAGAGGTTGATCTGCGGCAAGGTGTGCATGAAGCCCCACACCCCGGCGCCCAGGAAATTGCCGAAGGTGTGGGCGATGATCCAGGCCAGGGCGGGATGGTTGCTGCTGTTGAACTTGTGCACGCCGGAGTCGTAGATCGAGTGCACCACCATCGCCACCAGCGGGATGGGTTCCAGGGCCGAAAAGAAACCGCCGATGGAGAACCAGTAATCGGGCGTGCCGATCCAGAAATAATGGTGGCCTAGCCCTAAGATGCCGGAACCGAACATCAGCGCCACCTCGATGTACAGCCAGGTCTGCACGATCTTGCGTCGGGCCCCCAGCAAATGCATGAGGCTCCAGGCCATGATGCAGCCCACCAGCACTTCCCAGGTGGCTTCGACCCACAGATGCACGACCCACCACCACCAATATTGGTCGACGGTGATGTTGGTCACGTAGAACATGCCGGCCAGATAAAGCCCGGCCAGCGCCACCAGATCCAGGGTCAACACCCCGGCGATGCCGGACCAGCGACCCTTGGCGAAGGTGGCGGCGACGTTGTAGAAAAACACCAGCATCACCGCGACGATGCCGATGTCCGCCCACCGCGGCGCTTCGATGTATTCGCGCCCCTCGTTGATGAACCAGATGCTGGTATCGTTGCCTGCGCCTATCTGCACGAACAGATAGACCAGGACGACCACGGTGACCGCGGCGGTCAGCACCCAGAACGCCAGATTGCCCAGGCCGAGGCCCGCGATCCCGGTGCCGCTCTCATCTTCCAACAGCCAGTAGACCGCACCGATGAAGCCGTACAACAGCCAAACGATCATGGCATTGATGTGCACCATGCGGTTGACGTTGAAATCCAGTAGCCCAAAGAGGAAATCCGGCAAGACGAACTGAATCGCCGCCAACAGACCAAACAGCAACTGGGCCAGAAACAGGATGACGGCGACGCTGAAATATTTGATCGCGAGCTTCTGCCCGCCGTTGAGATGCTGGGAATTAACGGTAGCCATGTTCTTTCCTCTCCTCGCTAGCATCGTGCTCGGGACGGCTGGGCGCATGTTCGTCTTCGTCGTGCGAGGTCAGCGTCACGAAATTATGCGGAAAGCCGTTGGTGTCGATGGCCGACATCCATTTCAGGAAAGCGACGACGCCCCTGGCCTCAGCCTCGGTGATGCCCAGGTTCGGCATCTTGCGGCCGCCGCTGAAGGTTCGGGCGTTTTTTTCCGGATCTTGCAGGAAGGACAGCAAAAGATTTTCCCGATTGCTCGGATCGATCCATCCGGGATCCAGCCAGGCTTTGGTGAGATCGGGCGCGTAATAGGCGCCGTTGCCCAGCAGGGTATGACAGTTGATGCAGTTCTTGGCCTGAATGGTTTTCTTGCCCAGGGTCACCAGCTTTTCCGCTTCTTCCTCGCTCAAAACTCTGCCGAATAGCGGTTCGTCACCGCCGATTACCGGTATAAAGCGGTTTTGCTTGGCATCGAAGCGGTAATCGATGGCCTTGTTGACGACGCTATAGGCCTGCACCCGACTGCCGCCGGCCTGGACTTTGGCCAGGGAATCGAAGGTCAGGAAAATGAGGATGACGAAAGAACCCGACGTCACCCAGATCGCCACTTTCTTCCAGAAATCCTCGCTGGACCAGCGAGGCGGTGCACTGCTCATGATCGCTCCTTCCCCTAGGGGTCATGGTGGTGAAACCTGGCGTCACCCTAAGGCGGCTGACCCAGCGCGTTCATTCGTCGACATGAGTCGCTGAGCATAGCCGCCAAATGCCGTATGGAGCAAACCAATAGCCGAGCAGCAAAAGGAGAGTGAGGGCCGTCCACGGTCCGTTCAGGTTGGCGGTCCGAGCCAATATCAGGGAGCTGGCTACGAGTGCCGCATAAAAGCCGTAAGCCAGCCAAAACCAAGCTTTCCGGCGGCGTAGTTTCGCCCAGGCGAACGCCGCCGCGTAAGCCGCGCCGAAAAGGACGACTAATGCGGATGAAAAAAACGTGAGGAAAAAATCGCCCAAAGCCACGGGTTCTATCATGTCGGCACTTCCAGTCCATAGCGGATATAGGCCGTTAGCCGAAGGCTTCCGATTCGGGTTACGGACTCAAAAAGCCCCACCCCGCGCGCGGGACGCTGGGATGTGCTCTGAATGTGCAGACGCCGTAGACGCGCAGGGAGTCGATGACCTGTTGCGCTCTCCCATCGGCACGAGTTCGGAGCCTAAGCCGCCTGAGCATCCCGCGCCAGCACAACCACGAAGGTCGGATCGCCCCGGGGGAGCAGGAGGCAACGATCCGATCGGCCACCGGCCTGGAGCAATCCGAATACACCTTAAGGCCGTGGTTTTTCGGCCGCGGGCAATCGAGACCATGCCTCCAAAGTGCGATTTAGAAGCAGACGTTAACGCGCAAGCGGCTCAACTCGCCAGACCTTCAGTCAGTCGGGATAGGGCTTTTTCCAGATTGCTCATGCTGGTGGCGATGGACAGGCGCACATGCCCGGGGCAACCGAATGCGGAGCCGGGCACGACGGCCACACCGGCCTGTTCGATCAGGTATTCGGACAGGGCAACGTCGTCCGCCAAGCCCTTGCGTTCGATCACTGCCTGCACGTTCGGCAGGACATAGAAGGTCCCGTCGGTTTCCAACGCGCTGACGCCCGGTATGGCGTTCAGGGCGCCGACGACATAGTCGTGTCTTTCCTTGAAGGCCTTGACCATGTCGCGGATGAAAGATTGATCGCCGTTCAGCGCCGTCTCGGCCGCGACCTGGGAAATGGAGGTCGGGTTGGAGGTGCTCTGCGACTGGATATTGGTCATCGCCTCGATGAGCTTTTCCGGGCCCGCCGCATAGCCGATGCGCCAGCCGGTCATGGAATACGCCTTGGAAACGCCGTTCAGCACGATGGTGCGGGCGTAGAACTCCGGATTCGCATTGAGGATGTTGACGAAACTGCCTTCCTTCCAGACGATGTGCTCGTACATGTCGTCCGTGGCGATCAGCACGTCGGGGTAGCCTTTCAACACTTCGCCCAGTGCCTTGAGCTCGTCGGCGCTGTAGGCGATGCCGGTCGGATTGGAGGGGCTGTTGATGACGAACAGCCGGGTCTTGGGCGTAAGGGCGGCGCGCAACTGAGCCGGCGTGATCTTGAAGTTCTGTTCCTGCGGCGCATAGACGATGACGGGAACGCCCCCGGCCAGCAGCACCATGTCGGGATAGGACACCCAGTAAGGCGCCGGAATGATGACTTCGTCGCCCGGATTCAGCAGTGCCTGGGCCAGGTTGTAGAAACTCTGCTTGCCGCCGCACGAGACCAGCACCTGCTTGGGCGTGTAGTCGAAACCGTTCTCCCGCTTGAACTTGGCGACGATAGCCTGTTTCAGGCTCGGCGTTCCCCCCACGGCGGTGTACTTGGTGAAACCCTCGTTGATGGCCTTGATCGCCGCCTGCTTGATGTGATCGGGGGTGTCGAAATCCGGCTCGCCAGCGCCCAGGCCGACGATGTCCTTGCCGGCCGCGCGCATGGCGGCGGCTCGGGCGGTGACCGCCAGGGTGGGAGAGGGTTTGATCGATTGCACGCGGTCGGAAAGTAATATGGTCATGCTGCTGAGGTTGGAAATATCAAGCTAAGTTAGTGGATTAGGGGCCGGGCCGTCCCGGCCAGAAACGGGCGTAATTAAAACGGGATGTCGTCGTCGAAACCGGCATCCATGTCGTTGCCGTAGGAGGACGAAGGCTGGGGCCGGCTGGGCGCCGCTGGCGCAGGTGCGTAACGTTCCTGATCCCCTCCCCTCCCCCCTTGATACGAAGATGCGCCCTCCGGCGCACCGCCGACGCGGTCCAGCATCTGCATCTCGTTGGCGACGATGTCGGTGCTGTAGCGCTTCTCGCCGTTTTTCTCGTATTGGCTGGTCCTGAGGCTGCCTTCGATATACACCTTGCCGCCCTTCTTGAGATATTCGCCGGCGATTTCCGCCAAACGGCGGTAAAACACCACGCGGTGCCACTCGGTGCGTTCCTGCTGCTGGCCGGACTGATCCTTCCAGGTTTCGCTGGTGGCCAGGCGGATGGTGGTGACGGCGCCGCCGTTAGGCATGTAGCGGACTTCGGGGTCGGCGCCCAGATTGCCGATGAGTATGACTTTATTGACGCCGCGACTGGCCATCGAGAATTCTCCTGAGAGGGGCTAAAACGGCGCTAACCATATCAAAATGCCACCCCGAAATCGACCGGTAGGCGCCTAAACTGCGCCGTGCAAGGCCCGAATCAGCCCGCGTTTGCGGCCTCTCCCGGCTTTTTTGCCACCTTGTCGCGCAGATAGACCGGTTGCGCCAATTCGGCGCTCACCGCCCCGCCTTTTCGGAACAAGGAGGCTCCCAGTCGAGCGATACATCCGGCGCGAGGAAAGCGATCTGCCAAAATGCCGGTCAGCCTGGCCTCCCCGAGTCGATCGGTCAGCATTTCCCGATAGGTGGCCCAGCCGCTGCCTATCCCTGAACCCTTGGCCACATCCGGGAAACTTACGTGGTCCGCGGGAGTCACCGTTTCTTCGCCGACGAGTTCTACATGACCGTCGTCGCTCCGCCGGTAAACACCCCAGTAAACCTCGCCCATACGCGCGTCGATGCAGGGAAACGCATATTCGTCTCCAGTCTCGTCGAAAGCCTCCTGAGCCAGGGCCGCAAGCGTCGAAACCGGCGCGACCTGCAAGTCGGCTCCGAACGCCAAACCCTGCGCCACGCCCGTCGCGATGCGCACGCCGGTGAACGAACCCGGACCCCGTCCAAATGCCAACGCATCCAGGGAAGCCAGGGACTTGCCGGCCTCGGCCAGCAGACCCTCGATCATGGGCAGGATCAGCCGGTTATGCTCCCGCGGTGCCAGCTGGTAGCGTTCGAAGATCTTGCCGTCGAGCAGCAAGGCGGCCGAGCAGGCCTCGGTGGCGGTATCGAGCGCAAGTATCTTCATCAGCGTCCCTGCCGCCGCCAGCGTTCCACGATACCGTCCATGTCTATGTCGTCCGGCCCCGAATTCCAATAGGTATGAAAATCCACGTCGTTGCTGTTGGGCTGCGGATCGGGTTTGTATATTTGGAACCGCACCGGCAGTGGCGTCGCCTCACCCAATATCATCGCCTCGCCGCGCCCCAGGGCGGTGAGGATGTCGACCAGATCGCTCTCGCCTTCCGGCACCAGTTTCTTGACGTAGTCCTGATCGTCCGGATTGGTGATGCGCAAACAGATATAGGTGCCGCACTGCGACAATACGGTTTCCGAAAGTTCGTGCGGGCGCTGGCTGATCACCGCCAGGCCGACGCCGTACTTGCGCCCTTCCTTGGCGATACGCTCCATGGACTTACGCGTGCCTTCGTAGCCGCCGACCGTGGAACTCGGGATATAGGCATGCGCTTCCTCGCAAACCAGCAGAATGGGGAACTCACGGTTGCGCGGATTCCAGTAGTTGAATTCGAAGGCCAGCCGGCCGATCTGGGCGGATACCGTGGGGCGGACGTCGAAAGGCACCGGGCTCAGGTCGATGACGGTGATCTGGCACTTGGGCTCGCCGAGTCCGACGAAATCGCGCAACAAACCGACCAGCGACTCGGAGTTATTGCGTTTCTGCGGGTTGAGCAGGAAATCGTAGCGCACGTCGCTCATCCGACTGTAAAGCTTGATGAGGAACTCATCGAACTGGCCGAACAAGGGGCCCTTGGTCTTGCCGAAGTCCGTCCGCATCTCGTTGGCTTCCTTGAAGCCGTTGTAGACGTCGGTGAGGGAAAAATAAACCGGCGAATCGATGGATACCGACGGCATGCCCAGCTTCTCCGCCGTCTTCTTCTTGAGGGCGTAAATGGTCTCGCGCAGAAACGCCGTCTGTACCGAAGCGCCTTCGTCTTTGTGGTCAATCAACAGATCCACCAATTCGGCGAAGGTCATCAGCCAGAAAGGGATTTCCAGCTTGCGGGCATCGAGATAGCGCGCGTTTTTCAGATCGAAGGCGGACTGCAGCTCGCCCTTTTCGTCGCGCCAGCAGTATTCGCCGTGCAAATCCAGCAGGATGATGTGCGCCTTGGGCATGGCGGCGACCACGTGCTGGATCAGGCTGGTCACCGACCAGGACTTACCGGAGCCGGACTGGCCCAGTATCGCGAAATGGCGGCTGCACAAGGCCGAGGCGTCTAGGTAGACCCCCGTGGACGGATGGTTCTTGAGATAACCCAGGTTGAAACGCTGATGCCGATGTTTGACGAAGATGGCGTTGATCTCCTCGGGAGCCACCACATGCACCTCGGCACCCGGAACGGGAAAACGGCGCACTCCGCGCTGGAACTGATTTTTCTCGTTCAGCTCACCCAAAGGCGTCAGCGTGAGGAGGCAGCCGGCGGCGGAGCGGCAGGCGAGGCCCGGCGGGGCTTCGATACGGTTGACCAGGGCCAGTACGCGATAGTCGTCCTGCCGTATCGAGACATAAGCGCCCACCTGCCCGACGGTTTGAATTTCGCCGCTCACGGTGATTTGCGCCTGAAATCCTTCGTCTTCGCTCAGCAAGCGCGCCATCATCTGGCCGCCGCGCACATCGATGAGACGCCCGATCAAGGTCGCCGATTCATTACTCATCCACACTCTCCCGTGTTCTCATGCTCATTATTCCGGCCGGCTTACCAATTGCTGTCTTCGTCGTCATAGGGCTGGGGCTTGACCGTATCGGGCGGCTTGGACGATTTGGCCGAGCGCAGGAGTAACATGGCATTGCCGACCAGCACCAGCACGATCAACGCCAATATCAGCCAGAAAATGTCCATGGTGCGCCTCTCTTCAAAAATACCGGCGAAAGCCCTAGCATAAGTCATTGATCAATACGGAGTGCCCCCATGCCTCGCTCGTTCCCTTTATCCACCGGCCGTCGTTCATGAGCACCCAGGTTTGGCGCATAGGCCAGTTGCTCAATTCGGTACAAAGCACTTTCATCGGCCTGCTCCGGGTCTGGTCCATCCCCATCGTGCTGTCATTGAGCGTCGCCTCCGGCTATACCACCTATTATGGCATGTCCTTTTTCATCACCGACTGGATCGCGCTCATCGTCACCGTGGCGGTACAATCCATCGTCGTCATTTGCACGCTGGAACTGGCCGGCACTCATTGGCGCGCCAATCTGCCCCGATTCCTGAGCATCGGCGCTTCGCTGCTGGTTGCGCTGGTCGTATCGGTATCTTTTTCATATTTCAAATTCTACGAGTTTTCCCAGCACGACCACCTGCTGGACCAGCGGCAGCAAACTTTCAGTCGGCAGATCGAGAGCTATCTCGATGCACTCGCGCGGCAAAAATCCGAACTCATTGCCGCCCAGCAGAAACGCGCCGATGCCGTGGCCCAGGAAGCCAACCAGGCGTTTCTAGGCGACCACCCGACCATGCCGGAGGAACTGCGCCACCGGGTGGGGCGCGGCCAATTCTGGGGTCATTACGACGAAATCCGGCAACGTGAAGAAGCCAAGCTGGAAAAGCTCCAGCAAGAAATGACCAGGCTCGACGCCCACATCGCCGAACTTCGCAGCGAGTTGCAGGCGTTTTCTTTCCGCGGCAACGAGGTGTCGGTTTACGAAAAGGTGCTCAACCGCTACGGCACGGTACATACGGCCGCCGATGCGCTCGCGGCGACCTATGCCCAGGCGCCGGTACCGCCCCCCACCCTGCCCTCCTACGGCGAATTTCAGCGCGGCATCACCCCGAGCTTCGCCATGTGGGAAGACATCTCCTGGTTCGCCCTGGCTTGTGCGGGCATGGTGGATTTTTTCACCGTCATCCTCTCTTATCGACTGGAATCCACCGCGCCGGGTCCGCTGACGGACGAGGAAAAAGAACTGGCCTACGCGGGCCTCCGGCAATTCAGCGAGTTCACCATCAACCGCAACGACGAGCTCGAATTCAGCCTGGAAAGGACCGAATTGGAACGCGCGCGCAGAATTCCGGACTGGAACCGCATGTTCACGGTCTCATTCCTGCTCAACCGCGGTTATCTGCGCAAGATCAGCGGCAAAAGAGTCGAGTTCGCTCCCAACCTCTATCCGGTCATCGCCGATCGCATGAAGGCCCGGCGCGATGCGGAACTGCGCTCGACCCCGGCCAACGACGACAAGCTGAGTGTCGCCATGGAGCGCAAACTTCATGGTTGAGTACGAAGACTTTTATGCGCCGGACGAGCATTGGGACGCCGGCTTCGAAGCCGGGCGCAGCATCGTACTATCCCGTCTCGGCCCCTATCTGCGCGTGTATGCCCGCCCCGCGCGCTATGTCCCGCGCTTTTGGCACCGGGTGCACGAGCTGCCGGTTTACGACTGGACCATCGATCCCGAACCGCTGCGGCTGGGCGCGTTCTGCCGCATCGGCGCACGCTTGCAGATTCGCTTTCAGCCCACCCTCGGCTATGCCCGCGCGCATTTGGAGGCCCTCTCCGAACTGGACAGGCAAATACGCGAAAACCACGCCGCGCTTTTGCACGACCTGGTGGAACAGGAAATGCGCTGGATGGAAACGGATGCCGGCTGGCTGGAAAGCGGCTGTGCCGGCACCGAACGCGCAATAGAACAGGGGGTACACGAACTGCTGGCCCTGCGCAGCATTCAAAGCCGCTGCCGCTGCCAAATCGAGGCCCAATTCGACACCGAAGCCCTAGCGGACGCGGCAGCCACAAATCCCTGGTCGCGGCACCGGACAGTCTATGAGGCCCTGCGACGCCGCAGCCACGCGGAAGAAGCCGAACTCGCGCGCGAACGGGCCGAACAGGCTCTGGCCGAGCAACGTGCAAAGCTGAAGCGCGAGGAGGAATTGCTGGAGATCAAATGCCATGAAGAGGCGATCCGCAGGCAGCAGTTGCAGCGGGAAATCGAACGCCTGCGCGCCGAGTTGGAGGCGGAAGAAACCAAGCGAAACGCGGAGCGGGCCAGCGAAGCCCGCCAGGGCGAAGAGCAGATTCGCCATATGGCCCAGTTGCGCAAGCTGGAAATGGAGTCCGACCTGCAGGATCGCTACCGGCGCGCGGCCGGCATGGACGAAATGGAAGAACATCTGAAGCGCGAGATCGAGTTGCTGGCCATGGAACGCCAGCGCCTGATGCTGGAAGACGAGATACGCGAAGTGCGCCTCGCCAAGGCGCGCGGTTGGGTCATCAACGCGGAAAAACGCTTTCCGCTGGGCGAGCGGGAAAACGACGCCTCACACGTCTTCCCGCCCGAGTCGAGCGAAGACTGAGCCGCGCCCCCGATTAATGGTGGGCCGGCTTGGGCGCGGCGCCGCCGAGCTGGGGCGCTTCCTTTTCGATGAGGACGCGATCGTCGACGCGCAACAGGGTGATGCCTTGATCCATGACGTAGCGGCATTCGGCCCTCTTCACCGTACCCACGTTGTTCCAGATCAGCGTAGCGTTGGTGGTGTGATCGCCCGAAGATTCGCTGGGCGTGTAGGGGTGGGTACCGGCCTCTTTACGCACGGCGTCCGTGCACTTTTCCAGCGCCAGCTTGCTCAACAGGCTGGAAGTCTGAAGAAACGCACCCTGCAGTTTCTCCTGCGGGCTTTCACGGGTGGTCGCCACGATGCCGAAACCGACCGCCATCACGCCTATGAATGCCAAAAACAGTTTGAAGGCTTGCGACTCCATGATGATCACCTTTATCGTTGTGGGGTTATCGAGGTGGCGGACTATATCAAACAGGCTTGTGCGGCGTCACGGTCGGCGCTTGCGACGAAGCCCGGACGCTCATCGCGTCAGCGTCGAATCAAACCGGCGGCTTGAGCTTGTCCCAGTTTTCCACCAGGTAGTACGTCCAAGCGATGTAGTGTGACAGCACGATGGCCCAGAAGATACGCAAATAGGGACCTTTCTTGTTTTTATGGCGCAACTTCCTTTGCGCCAGCAAGGCGCCCGGCCACCCCCCCATGAACTCCAGGATGTGCAGATAGAGCTCCGGTATGCGCCAGCTTCCCCGCAAAGCCTGTTTCTTATCCAGGCCATAAAACAGGATGGCCAGCATGGTCAGGAACAGATAGGAAGCAAACGGCAGCACATTGCGCGTCCGCCACAGCACGAACATGGCGAGCAGGAAAGGAATCGACACGACCGCCGTCACGGCGTGTTTGACCCAAATCGGGTCGGCGAGCTCGATCGCCTCCGGGGATCGTTCGTAAGGCATCCCGTCGATCTCCGCGCGAACGATGCGCCGCTTGTCAGGCGATTTGCGGTCCTCGAGGTACAGTATCCGATCGCCGACCTCGGGCCGACGGCTCATGCCCTTGCGAAACGCGCTGATATGGACGAAGTAGTCTTTGTCGCCGGATTCCGGGCGCACAAAACCGAATCCCTTGTCGTTGTTCCATAACACGAGGTGGCCGATACTGGCGGTTTTAGACATAGGCTTGCGCTATCCCCGGCGACGCCATGCGCTTCAGCACGCCCATCTCAATGAGGCGGTATGCACCGGCGCATCCCACCAGCGGATGAGTTCATCGTCGAGCAGGGTCAACGTGACGGAACAACCGGCCATGTCCAGCGAGGTGGTGTGGTTGCCGACCAGGGAGCGGGCAATGACGACGCCCCGGTCCTGGAAAAATTGCGCGGCGAGATGGTAGATCAGATAGAGCTCCAGCAAGGGCGTAGCACCGAAGCCGTTGATATGCAGCAGAGCGGACTGATTGCGCTCGGGTTTGAGCTCGTCGGCTATGGTCGTGGCGATCTGGTCGACGATCTCCTTCGCCGTGGCCAGCTTCATGCGCTCTCGCCCACGCTCGCCGTGTATGCCCACCCCCATTTCCATTTCGTCGCCGGCGATCTCGAAGGTCGGTTTTCCCAGGGCAGGCACGGTACAGCTGGTCAAGGCCACACCCATGGATGCGGTGGCGTGCACCACCCGCTCTCCCAGCGCCAGGCAAGCCGCGAGATCGGCGCCCGCCTCGGCGGCAGCGCCGACGATTTTCTCCACCATTAGCGTGCCGGCTACGCCGCGACGTCCCATGCCCTGATGTTCGGGTATCGACACATCGTCATGCACCAGGACCGAGCCATGCGGGACCTCCAGCAGTTCGGCCGCCATGTCGAAATTCATGACGTCGCCCGCGTAGTTCTTGACGATAAACAAAATGCCGCCGCCGGTATCCACCGCTTGCGCGGCGGCCAGCATCTGATCCGGGGTGGGCGATGTGAATATCTGTCCCGGACAGGCGGCGTCGAGCATCCCCACTCCGACATATCCGCAATGCAGAGGCTCATGGCCCGAACCGCCGCCGGAAATCAACGCGACTTTGCCCGCTGGACCGATTTGCGCCCGCCGGATGAAGCGGGGTTCCGGGTTGTATCGCACGATATCGCCATGAGCCAGGGCGAAGCCGCTCAAGCTGTCATGTAGCAGGGTTTCCGGGGTATCGATGAATTTTTTCATGGCGGCGCTTTTCCTCCGAACATCGTGCCTGGGCGCGCCGTAGAATAGCAGGACCAAACCGTCCACCGAACGCGCCGATGATCAATTACAACCCGAAATCCTGGTGGGGACTGATATTCAAGTTCCACAAGAGCGATACTTTCCGTCAACTGCTGCCGGCCATGGCCACGGTGGCCTTGTACAGCGGAGGCATCGCCTATCTCGAGCAGATCGTGCTCTTCGACCAATGGCGAGGCACGACCTTGGTGCACTCGCTGCTGGGATTCGTCATTTCCCTGCTGCTGGTATTCCGCACCAATACGGCGTACGAACGCTGGTGGGAAGGACGGCGCCAGTGGGGCGCCTTGGTCAATGCTTCCCGCAATCTGGCCCTCAAACTCGACGCCGGCCTGCCGGAACGCCATATCGCCCGCAGCCGTTTCAGCCGCCTGATCGCCAATTATGCCGCAGCGCTGAAGCTGCATCTGCGCGACGGAATAAGCCGCCGCGACGCCGGCATCCGCCACGCGCCCAACCGGATAGCCGCGGGCCTTTTTCGGGAGCTGGAGAAACTGCGCCGTAGCGGCGACATCGACCGTGAACGCTATCTGGCGCTGGTCCCCGACCTGACGGCCTTTACCGACGTCTGCGGTGGCTGCGAACGGATACGCAAAACGCCCATTCCCTATTCCTACAGCTTGTTCATCAAGAAGTTCGTCTTCGTGTACATCGTCACGATGCCGTTCTGCTTTGCGCACGATTTCGGCTACTGGACGATCCCGTTCACGACCTTCGTATTCTACGTCCTGGGCAGCCTGGAGCTTATCGCGGAAGAAGTGGAAAACCCCTTCGGTCTGGACGCCAACGATTTGCCGACGGACGAAATCGCCGTGACCATCGCCAGCAACGTGGACGAGATCCTGAACGCGGGCCCCTCGCGCTAGATGCGCCTGCCCTCTTGCTATCTCACCGGCAGCTCGACGTGGCTGAACAACTCGTCGACCTCGTGTTTTTCGCGCAAGCTTATGGCTTCCTCGACCAGATTCCGGGTCAGGTGGGGAGCGAACAGCTCAATGAAATCGAAAATGAATTTGCGGATGTACATGTCGCGGCGCAAACCGATCTTGGTGATGCTGGCGCCGAACAGATGGCTGGCATCCAGGGCGATCAGGTCGCCGTCTATTTCCGGGTCGTACGCCATGTGGGCCACGATGCCCACGCCCAGTCCCAGGCGCACATAGGTCTTGATCACGTCCGCATCGACCGCGGTCAGGGCGATCTGCGGATGCAGGTTGTTGCGCTCAAAGGCCTGATCCAGTTGCGACCGGCCGGTGAAGCCAAACACATAGGTTATCAGCGGATACGCAGCCACCGCTTGCAGGGTCAGCTCGGACAACTGCGTCAGCGGATGGTCGCGCGGCACCAGCACACAGCGGTTCCACTGGTAGCAGGGCAACATGACCAGATTGTCGAACAACTCCATGGCCTCGGTGGCGATGGCCATATCGACCACCCCCCTGGAGGCCAGTTCGGCGATCTGCATGGGCGTGCCCTGGTGCATGTTGAGTTTGATGCCCGGATAACGCGCCATGAAGGTTTTCACCACGCTGGGCAGGGCGTAGCGTGCCTGGGTATGCGTCGTCGCGATGGCCAGGGCACCGACCTTGTTGTCCCTGTGCTCTTCGGCGATATGGCGAATATCCTGAACCTTGCCCAGGATTTCACCCGCAATCGCGACGATCTGCTTGCCGGCCGCCGTGATTTCGGTCAGATGCTTGCCGTTGCGGGCGAAGATCAGCGTGCCGAGTTCGTCCTCCAGCAAACGAACCTGCTTGCTCACACCCGGCTGAGACGTATAAAGACTGTCGGCCGTGGCGGAGACGTTTAGTTCGTGCCGGGATATTTCCCAGATGTAGCGTAATTGCTGGAGTTTCATGGCGTTAGTGAGCGGATTTGCGCGGCCGAGCGCCAGGAAAGAGGGGCCTTCCAGGCCGCAGCGGGCTTGCGGAAGGAGGGGGAGAAGCATCCGTCCTTCCGCAGGGAGCTTTGGTTATCTTTCGAGATACTGCCGTTTGCCCGGCTGGTCCTTCCACTCGTCAGCGTCCGGCAGGGCCGATTTGACTTCGCTGATGGTGGGCCAGGATTTGGACAGCTCGGCGTTGAGCTGGATAAACTCCTCCATACCGGCCGGAACTTCGTCTTCCGAGTAGATCGCATGTGCGGGACATTCCGGCTCGCACAGCGTGCAGTCGATACACTCGTCAGGGTCGATGACCAGGAAATTGGGGCCTTCGTGGAAACAGTCCACGGGGCAGACATCGACACAATCGGTGTACTTGCACTTGATGCAATTCTCGGTAACTACGAATGCCATTGGGTTATCCTTCAGTCTAGGGATGGTTCGGTCTCGCGCCGACTCGGGTCGCCCGAATGCCCGGCATTGCGCCGACCACGGTACGATTTGGCGTACTTAGAGCCGGCGATTTTACATCGTCGCAAGTTATTTCCCAACTGCCGGCGTCAGCTAGGCTCAGTGAACGAACATGCGGCTGGGCATCAATACGTCAAGCACGTCCAGGAAGTGCTCGTTGGCGGCGTTCAATACCGCTTCGCTCGACTCTTCCGCGACGCCGGCGTAGTCCCATGCCCGAGGGTCCACCCGCGGCTCGCAAACATCCAGCTGACGTCCCGGCTCCAGCCGGTTGGCGATGAAGTTGCCGAGGTGGAGCAGGCTGGCCTCCAAACGGTAGTTAAGCGCTGCACCGGGCTCGTGATGAAATGCAACAGCTTCCTGCAAGCTGTCAGGCAGGCGCCAGCTCGCCAACAAGCGGGCGCCGACGTCCGCATGGGTATATCCGAACACTTCGCGTTCGGCGCGGAACATGCCGTCATCCACCGGCTCGGCGCTGGACAAGGCTTGCACGGAAAGTTCAGGGCAACGCTGATACATCAGCAATTGCCCGATATCGTGCACGAGCCCCGCGACCAGCATGCGTTCGTGATGCAGCAATCCGCTCAGCTTGCCGAACTGGCGCGCCGCCAGGCCGCAATAGAGGCTGTGATGCCAGAAGGTGGATAGATCCACCAGGTTCGTGGACACCTTGTCGAAAACCCGCAATACCACGGTGGAGAGAACCAGATCGCGCAGCACGTTGCGCCCGAGCAAGGTGATCGCGTAGGAAATGCGGTCCACCCTGGCACTGGGGCTGTATAGCGGACTGTTGGCGATGCGCAGCAGGCGCGCCGTGAGATTGGCGTCACTTTCGATCACCACCCCTATGGTCTTGGAATCGGAGCGGGGATCGTCCAGCAACTCCTGAGCCCGGTAATAGATCTCCGGCAAAGTCACCAATTGCTGCGTGTCGCGGATCAGATCGTTCAGTTCCATGTTGTCGTTCTCATCATGCGGGGTAACTAGGCCGGAGGGGAATTATGCCCGGCCAGCCAGGATTTCCATTCTTCGAACAAGGCCGGATCGCCGGCGGCAACCACCGAGCGGGCCTGCAAGGCATCGCTGAACACCGGTTCGCCGGCCAGGGTCTCTGCGTGCCCTCCCGCCTCAGCCAATATCAGCGCGCCG
The DNA here is from genome assembly GCF_016925495.1 of Methylococcus sp. EFPC2. Taxonomy (NCBI): domain Bacteria; kingdom Pseudomonadati; phylum Pseudomonadota; class Gammaproteobacteria; order Methylococcales; family Methylococcaceae; genus Methylococcus; species Methylococcus sp. EFPC2. The sequence goes on along the minus strand of NZ_CP070491.1, from coordinate 963,477 downwards.
GCGGCGTAATCCCATAGCTTCTGCCGACCGTGCAGGTAAACATGATAGCGGTTGGCCGCGAGCCAGCACCATTCCAGCACGACGGCGCCGAGGCTGCGTTGCGAGCCGTATGGCGGTCGGACCGCCAGGGCGGAGACCAGACCGGGAATGCGCTTGAAATCGACCATCGCCAGGCAGCGTCGCAACGGCAAGCCGGCGGCCGTACATCGCAAGGGGGCGCCGTTCAGGCGGGCGCCCTTGCCGGCTTCAGCCGTATAGCATTCGTCGCGTATGGGGTCGTACACCAGGGCGAGGATCGGCCGCCTGTGCTTCAGCAAGGCCAGCGAAACGCCGAAGAACGGCAAACCCGCCGCGAAGTTGCTGGTGCCGTCGAGCGGATCCAGGCACCACAGTCCACGATCTCCCGACTCGATCAATGCCCGCTGTTGATCTTCAGGCATTTCCTCGCCCAGCAGTGCGTATTCCGGAAACAGACGAGCGAGTTCCGCGGTCAATCGCTGCTGCATCGCCAGATCGGCCTCGGTCACGACGCTGCCGTCGCTTTTATAACGGCGTTCCGCCACGGAAAATCGGGAGAGCAACTCCTCGCGGGCGGCGGTTCTCACGAGAGGAATCAGCGCGGCTAACATCGGCGATATTCCGAAAAAGGGCGGCTATTGCAATGCCGCCAGTTTATCACCGCCACCCGGCGGCCGGGATTACAAGACGCGCAGATTGCGCAAAAAGTACGACATTTCCATACCCAGCTCGACGTCCAGCGCGCAGGCGGTCGCCGCATAAGCCGATGGGGTAACCGACTGGAAGTTTTCGCCCAGACCCAAACCGATCACGTTGCCGCGATTGGGAACGGCAAGCCGCATGCAGCGGCCCGGAAAACATAAACGCAAGAGTTGATTGGAGGTACGCAGGGCGACGGCATGCGTACCCCACAGATTGATCGTCAGCACGCCATCGCCGTTGATCGAGCCGGCACAATCGCGAAAGAAAGCCTCGGCATTGATGGAGCCGTCCATGCCTTGGTGGTCGTAGGCATCCACCAGCACCAGATCGTAGGCTTTGGGCAGACAACGGGAAACGAAATCCGTGGCTTCGCCTACATGAACGGCCAGCCGGTCGTCGCTGGGCAGGCCGAAATAATCGCGGGCGATGCTGACAACGGCCGGTCGTCTTTCCACGGCGTCCACGCGGCACTCCGCATAGTGGTCCAGGATGAATTTCGCCAGGGTGCCGCCCCCCAAGCCGAGGATCAATACACGGCTCGGTCGAGGCACAAACAACAAGCCGCTCAACATCGCCCGGGCATAGGCCAGTTCCAAACGCCGCGGCTCATCCAGGGACATCGCGCTTTGCTTGGGCGAGGTGCCGAAATGGAGTGCGCGAACACCGTGTGTCTCCACGACTTCGAGCGCCCCTTCGGCATCCCGTGCGTGATAAATCAGGCGACCGCCGTAACGCCGGTTATTGTTTGTCATGATACATCGCAGCCCCGTGGGATTTCGCATCACGATGCGTCATATGACGCATCTCGGGTGACGGCCGCGCCGACTATAAAGCGCCATCCTATTGATTCGGCGACTAAAAAACAAATGGCACAGAGCCTGCTGGATAGGAAGGGCATAACCTCTTCTTCGAGTTGAAGCACTAGGAACCGGCCCACCGCTAACCTTATCCATATCCGCTACTACCAGCTCACCCTCCAACCTTCTGCATTCCCCCCAACACCGTTCCTAGTGAATTTTTTGGGCGCCGCTCAAAACCTCCGGCCGCGCGCCTCACGGTAACTCCTCACCACCATACGGAAGGCCAGCATGTCGTAACAGGCATGGATCAGAATCGGGATCAGCAGATTCCTTTCGCCGCCGAGATCCAGGGACAGCCCCAGATAGGTTCCGGTCAATCCAGCCAGCACGGCATACAGGGGCGTCACCGCGTGAACCAGCGCGAACAGGAGATTGCTGGCGATCAAACCCGGCCATGAACCCATGCCCGACTCCATCAAGGGCTGTATGACACCGCGGAACAACACCTCTTCGGTTACACCGGCCAGCAGCCCCAGATAAACCAGTTCATGACCTCGGCATCCGTCGAGTACCGGCCCCATGCGCTCGATCAGGAAATCCTTGACCTGCCGCATAGGCTCAAAGGACTGGGCCTGCCGATAACACGCATGCGAGGCAAGAAACAGCGGCAGGGTTGCCGCCAGACCATAAAGCCAGCCTAGGGCATCGAAGCGCAGATCGGCCCAGGGGTCCACGCCGCCGAGCCAGCCGATGACATACGCGACCAGTACCAGACTGCCTTCGAACAGCGTGGCGAGATGGAGAAAGCGCCGGGCGCTGATCTCGCCGGTCGATCGGATCGGGGCGTCGCTCATTCAGGCTTCCTGGCGAGTCAGGATCATGATCGCCGAACGGGGTCGCTGGGGATGTCCCGCCATTTCACCTCCCTATTTTTTGGCCAATAAGGCTTTTAATTCGTAGAGCAAATCCAGCGCGCTGCGCGGGCTCAGGTGATCGGGCTCGATCTTCTCCAGGCGCAGAAGCGCCGGACTGGGCTCCGGTTCGGCGAACAGGTCGAACTGGTGTACCCCGCCCGATTTTGCCGGGCTTGCGCCGGCCTTCTCTTCCAGATCGCGCAACCGCTCGCGCGCGCGCTCGACCACGGGTCGGGGTACGCCGGCCAGCGCCGCGACCTGCAAACCGTAGCTTTGATTCGCCGGCCCGTCCTTGACGGCATGCAGGAACACGATGTTATCGCCGTGTTCGACTGCGTCCAAATGGACATTACGGATATCGGCATACTCCTCGGCCAGCACGGTCAGTTCGAAATAATGCGTGGCGAACAAGGTATACGCCCTGATCTCACGGGCCAGATGCTCGGCGCAGGCCCAGGCCAGGGAAAGGCCGTCGAACGTGCTGGTGCCGCGTCCGACTTCGTCCATCAGCACCAGGCTGTTGGATGTGGCGTTGTGCAGGATGTTGGCGGTTTCCGTCATTTCCACCATGAAGGTGGAGCGCCCACTCGCCAGGTCGTCCGAAGCGCCGATGCGGGTAAAGATACGGTCTATCGGTCCAATCTCGGCGTCGTCGGCAGGTACGTAACTGCCGATATGGGCCAGCAGGACGATCAGCGCGGCCTGCCGCATATAGGTCGATTTGCCGCCCATGTTGGGGCCGGTAAGAATCAGCATGCGGCATTCCGGAGACAGCATCAGGTCGTTGGGTACGAAGGGCTCGTCCGTCAAGCGCTCGACCACCGGATGACGGCCTCCACGTATGCGTATGCCCGGCTCCTCGACCAGGCGCGGCATGTTGAAGGCCAGCGTGGCGGCGCGCTCGGCCAGACAGGTTAGCACGTCGGTTTCGGCCACCGCGGCGGCGCTGGTCTGGAGACGGAGCAAAGACTCGCCCAGGGTATCCAGCAGGGCCTCGTACAACGCCTTCTCGCAGGCCAGCGCCTTTTCCCGCGCGCTCAACACCTTGTCCTCGAAGGCTTTCAGCTCCGGAGTGATATAGCGTTCCACGCCCTTGAGCGTTTGCTTGCGGGTATAGTCGACCGGCACCTTGTCGGCCTGGGTACGCGACAGTTCGATATAAAAGCCCTGGATGCGGTTGTAACCGAACTTGAGATTGGCGATACCGGTACGCGCCCGCTCACGCTGTTCCATCTCGATGAGAAATTGATCCGCGTGCTGGCTCAAGTTCCGCAACTCGTCCAAATCGGCATCGTAGCCGGCCCGTATCACGCCACCGTCGCGGATCAGCATGGGCGGGCTGTCGACCAGTGCGCGTGCAAGCAGGTCCAGCAGATCGGGATGTTCACCTATCCGCGCATGCAAGTCCGCGAGTAGAGGGCCATCACAGGCGGCCAGAGCGTCCCGCAAACCCGGCAACGACGTCAGAGAGTTGCGCAAGGTCGCCAGGTCGCGCGGGCGGGCGGTCTTGAGCGCGATCCGCGCCGCGATACGCTCGATGTCTCCCACTTCCCGCAATTGCTCGTGCACGGGCTGAGCCGCTTGGCTTAAGGCATCGATCGCCTGGTAGCGGCCTTGCAGAACCGTGCGGTCGCGCAGCGGACCGTGCAGCCAGCGGCGCAACAAGCGGCTGCCCATGGCGGTGGCCGTGCGGTCCAACACACCAAACAGGGTAAATTCGAGTCGCCCGCTGGGGTGATAGTCGAGCTCCAGGTTGCGCCGGCTGGCCGCGTCGAGAATGATGCCTTCGGCGCCGGTTTCCAGGCGCAAGCTGCGCAGGTGGGGCAGCGCGCTTTTTTGCGTTTCCTGCACGTACTGCAGCAGACAGCCTGCCGCGGCGATGGCGGCTTCGGCCCGCTCGCAGCCGAAGCCGTCCAGGTCGCGGGTCTGGAACTGGCGCAGCAGCAGGTTGCGCGCGGTCACCGGGTCGAAATGCCAGGGTGGGCGGCGCGTCAAGCCTCGACGGCTGGCCAAGGTGGCCGGCAGCGGCCATTCTTCGCTGACCAGGATCTCGGCCGGATTGAGTCGCTCCAGCTCGCCCAGCAAATGCTCGGCCGTTTCCGGCTCCTGCAACAGGAAGCGGCCGCCGGCCAGATCCAGATAAGCCAGGCCGAACCGGCCCGACGCCGGTGCGACGGCCAGCAGCAGATTGTCGCGCCGCTCTTCGAGCAGGGCTTCGTCGGTGACCGTGCCCGGAGTGACGATGCGCACGACCTTGCGCTCGACCGGTCCCTTGGATGTGGCCGGATCGCCGATCTGCTCGCAAATCGCAACCGACTCGCCCAGCTTGAGCAAACGGGCCAGGTAAGTTTCGGCCGCATGGTAAGGAATGCCGGCCATGGGGATGCGCACGCCCGCCGATTCTCCCCGGTGGGTCAGGGTCAGATCCAGCAAACCGACGATCTTGCGGGCGTCGTCAAAGAACAGTTCGTAGAAATCGCCCATGCGGTAAAACAGCAGGCGGTCGGGATGCTCCGCCTTCAGGCCCAGATACTGCCGCATCATGGGCGTGTGTCGACTCAAATCGGTGTCTTTAAGCATCGGGGGACGTGCTGAGCGCGAGAGCCAGGCGCCGGTTGGAGGCCGGGCAGGCGGCGCCGAAGCGCGGGGTCACCATGGCCGCCGTATGGAAGGCGATGGGGAGGTGTTTGAGGAAAATCCGCAAGGTGGAGCGATTCCTTTGTATGAGCCGACGAGGCGTTTCGAAGCGGGCCGTCAAGACGCGCCAAGGCGACCTTTATATCATCGGCGGCCCGAACACGCCGCGCGATAGACCTCGGCGTAACGAGCCACGCTGAGCGCCCAGCTCCGCTCGTTTTCCACATAGCTGCGTCCGGCCTGGCGGATCGCCGGCCAGCGATCCGGCCGGCCCAGCAGCTCGAGCACCTTTCCGGCGAGGTCGTCGGCGTCGCCCGCCCTGAACAGCAGGCCGGTCCGGTCATTTTCGATCAGCTCCTTGTGTCCGCCGACATCCGATGCCACCACCAAGCGCCCTTGAGCCATGGCCTCCAAGGGCTTCAATGGCGTCACCAGATCGGTGAGGCGCATGGAATAGCGGGGATATACCAAAACGTCGACCTGATCGTAATATTTCTGCACCAGGTCGTGCGATACGCGACCCGAAAACAGGACGCGGTCGCCCAGCCCCAATTGTTGGGTCAAGGCACGTAGCGCCGCTTCCTGAGGCCCGCCGCCGACCAGCAACAATCGGACGTCCGGCCGTGTTGCCGCAATCCTCGGCAAGGCTTGCAGTAATAGCGGCAAGCCCTCGTAGGCATAAAAGGAGCCTATGAAGCCCAACACCACTTTCCCGGCCAGGCCCAGGTCGGCGCGCAAGACGGGATCCGCCTCGGTTCCGTAGCGGAACTTTTGTACGTCCACGGCGTTGGGAATCACCGTGACTTTATCGGCCGGTATACCGCGGGCGATGATGTCGGTCCGCAGGCCCTCGCAGATGACCGTCACGGCCTGAGCCTTGCGGAAAATATGGGTTTCCAAGGCACGAGTCGCGCGATAACGCAGGCCGCCCTCGCGGCTGGTTCCATGGTCGACGGCGGCGTCCTCCCAGAATGCGCGACACTCGTAGACCACGGGCAAACCGTGCCATTGAGCCACCCGCAGGGCCGCAAGGCCATTGAGGGCCGGAGAGTGGGCATGCAGAATGTCCGGGCGCACTTCTTCCACGACTTCGTCGATCCGCGTGGCCAGGCTGTCGACGATCGCGAACTGGTTCAGGACGGGCAGTTTCGACAGCCAGCCGCTCGGTTGCCGGGAACGGTAGAAGCGAAAACCGTCGACATCTTCCACCAAAGCACCGGAACCTTTGTGCTTGGCGGAAGTGACGTGGAACGTCTCCCAGCCCAAAGCGCGCTGCTGTTCGAGGATGGCGCGCGTGCGGAAGGTATAGCCGCTGTGCAGCGGAATGGAGTGATCCAGAATGTGGAGTACGCGCATGACGGGGTCAGGCATTCAGTCTCAGGAAGGAATCGTACATCAGCAGGGACCACAGGCTGGCGCTATAGTCGCGTGTTCCCGCTTGGTGTTGATCGACCATGGTCTTGAGAAAATCCATGTCGAAATAACCGGAATCCGCCATCACCGGGTTCAGCACCGCATCACGCAGGGTTTGCTTCAAAGGCCCGCGGAACCAGCCCGCCAGGGGAACGGCGAACCCCATCTTGGGACGATACAGGATATCGTCCGGCAAAAACGGCTCCATGGATTTCTTGAACAGGTACTTACCTTCCTTGCCCTTGAGCTTAAACTCGGGCGGTAGGGAGGAGATCCACTCCACCAGTTCATGGTCCAGAAGCGGTACGCGGACTTCCAGGGCATGCGCCATGCTGGCGCGGTCGACCTTGGTGAGGATGTCGCCCGGCAGATAGGTCTTCATGTCGAGGTACTGTACCAGAGACAGAGGATGCTGGGTCGGAGAACGCTCTGCGTGCCCCCGCAGCACCTCGACCGCGGTATAGCCCTGCAGTTCACTGCGGAAGCGCGGCGTGAATACCTGCGCGCGCAATTGATCGTGCATCACCGAAACGCCATGGAAATAACCTTCCACCGTGTCCCGGGCAAGCGCCTCGAAGGTCGATTTGGCGCGAAATATCTTGGGCGCCCAATCGGCCTTGGGATACACGCGGCCCAGCCAGCCGAACAGCGGACGCCGCAAGCCGGATGGCAGCAGGCCACGCAGCCTTTCCTCATAGGTATGCCAGCGATAGCGGCGATAACCGGCGAGGTTTTCGTCTCCGCCGTCGCCCGACAAGGCGACCGTGACGTCCTTGCGTGCCAGTTCGCACACCCGATAGGTCGGCAGGGCCGAACTGTCGGCATAAGGCTCGTCGTACAAGCCTGCCAATCGGTCGATCAAGGAAAAATCTTCCGGATCTACCTGCTCGACCCGGTGCCGGGTGTGATAGGACTCGGCCACCGTCTGGGCGTGCTTGCTTTCGTTGAAAGCCGGATCGCCGAACGAAATCGAGCAGGTATTGACAGGGTCCTTGGATAAGCCGGCCATCATGGCGACCACGGCGCTCGAATCCACCCCGCCGGACAGAAATGCGCCCAGCGGCACGTCCGCCACCATGCGGATGTCGACCGCCTCGCGCAGGCGAACGACCAGTTCGTCCTTGGCGGTCTCCTCGTCGATGGTGGTATCGACACGAAAAGGCACGTCCCAGTAAGGCTCGGGGGCAAAGCCGGACCGCCCTCGACGCAGGCTCAGACGGAATCCCGGCGGAAGCTTATAAACGTCGCGATAGATGGTCTTGGGATCCGGCACGTAGCCGTAAGCGAAATAGTCTTCGACCGCACGCGGATCGACACGGCGCGGCAGCCCCGGATGTTGCTGCAGGACTTTCAGTTCGGAGCCGAAGATGAAAAAGCCGTCGGCCAGTTGCGCGTAATAGAGCGGCTTCACGCCCAGACGGTCGCGCGCGAGAAACAGGGTCTCCCGGTTCCGGTCCCAGACGGCGAAGGCGAACATGCCGCGGAATTTTTCCACGCAGGCTTCGCCCCAGACTTCCCAGGCGTACACGATCACCTCGGTATCGCAGTGCGTGCGGAACCGGTAGCCCCGTGCCTCGAGTTCTCTGCGGATGGCCTTGAAATTGAAGATCTCGCCGTTATAGGTGACGACCACGCTGCCGTCGCGGTTGAGCAAGGGCTGCTGGCCGCTGGACAGATCGATGATGGACAGGCGCCGGTGCGCGAGGCCCAGTCCAGGCTCGGTGTGCAAGCCGCCTTCGTCCGGTCCGCGGTGATGCTGGACCTCGTTCATCCTCCCCAGCAGTTCGCGGTCGATCTCGCGCCGCCCGTTTAAATCGAATATGCCTGCGATCCCGCACATGCTCGTATCGTTCTCAACTCGTAGCCATCAATTCGTCGTATACAGCCAAGTAACGCTGCACCATGCCGTCCAGGCTGAACTCATCCCTCACCCGGGCCAAACCCGCCCGGCCCTGTCGGGCGAGGCGCTCCGGATCATCGAGATAGCCGGCCAAAGTCACCGCCAACGCTTGGGGATCGCCGGGCGGCACCAAGCTGCCCGTGACGCCGTCGATCACCAGGTCGGGATTGCCTCCGACGGAGGTGGCGACCACCGGCAAACCGGTAGCCATGGCCTCCAATATCGTGTTGGAAATGCCTTCAGCCCTGGAAGGCAGTACAAACAGGTCTAGCAGCCTCAGGATGTCCGGGATGTCGCTCCGTTCGCCCGGCAGCCAGGCCAGCTCTTCAAGACCTGCCGCGATCAGCTCCGACCGTGCCTGCTCGCGCAAGGGCCCCTCGCCCACGAGCACCAGGCGCGCGCGATCTTTCGCGCTCGGCATGAGTTCGCACAGCCGTATGAAAGCTCTTGCCAGGGTGAGTTGGTCCTTAACGCCGTGCATGCGGCCGATCGTGCCGAGTAAAACTAATCCGCGCGCCCCGGCATAGGGACATTCTGGAATCTCCACCCGGTCGCCGCCCGGCGGGTGGAACACCTCGGTGTCGACACCATTGCATATCCTTCTGATCTTCTTCGCCGGCACCCCGACCTTGCCCCGCAGATAGCTTTCCAAATGCCGCGAAAGCGGGATGTAACGCTGGATCAGGGGCCGATACAAGCGCCGGAGCCATTGATATTTTCGGTTCGATCCATCGGGGTCGAAGACATCCCAGCCGTGTTCGCCATGCACCCGGTGGCGCGCACCCGCGAGCCAGGCGGGAGCCTGGCATTCCAGCGCGGCCAGGTTGCGCGTGTGCACGATAGCAGGCTTGAGCGTCCTCAGCAGGCGAAACAGCCGGATAAACATTCCGATATCCTGGCCTTCCTTGCGATGCAGACAGTATACGGGCACCTCCCGGTCTTGGATGCGCAGCCTGAACTCGGTGGCATCCTTGAGGCAAATCACGGCATGTCGGTAGCGCCCCGGCGGACTACGATTGATCAAGTTCACCAATCCGTTTTCCAGTCCTCCAACGCCGAGACGATAGATGATGTGGGCGACGAGCGGAGTATCAGACGTCATTCGGCGCCCGCGCGAACCAAGCTTTGCTCGATGGAAGGCCACATGTCATCGACGAAGCGCTGAAGCACGTCGGCCGCCGGGCGGGTGTCATCCTCATAATCGGTGGCGATCACGATACCGGCCGCATCCTCTATGTTTCCCGCCAGCTTTTTTCCAGCCTCCAGCGCCTTGGCCCAATATTCGTTGACCGTATTGTGCCCACCGGCTACCCGGTTCCAGCGCCACACGAGCAGGTTTTGTCCCGCGGACTGCACGCGGCCCTGCAAAACTTTCAGATCCCGCCCGCTCAGCCGCACCGAAACGGGCCGCTCTTCGGGCATGCGCCATTCAGGGTGCTTCTGGGGAACCAGCACGTTTTGCGAATTGATCAACTCGTGATCCTGATTTTGTCGCCGGTAATACAAGACATAAACCGCCACGGCATGCTGACCGTCGCTATAAGTGGCCGCTAGCTTCGCATCCGGGTTGACATAACGCGGCTCCCATCCGGTCAGACGGGATGATGCCGGTTGCCACGGTCCCGCCGGCGCGGGCGCGGACAGCCGGACCACTGCCGGGCTGCTTAGGGACAAAGCATCCAGATAGTCCGCTCGCAACGGCCATACGACGCTGAAACTGAGTGCCGCCAGTGCGATGATGCCGGTGTTAAGGCGATCGACTCCCCGGAAAGGCGCGGCCCGGTGAACGCCCACGGAGTCCGTACCAAGCACCTCTTCCGGCTCGCTCCAAAGCGAGCCTAACCAGAACAGCAGAAGCATGACCAGGCCGAAGAACACCCAACCGTAAATGTAATGGTCAACGCCCAAGGCCAACTTCATGTCGCTCAAATGCGCGATCATGACGATCATGTAGGCCCGAAGACCGTTGGCGATAACGGGAAAAACACAGGCCAGAGCAATGAACGCCAGACGCCGCAACAGCGAGTGGTAACTGAGATAAGCGTAAAGAAACCCTAAGGTGATGGAGGCGATGAGATAACGCAACCCGCTGCAGCCCTCCACCACGGACCAGTCACCGCTCGGAATGCTGAAAAAAGTGCCCTCCCGGTAAACTGGGATGCCAGTCAATTGCAGCATGCCTACGGTGAAATCGGCGGTGAAATTCATCATCGGCGGGATCAGAAACTCGCCGAAAGGCACGCCGAACAACAAAAAGCCCAACGGGAAGGCGATTTCCCTGGCGATCACGAAACCCGACACGGTGCAGACCCAGGACGCGATCATCCCCACCAAGCTGGCCTGCTCGACCACCAAGACGCCGGCCAAACGGGCGAGCAACCAGATCAAGCCGAAGCCGACCAGCAAGAGTAGCCCCCTTGCGTCGGGTTGCGGCGTAAGCCGGACCAGCGCAGACCGCCGCCGCCAAATCAGGTAGGCGGTAATCGGGAATATGAGAAAACCATGGGCGAATGTCTCCGACCGCTCCCAGATCGTGATCATCGACATCAGAGTGGAGCGATAGACCAGCAACAACAGGACCAGACCCACGCCCGAAATCGCGGCCGTATGTCGCCAAGCTAGCTGAGCGTTGCGGATTACCGTCATAATTTTTCCACAGAGTCTTCTCGCCAACAGGCGTCCAGCCTCTCCAAGCTGCGCGGCCAGCCGTAGCGATCGACGACAAAGGCGCGGTTCGGGGCAGAACGCACCGGTAGGGGATGGACGCTGTCCTTCGCCGCGAGCAACGCGCTCACCCAAGTTCCCGCATCATCGAGCACGCGCAAGTCCAGACCTTCCGCACCTTCGATACCCTCCATGGCCTGAGGACTGGCAAGCAGGGATTTGCCCATCGCCATCGCTTCCAGCACCTTGTTCTGTATCCCGCGAGCAATACGCAATGGAGCAACCGCCAGACGGGCGTGACTGAGATAAGGGCGCACGTCTTCGACAGCTCCGGTCACCTTGATCCCGGGGATCGCCGCGAGGTCGCGAACCGCTTGGGCAGGTCGGGAGCCGACGATGAAAAACTCGACTTGCGGCTTGATTTCCCGAAGCTTGGCAAATACTGCACGTGCAAACCAACTGACAGCATCGATATTGGCCCAATAGTCCATGGCACCGGTGAACACCAAAACCTCGGCACCCGCCGTATAGGGATTCGGGTAATCCCTGTCGGGGTCGAAATAGCCGGTGTCCACCCCGTTCTCGACCGCCACCGTCTTGGCTGCCGATTCCGGTGCCAGACGGCGAAACAAAGCCGCCTCGGCTTCGGAAACGAAAACACTGCGATCGAAGCGCGCGGCGACTCCCCTATCATATTCCAGCAGGCGTTCCGCCTCGCGCCGGTACACCCAATTGGCAGGCCAGGGCTTCCCATCCGCGTATTGACGCCACTTATCCGAATCGACGTCTACAAAATCGATCACCCGAGGGAGATGACCCAGTCCTTCCGCGTACTGCGCCATAGCCGAGGAAAACACCAGGACACCGTCCAGCGAGCACTCGGCCGCAGTTTTCTCGACCCATACGCGCATGGCTTTATCGGAGTAATAAGGCACGGTAAGGGCCTGCCCCGAGAGCAGGCCTTTTAGGCTGCGGAGCCTGCCTCGCAGAGGACTTAGCGGCACCAAACAAATTGATTTGCAGTAGGCCTGCAAAACGTCTAGATACCGATAGTCGTCAGGGTCGTCGACAAATGCCCCCAAATGTATCCGCCACTTCGCCGACAAATGTCGCAACAGGTTGAATGAGCGAATCTTGTCGCCCTTATTCGGCGGAAACGGAATACGATGAGCGAGAAACAACAGATCTTTCAAGGCCGGCCCTACCGCCTTACTCAACCCAGACTGCGTGCCAGCCACGGCCCGACCAGCTTGCTGACCGGCAAAGGCAGCCGTTTCCAGGCCGCGATAAAGAATCGATACTTAGGATTGAGCGGGTTGATATCGGGTATATCCGAGGCTTTAACCAGATCGTACTCATAATGCAACGGTGCCGGTTCGAAACCCCAATGCGTTTTGAACCGGAAGGAACCGGTATCCCGCTTGCTTCGACCAAAATCGAAAACTCGCACACCACGCTCCACCGCCCGCCGCATGACCTCCCAGTACATGAAGTCATTGGCGTAGTTTTCCCGAGCAGCGGCGGTACCCCCGCCGTAGTAAGGCAAAACTTCGTCGCGGAAATAGAAACTCATCACGCTGCTCAATACCCGCCCCTGGTGCTCTACAGTCGTTATCTCGCAAGCCGGGCCAAATACATCCTTAAGGATTTGAAAGAGGCGCTTGGGAAACACCGGCGTGCCCAGATTGCGTACACTCTCCGCGTACACTTCGTAGAAGCGGTCCACCGATGTATCTATGACGCTGCGCAGGCCGACAGAAATACCCTTCCGCACCACCGCGCGCTGCTTCCGCGGAATAGCGGACAGATTTTTCTCGGGATCGGGATCCAGTGTCTTACGAAAGGTCACGTAGAGCCCCTTACTCGGGCGCCCGCTTTCTGATGGAACGAGATTCCGATATTCGACATAATCGGCCTCTAACTTGGTGGCCAAATTCCTGGCGGCACTTTCCAAAGCGGCGCGTACCTGCCCGGAATCCGCGACAACCCCACCATAGACACAGAAAGGGGTCGACGACAGGGAATTGCCGAATAATCGGCTTTTCACATGCCCGAGCGGAAGTATTCCACAAATCCGCCCTTCAGATTCGGCATACAGGAAATACGCACGATGCCCCAAACCTTTTTCCAGAACCTCACGCCAGCCGGACTTATGAAAAAAGGTCGCCTCGGCATGGTGATCAACATACTCATCCCACAACGCACGATCTTTGTCTTCGAGATATTTGATTTCCACTCGATAAATCCTTAGTCCTGCAGCCTTACTGCGTGCGCACGAAAACCTTATCCATCGTATTCCAACTGAAATCCCGCAATAACCTTCGCAAGCGGGACTCCGTCCGACCCAGGTTAAGATAGTGTCGAAATCGGGTTTTCATGCTGATATCCCGTTGACGAGGCTGCTCAGGATCGATTTCCCAGGGATGGAAATAAAATATGGCCGGTTGGCCGTCCTGGCGATTGACTCTGTCGATAGCCCACCTGGAAATCCAGTAGGGAAACAGCCGAAAATAACCGCCGCCGCCCGCTGGAAACTTATGACTACCCAACTCGACCGTGGTCACCGGAATTTCCAATAAATTGGGCGCGTTTTCCGGCCTGAACTTGAAGCGCGGAGCGTCCGGCATGCCGTAAAGGTCGTGCTTCACTGGATATATACTGGAACTATAGGTAAACCCCAACTCGGCCAATACTTCCAACGCCCACAAATTTTCCGCTCCTATGGAGTAGCTCGCCGCACGATAACCTCGAACGGCGACGCCCCCGGCCTGTTCCAGCAGGTTTCTGGACTTTTCGACATCTGCCCGAAATTCGAACGGGCTTTGACGGTTTACGCGTATATGCGAATAACCATGGCAGGCTAGTTCGTGCCCTCCTTCCACGATGCGCCGCACCAAGCCAGGATAGCGTTCCGCCACCCAGCCTAGCGTAAAAAAAGTGGCCTGCACACCATGCTCAGCGAATAAAGCAAGGATGCGATCAGTGTTCCGTTCTACTCGGGAAGGCAGTAACTCCCAGTCGCTGCGAGGGATATAGGGCTCGAACGCCGAGACTTGAAAATAATCTTCGACATCGACGGTCATTGCATTCGTTGGCATAACAGATGGGGAACGAGTCATGCGCTTAGGATTGTTGGCTTGCGTCAAACGACGCATCGTCGTAAATCTCGTCGAGGTCCAATTGTATCAAGATCGCTTTCCGCAACAGGGCACGTTCCTTCTGCATACCGCGCCGCATCGCGCTCACCGTGTTTTCGAGATAGGCCAAGCGATCCTCCAGACTGCCCTCAATCGGCGGCGCATAGCTCGTATCAGCACGTGGTGAAACATGGGAATAGCCTGAACTATGTTCGATGCGAACCTCCGGAGCATTTTGCTGCTTGACGGAGTCCTGCTCTATCTCATGGATAACCAGCGCGACCGCATCGTGATTGATTTCATGAATCTCTTCCAAAAAGCCGTACAACAATAATCGATCACACACGGTATTGATACGCCGTGGAACGCCACCGGTGTAACGATGCACTTCCTCGTAAACCTCGTCCAAAAACTTAGGATCATTTTCCCATCCGGCGGTTAGCAGGCGATGTTCGATATACTCTCGACTTTCCTCGACATCCAACGGTCGCAGATGATAGGTCGCCGTGATCCGCTGCCGTACCTGCTCCATATTGTCGGACTGTAGCATCAACCTCAGTTCGTCCTGCCCCAGCATGAAAACCTGGAAGATGGCTCGGCCATCGAGTTCGAAGTTCAGCAACATTCGAAGCTCTTCCATGGATTGATAAGGCAGGTTCTGCGCCTCGTCGACGACTAGCAATACCCGTTTACCCTCCCTCGCCTTAAGCTTGAAAAAATTCTCAAGGTTTTTCAGCAGCACAGCCTTCGCGTCGCCGTCATAGGACAGACCGAAAGTTGCGGCGATGATGCGTAGAGTATCCTCAGCCCCTACTTGGGAAGTGACCATCAGGCCAGCGACGACCTCTTCTCCTCGAATATTTTCGAACAGTTCCTTGACCAGCATGGTTTTCCCGGTACCTGGGGCGCCGGTTACCACGATAAAACCTTCCCCCTGAGCCAGACCATACCGTAGATAGGCTAGCGCCCGTTTATGGACGGCACTATTAAAAAAAAACGTCGGATCGGGATTAAGCTGAAACGGTTTCTTCTTGAGATTATAAAAAGTATCGTACATCAATCCGCCTAGAATGTTACATTAACACTCGCCGTAACCCGATTTTCGGTCGACTTCCCCAAGCTGGTATTGTTAGTGACGCCTAGCGCGCCATCTTGCTGAAAATGACGAAGCTCCAACGCCCCATTGAGATGAGATGTGATTCGACGATTGAGTATCCAGCCTATATTGAAATATTCGTTCTTCTGTTGGCCGCTTGTAGCGCTCTCGGTCACGGTGTCAGTTTGCTGCCAGCTACCCTGCAACGTAGAACTCGTCAATTGAGTGAAACGCCAGTTCCAAGTCGCCGTCAAGCCTAAGACATCTTGCTCGTTAAGACCGGAGCTATAAGTACGGTTTTCTTGATACCCCGACAAAGTGAGCGTGTTCTTTGAAAACGAATGACTGACCGCCAACTGCGCCCTTTTCCGGGTGATTACGTCGTCGGTCAAGGACGACAAACTGTTGTCTCGCAGATTTACTACCGGGTCCGAATTGGTATCCGTGCCGTTCATGCCAGGCGTACTGAATACCTGTTGATCTTGCAGAACCTGCTGTATCGTGGTTGTACTTACATTGTAAGTGCCAGACACGGTCGTGTTCCGCATGCGGTGCTGGAGCACTCCGTTCCAGGTAGTTCCGGTATTACCTCCACCCAACTGGCCGTAAGGGGAACTATATCCCCCTGGACCGCCTAGATATCCTGTCCCTAACCCTCCGCCATAATTCTGCGAGCCAATACCAGAACTATACGGCGAGCCGCCAACACGGCTCTGGCGAACTTGAACATTAAGGGTGGTTCGCTGAGAGGGAGTCCAACGCAGAAAAGCGAAGTAATTGTTTTTTCCGTAGCCAGCCGAAAGGCTGAATTTTGGACTGGGTGTCCAACCGGCGCCGGCTGTGTAATAACTACCATTTCTAGATCGACTGGTCGAGTTCGGCCCCGGAAAATTATTATCATACATCCCAGCTTGGATAAAGACACTATACTCTGTTGTCAACCTATAACTGAGCTCGCCATTATAGTTTCGAAAGCTGACATCATTGCTGTTAGCATTTACACTGGAGGCCGACTGACTTCGATACTGATCCTGGTTGGAGAAGTTCACCCGCCAGCCAAACGGAAGAGTCGCATCGCCGTTTCTAAAATTGGCATATTCCTGGATAGTATTAGAATCGGAAATTCCGCTATCCCCTCCCTGGTCAGTACTGAACGTAGCATAAGCAATCCTTACCTCGCCGTCTGCGTACCGACCTAAATGTGGCCGCCAATAAGGGCTTAGCCGAAACGTCCTAAACTCGGTAGTATTGCCGCTAGCCAGAGTATTATCATAGTTGTAACGCCCGTTAGAGCTTGTATTAGTCTGACCTATCGAGCTCGTAGAGTCGACGAAAATCGAGTCATCGACCAATTCCGTTTTGGAAGTCATCTGCAGTTGGTTATTAACCGAAGGATCGCGATCATAGCCTTCGTAATAGATGGTCTGTAAACGATAGTTAAGATCGAATGTCGACCGACTGCCTTCTCGCTTGAGCCGGAATCCCGGATTTAATTGCGTGATAAAGGCATCGTTCCGGTTACCGGATGCATCCAGAGCTATGTTATCCGAATACGACTGACGAGCCGAAAACGACGGTGTAATCCGCCAATCTCGAGCTTTCACGGGCAAAGGATGAGAAATGAGAGAAACAACGAGGATAGAACTCAGCGTTAAACCGGATGAACGACAAGTTCCATCACGATCTATGATGAGTTGCACGCTACGCTTCTTCGTTCTTTTGCTGGCCATAGTATCCGTAGCCGTAGCCGTAGCCGTAGCCGTAATAAGTAAAACCAAAACCCTTCTTAGTTTTATTGAGTATACAGCCAACCACTTTACATGCCTCGAGCTTAGATGCAGACTCCTTAACAATGTATTGCGGAGTTACGTCTGACTCGACCACTAATACTACCTGACCGACTAGGTTAGCCAGCACGGAACCCTGGGTCGCAGCCAATAGGGGGGGAGAATCAAAAATAACGATACGGTCCGGGTAGCGCTCAGAAAGTTCGCGAGCCAGTTTTTTCATAGCCTGACTTGCTAACAATTCAGTGGAGTGTTGATGCAGGCGACCGGCTGGCAAAAGGCTGAGGTTGGGTATATCCGTTTTCAGCAGGACATCGGAGACCTTCACATCCGGTCGTTCTAGCAGGTCGATCAACCCTGCCTGCTCCCGAATTCCGAGTAAGCGGGAAATCGATGGCTTGGCGACATCGGCATCTACCAACAAAACGGTCCTATCACGCTCCATGGCAATACTCAATGCCAAGTTCACAGCCGTGAATGTCTTTCCCTCGCCGGGAACACTACTGGTAACCAAAATAAGATTGGCGCGCTCAATTCCATTGGAGCCATCCGGAAAAGCGTTCATCAACAAAGGACGCTTAATCAAACGATATTCTTCTGCCATCTGGCTACGTGCCATTTCGGGCACCAACATTCCCTTGCTCTGCAAAACCTTCCAATTTATCGAATAAATTTTCTTTTCCGGTTTAGCCGCGACCACAGACGCTACAGCATCACCGGTTTTTGGGTCGGCGGGCTGAGATGCGGTGTTATCGTACCTGGGGCGGGAAGCATCTACGGGATTATCACTAGTTATAGGTGCGGGAGGTACAGCTCGCCCCCCCATTTTCTCCAGCGCTTTTTCTATTATGCTCACAACTAGTTCCTGCGGCTCAGTGCGAAAACCGGTGCAGATTGATACCCTTTATCTCCAGCAATACGATACCGAGGTACATAAGCAAGAGAAAACCGAATGAGGTGCTGTAAATCAAGAATTCTTTCCACTTCCTCTGCTTAATCTCAGGAATCCAGTTCATGGACACGGTACCGAGAACCGGAAACTGTGTTCCATCTCTCAATTTTTGCGTACTATTGAAACAAGGCCTAAGCAACGACAAGAATATTGCTGCTGCTACACCTGTAACCAAAGAGGCCAACAATACGGCACTGGACAGCAGGATGCGGTTGGGCGCAGAAGGCTTGGAGGGAACCTGCGGAGGATCTACGATCCGAAATTTAACAGTATCGGTATTTTGTTCAACATTTTCCGATAATCTCGCCGTTTCCCGCCTTCCGAGCAATGAGTTGTAATTGCCTTTGATAGTATCGTAGTCCCTATTTAAGTTCTGAAGCTGGGTTTCCACTTTGAGACGCTCGTCCATTTGCTGTTTCATTTTTTCTATTTTTTCTTCGTAGGATTTTACCCTAGAATTTAAAGCAGCGACGTTCGCGTCCGCCTCGCTCAAAGCAATCTTCATCTGTTGGTAAACGGGGTTGGCTTCGCCCTTTCCAGCAGCGCCCGCGCCCAAGGAATCGTCTCCGCCGCCGGACGCCTGTTGGGACTGTTCCTGCTCGCGCTTCTGCTTTTCAAGATCAGAGATACTTTTCTTTAATGCAATGACATCCGGGTGATTTTTGGTATATCGCAGCAACAAATCATCTAATTTGGCTTGCATGGCCTGCACCCGAGCATCCAGTGGGCTGGCAATGCCCCCCGCCTCACCGCCGCCGAAATCCGTTAAGGTTGCATCCTCGTTCTCTAATTGAGCCTTCAACTCATCGCGCCTATTAACGGCATCCTGAGCGGCCATTTTGGCCTCTTCGACCTGTTGCGCAAGCCCATTTAACTGAGTGTATAAATCACCGCCCTGTCCTGGCATTAATCCGTAATGTTCTCGCCTAAAGTTTTCACGCGCCAACTCGGCTGCCTGCAGACGAGCTTCATACTCTTTAATTTGCTGATCGAGAAACTTCTGCGCGGCATTAGAATCTTCGCGTGTCTCACCCAAAGTCTGCTCGACGAAGATGGTCAGCAATGACTGCACAAGTTTTTTCGCCACCTTGGGATCGGCGTCGTTTGCGGCTATGGTGAACAAATTGTTTTCCCCACCGCCAATGGTCATGGAAGCCTGTAGACGCGCTACCAGCTTTTCCATAGCCTTGTCGTCTTTTGCCCCAAGGTCGAGATCCGTCATTCGGGCAACCTTCTCCAAGTTGGGGCGACTGAACATCAATTTCTGCATCAACCGAACCTGACCGGATATGTCCGGCTGGATCGCCAAACCACTTAACAAGGGCTTCAAGACCGAGCGCGTATCAACGTGAACGCGCGCCTCGGCTCGAAACTTGTCGGGCATTTGCGAAACGAAAACCCAGCCCCCCAAGCACACTAACCAGGCGGTCAATAAGGCCAGCCATTTATAACGAGTAGCGTTCTGAACGTATGAAAGCAGCTCGGTGACGAGTTCATGCATGGGGATAAAACCTTACTTAAAAATAGGCTTCAGGAACAATCAGAATATCACCAGGCAACACGTTTACATTTGCACTAATATCGCCATCTTCCAGCAAATCATCAATTCGCAACCTGAACTCCTGTTGGACCCCATTTATCCGCCGTATTATTACCGCACGATTTCCGGCTGCGAACTGGGTTACCCCCCCCACCTGTATCATCAAGTCGAGCAGCGACATGTTTTCCTTATAGGGTATCGCTTGAGGCTTTGCCGCCTGCCCGAGCACCCTGATCTGTTCGCTATAAGGCCCATTAAATCCACCCACGATGACCGTGACCAAAGGGTTTCGAATATATTTAGATAGCGCTTTTTCAAGTTCACGCGCCAACTGATAAGGGGTCTTTCCCGTAGCGGGTAACTCCTCGATCAGAGGTGCTGATATTTTTCCATCAGGCCGCACCGGAACCGAGCGCGAGATCTCAGGGTTGCCCCAAACAAACATTTCGATGTTGTCTCCCGGGCCTATGACGTAGGTATAGTCTGATAGCGGCTCTACATTAGGAGCCAATGGTGCAAACGAACACCCCGATATAACAAAGGCGAAAGCCAACACAATAATATTTAAGTGATACTCACGCTTCACTTTATTGCTCCATTCACGATTGGCGGGGGTATAAGAAGTTGAAAAACGTCTTGACGAGTTAACAGGACTCGATGAAAAGCTTGGTATTGTCACTATGTGCAAGGAACCGCGCCCAGCCTTTGAGGCTTTCGCTTGGCCAAGTCTAGCATAAGATGCTCGATGATAGACTCTTGACCGATAGAGGCGTTTGGTCGGACATAACAGTTGCCAACCTTGAGGGAAGGCAGCCCTGTCAATCCCAGATTAATGAGGACGCCGAGATCGCGCAGGAGAGGAGATTGGTTTCGGAAGCTTTCCCCGGCCACTCAACAGAACCTCCTTTGTCGAATAGTTCCTATAGCGCGAAATAGCGGAATCCCAGACAAGTGAGCGGGCCAAATGCCGTTTCTGCTGGGAAACCGACTCAGTCGTAGAGCGGACCTGCTCTTGAGTCCCCCTTCACCTTCCTAGGGACGAGGAGGAGCATTCAATCCATCCGCCTCCCGTATGTTCACCTTCCTTAGTTACTCAAATGCTGCGCGCAAAGAGCTTGCAGGCCTTTCCATTCGGCCGTCTCCTGACATGCAAACTACTTGATGCATCGCGGTTGAGAAGGGCTCAGGCTCAGTCGATGACACGAGGACGGCCATGATCACGCCACTTAATTTCGGCTCGCCCGCTTCAATTGCTGGCGTGGTCTTCCTTGTCCAGCAGTTTCGCCAATTGAGCCGCTCCGATGTAGCCAGGTATCACTTCGCCTTTGCCGGTGACCATCATGGGCGTGCCGTTTGCGCCCATGGCCAGACCCAAATTCATATGCTGCTCGACCGGATTTTCGCATTGTTTGCTCTCCACGGCCTCGCCTTTTTTTGCCTTAGTCAGCGCGACATTACGATCCTTCGCACACCAAACGGAGACTGCCTTGGTCCAAGAGTCGGTATTTTTTCCAGAACGCGGGAAAAACAAATAGCGTATTTCGATACCCTCAGCCTGATATTGAGCCATTTCGGAATGTAGCTTGCGGCAATAGCCGCAGTCGATATCGGTAAACACGTAAACGACATGTTTGGAGGTCTTGGGCTTGAAGACGATCATGTTATCCAAGCCAACCTTGTTGAGCGCATTCACGCGCGCCGCTCCTAGGCGCTGTTCAGTCAGGTCCGATCGGGTTTCCAAATCGATAAGCGAGCCCTGAACGATGTATCGACCATCCTCCGACACATAAAAAACCTTGGGGCCCACAGTCACCTCGTAAAGCCCTTTTAGCGGTGCAGGCACTATCGTATCCGGCTTCAATTCGGGCAGCGCCTTTTTCAACGCGCCCTCGATGACCTGAGTCGAAGCTCCTGTCGCATCGGCGAGTGCAGGCGCAATGTTTGACATCAGGATGGCACATAGCGCCAAGCGAACAACTTGCCTATTCATTTGGTGGGTCCCTATATGTTTAAAAGAAAGAATAAGGCTGAACGCGCGCCTCAACCGATCAACCGCCCGATATCGAGATAAAAGGCTAATACCATCAAGGTGAGCAAAATAAAAATTCCAACCTGCTGGCAGGCCGCCTGTATGCGCTCAGACACGGGGCTGCCTTTAATGGCTTCGATCGTATAAAAAGCCAAATGGCCGCCGTCCAGTACCGGGATCGGCAACAAGTTCAACACCGCCAGACTGACGCTGACAATGGCGAGCACTCGGAGAAAATAGGTGAATCCATGTTCGGCGGCTTGTCCCACGATCTGCGCGATGCTGATGGGACCACTCAGGTTTTGCACTGACGCACGACCGATCAACATTCGCCCGACCATTTTTAAGGTCATGAGGGAGTCGCCGCTAGTCTTCTCGACAGCCGCGATCAATGCGGGAACGATACTCAACCGGTAATCGACCTGCATATCCTTGAGATAATCCTCAGGTACGCGCACCGAGGCGCCGATTTGTCCGACTTTTCCCGCCGCACCGTCAACGGCAAGGGGGGTTATGACCAAATTGACCAACTGACCTTCACGCTCAACCGTCAGATGCAGTTCCTGGCTTGGCCGTTCGCGCACGAACTGCACCCATTGCCGCCAATCACCGATGCGAGTCCCATCGACGCTCGCCAACAGATCGCCGGGTGCTAACCCCGCCTGTTCCGCCGCACTTCCCGGCAGCAGTTTATCGATCACCGGCAAGAGCGCCGGTTGCCAGGGTTGTAGACCGAGCCGCTCATGCAGATGGTCGGGTTGATCGCTGAGATCGCTCGGTACCGTCAGAACCCGAACGAGTTTCTCTCCCTCGGCCGTGCGCACGTCGACCGACACGCGGTCCCGGTCTATCAGCCCGGCTATCAATTCGCCGATTGCGAGATTCCACGTAGGGGTCTCTTCACCATCGACCGCGAGTATTTCATCACCCTCGCGGAACCCTGCCTGTTCGGCCAGCGTAGATGTTTCGACCGGCCCCAGCACCGGCCGAATGCCGGTTTCGCCCAACATGAATACCGTCCAATAAATCAGGATGGCCAACATGAAATTGAACAGTGGCCCCGCAGCCACAATGGCGAAGCGGCCGGGCAGAGGCTGTCGATTGAAAGCATGCGGCAGGTCGTCGGGCGACACCGCCCCTTCGCGCTCGTCGACCATTTTCACGTAGCCGCCTAAGGGCAAAATGCCGATTACGTATTCGGTATCATTCGGAGATTTTTGATAACGCCAAAGTGTCCTGCCGAAACCGATGGAAAATTTCAGCACCTTGACGCCGACGAACCGGGCCACGATGAAGTGGCCATATTCGTGGATAGCGATGAGCACCGTTAGCGCCGCGAGAAAATAAATCAGGGTATGTAAAAACGGCGGCATTGTAGGTGTCGGATTATGTGAGCGTGGCGATATAGTCGTGGGCTATCACGCGGGCTTGGTGGTCTGCTTCCAGGACCTCCTCGATGCTTTCCGCCCGTTGTACGGATAGGGACTGCATGGTGTGATCGATGATTTCCGGTATGGCCGTAAACCGTATCCGAGCCTCCAGGAAACTCGCCACCGCCACTTCGTTGGCGGCATTCAGTATCGCCGGCATGGTGCCGCCCGAGCGAACTGCTTCATAAGCCAGCCGCAAATTGGGGAAACGGCCGAAGTCCGGCGCCTCGAAGTTCAGTTGTCTGACCGAGAACAAGTCCAAGGGTTCCGCACCGGACTCGAAACGTTCCGGCCACGCCAGCGCATGGGCGATGGGTATGCGCATATCCGGATTGCCCATTTGTGCCAGCACCGTGCCATCGACGTAATCGACCAGCGAATGGATCACGCTTTGCGGGTGTACGACCACTTGAATTTGCTCGGGTGGCATGTTGAACAGCAGGCAGGCTTCGATGACCTCCAGGCCTTTGTTCATCATGGTCGCCGAGTCGACCGAAATCTTCCGTCCCATGACCCAGTTGGGATGTGCGACCGCCTGATCGGGAGATACATCATGCAGCTCCGACAGCGCCTTGTTTAGGAAAGGCCCTCCGGAAGCGGTCAGCAGGATGCGGCGGACTTCGCTCGCCCTGCGGCCGGCATGATAATTAGCCGGCATGCATTGGAAGATGGCGTTGTGTTCACTGTCTATCGGCAACAGCTCGGCGCCATATTGGACCACGGCGCGCATGAACAGAGGCCCCGACATAACCAGAGCTTCCTTGTTGGCCAGAAGTATGCTCTTGCCGGCCTTGGCGGCCGCCAGCGTAGGCAACAACCCCGCTGCACCCACAATCGCGGCCATGACGCTGTCGACTTCCGTCAGAGATGCGACTTCTTCCAGCGCGCGCGTACCGCACAATACCTTGGTGCCCATCAGCCCCTCAGTAGCCAAGCGAGCGCGGAAATCCTCGGCTTTCGCTTCATCCAGTAGCGCCACATAGGAGGGCTTATGGACCCGGCATTGTTCCAGCAATCGATCGAGATTATTGTTGGCGGTGAGGGCCACGACCTTGTAGCGGTCGGGGTGCCGCGCGACTACGTCCAGCGTGGAAACACCGATCGATCCGGTGGAACCCAGTATGCAGATACCTTTCACAGCAGTCCCTCCGGCCGGCCGGCCCCGTCATGCATCAGCGCAACCGAAGCATAAAGGCGCTCAAGCTGCTCCAGCATTCCGGTCTCATCGGGTACGATCACCGGGATGGTATTGACCGATCCAAGAAATACTTCCAGCAGGAATGAGCCGGCGTAGAACACCGACACGGCCGCGATCAGGCTATCAATGCGGTCCAAAACCCCGCCATGGCCAGGCAAAACGGCGCCGCTGTCTTTCACCCCGCGCAGACGCTTCAGCAGACTCTCGAACAAATCGCCGGTGACGGAAAAAATCACGGTGACAATGGAAAGCAGCACGAAATCGACCGTTTTGATCGCGTCGTAACCTTGATAGAGGCCCACCGTCACGGCGAACGCCAAAGCGACGGCCAGCGCCCCGTACAAACCCTCCACGGTTTTGCCAGGACTGATCTCCGGTGCTAGCTTGGTGGTTCCGAATCGCTTGCCGGTGAAATAGGCGGCGACATCGGCCGACCATACCAGCAGCAATAGATAAAGCACCTGCAAGACGCCGAAATTTACGCGCGTCCAGACCAGCAAGATCCAGGCGGAAGCCAGGACGAACAGTCCCACCAGCAGTTTGACGAAAAGCGGATATTTCCAGGACAACAGCTTCGCCGGTATCCGTCGGAGCAGCAGCCCAATGACAAACCACCAAGCGACCACCGGCCAGGCCAACCAGTCCAGAGCATAGTCGGCCCAACTAGGGCCGGTCGCCATGAGTCCGCCGAGTATCACAACCAGAGCGACCCTGCCGCCCGTCGGTTCCAGACCGGACAATCCGCTCCACTCCCAGGCCGCCAACAAGATGATCGCTCCCCAGGCAACAGCGAACCCCAAGGGAGGAAGGAACCACACCGCCAAAAGCGCGAGGGGAGCGATGACGAGAGCGGTGATGACACGATTCTTCAACATAGTTTCTTCTTCTTGGTTAGGCACGAACGTACTCAGCCCGTTCGCTCATGTTCGTAAAGGCCGTTGGGAAACCGATCCCGCACTTTGAGCCCACGCCTCTACCTGCTCACTCGTGTGTCCGAATCGGCGCTGGCGTCCTGCATAATCGTCGATGGCTCTCTCCAATTCCTGTTCATCGAAATCGGGCCACAACGTGGCGGTAAAATAAAGCTCGGTATAGGCCAGTTGCCACAGAAGGAAATTACTGATGCGCCGTTCTCCCCCGGTGCGGATGAAGAGGTCGGGCTCGGGAAGATCGGCCAGGCATAACTCCGACTGGAACAAGTCCGGATTGATGTCTTCCGCCCGGATCCCGCCGCCCTGCACGCGCTCCGCCAGGCGCCGGGCAGCCTGCGCGATGTCCCAGCGTCCGCCATAGTTGGCCGCGATCACCAAGTTCAGGCCGTCGTTGCCTGCCGTCAGCTTTTCGGCCGCGGCAATCCGGGCCTGCAACTCCGGGGCAAACGCGGTGCGGTCTCCGATGACACGCAAGCGGACATTGTTTTCGTGCAACTTGCGGGTTTCCTTTTCCAGCGTGCTCAAAAACAATCCCATCAGGACCGACACTTCCTGTTCCGGTCGACGCCAGTTTTCACTGCTAAAGGCGAATAGGGTAAGCGCTTTAACTCCCTTGCGCGCGCACCACTCCACCGCCTTGCGCACGGAACCCACTCCCGCCATATGCCCTGCGGTTCGGGGAAGCAGCCGGTTTCTTGCCCAACGTCCATTGCCGTCCATGATGATAGCGATGTGTCGGGGCAGATTGCCGGGGCTAACGGTTACGCTCGCAACTTCCACGATGATCCTGTGAATTCGGGCTGAAACGAATTAAATCGCCATCAGGTCGGTTTCTTTTTCCTGCAAAACAGCGTCGACTTCCTTGATGTACTGGTCGGTCAGTTTCTGAATCTGTTCCTCGCTACGCTTTTCCTCGTCTTCCGATATCAGCTTGTCCTTCAAGGCCGACTTGAGTTCGGCATTGGCATCGCGACGTATGTTGCGTATAGCCACCTTTCCGTTTTCACCTTCGTGGCGCACGATTTTGACGAGATCCTTGCGGCGCTGCTCGGTCAAAGGAGGTAGCGGCACACGGATCACCGTACCCGCATTGCTGGGATTCAGTCCTAGATCGGAGGTCAATATGGCTTTTTCGATGGCCTGCACCATGGTTCGCTCCCAGGGCGTGATCGCCAGCGTCCGCGCATCTTCCACCGTGATATTGGCCGCCTGCGAGAGAGGAACCTCATTGCCGTAATAGTTGACGTAGACATGCTCCAGCAAGCTCGGATGAGCCCGGCCGGTGCGTATCTTGGCCAATTCCTGTCTGAGCGAGTCGATGGATTTCTTCATGCGCTCGCCGGTTCGTTTTTGTAAGTCTTGAATCATCAGGATTTCCCGGTTTCAATCAATGAGCCGATATCTTCACCCTGTACCAAGCGCATCACCGCCCCGGGCTGAAACACGTTCATGACGCGCAGAGGCATGCGGTGGTCGCGACAGAGCACCAGGGCGGTGGCGTCCATCACATTGAGCCTCTGATCCAGAGCCTCGTCGTAAGTCAGGCGAGCGTAAAAACGCGCGTTCGGGTCTTTCAACGGGTCAGCGGAATAGACGCCATCGACCTTGGTGGCCTTGATCAGGAGATCGGCCTTGATCTCGATGGCACGCAGACTCGCCGCCGAGTCCGTGGTGAAAAAAGGATTCCCGGTACCGGCCGCGAACACCGCAACCCGCCCTTTTTCCAGGTGGCGCACGGCGCGCCGACGGATGTAATCTTCGCAAACCTGATTGATTTTTAGCGCCGACATGACGCGCACCTGACGTCCCACGTGTTCGAGCGCGTCCTGCATGGCCAGGGCGTTGATCACCGTGGCCAGCATGCCCATGTGGTCGGCG
This sequence comes from Methylococcus sp. EFPC2, assembly GCF_016925495.1. Classification (NCBI taxonomy): domain Bacteria; kingdom Pseudomonadati; phylum Pseudomonadota; class Gammaproteobacteria; order Methylococcales; family Methylococcaceae; genus Methylococcus; species Methylococcus sp. EFPC2. The sequence goes on along the minus strand of NZ_CP070491.1, from coordinate 936,450 downwards.
GTGACGCGCTCCAAGCCATCGGAAACCTTTTCGGCCCCGCGTATGAGGTTTCCCCCACCGATCACCAGTCCGACTTGCACACCGGCTTGGCACAACTCATCTATTTCGCCTGCCAGCCGCTGTATGGTGTCCGGGTCGATGCCACCCGCCTGCTCGCCCATCAACGCTTCGCCGCTGAGTTTGAGCAGAATTCTCTTGTACTTTGGCTCGCTCATAGTGTGCTGAAATGCTCCGTTTAAGGGGACGTGCCAAGACGACGCCCGGCACGCCGCCTTGAGTCAACGCAGAGTAAGGACTTGCCCAGCAAGCACAATCAACGGACTTAACCGCCGAACGCCTGGGCCATTACTTCCTCAGCAAAATTGCTTTCTTCCTTCTCTATGCCTTCGCCCACTTCGAAACGAACGAAACGGCCGACAGTGGCACCCTGGGCCTTGAGCAAGGCGCCAACGGTCTGGTCCGGATCCTTGACGAACGGCTGACCGACCAAGGTCACTTCCGCTAGGAACTTCTTGATGCGGCCGTCCACCATCTTTTCGACGATGTTGGCCGGCTTGCCGCTGGCTTCGGCCTGGGCCGAGAAGATCTCCTTTTCCTTGGCGATGGTCTCGGCCGGAACACCGGACTCGTCCACGCAGATCGGTTTGCTCGCGGCCACATGCATGGCGATATCCTTGCCCAGCTCGTGGCTGCCGCCGATGATTTCGACCAGCACCCCGATGCGGCTGCCGTGCAGATAGCTCGCATTGAGGCCATTCTCCGTCACGAAGCGCTCAAAGCGGCGGACATTGATGTTTTCCCCCAGTTTGGCGATAAGCTCCTTGCGGCGTTCGTCGGCTGACACGTTATAGGCGGGCAAGGTCGACGCCAATACCTCTTCGACCGATGCGGCGGAAGAGATCAGCACGCTCTCGGCGATTGCCTGTGCAAAGGCAACGAAATCATCGTTCTTGGCCACGAAGTCGGTCTCACAGTTGACTTCAACCAGCGCCGCCTGTTTGCCGTCGGCGCTGATCTTCACCGCGAGGATCCCTTCGGCCGCCGTGCGGCTGGATTTCTTGTCGGCCTTCGCCAATCCCGCCTTGCGCATGATTTCGATGGCGGCTTCCAGATCGCCATTGGCTTCCACCAAGGCCTTCTTGCATTCCATCATGCCGGAGCCCGTGCGCTCACGCAGCTCTTTTACCATCGATGCGGTAATACTCATAAACACAACCTCTTAAAGAAATACTTGAATTCAACTTGCTTATGAAAACGCCCCCGTGTAGGAGGCGTTTCCAGGTTCACTCATTTACCCGTGGGCGCGTATAAAATGGCGCACCAGGCGTCACTCACCCTGACCAGCGTCCTCGGCTGCCTCGACGAATTCGTCTTCGCCGCCGGCCGAGAAAGTCGCTCCGCTGGCCTTGCCTTTGAGTATGGCGGTGGCAGCGCCCTGAGCATAGAGATGCACGGCACGTATGGAATCGTCGTTACCGGGTATGATGTAATCGATACCCAGAGGACTGTTATTGGTGTCGACGACGCCGACGACGGGAATGCCCAGCTTCTGCGCTTCGCTGATGGCGTTCTTCTCGTAACCGACATCCAGCACGAACAAGACGTCGGGGAGGCGATCCAGATCGCGTATGCCACCCAGACTCAAGGCCAGCTTGTCCAGCTCGCGCATCATGTTCAAGGCTTCTTTCTTGCTGAAGCGGTTCAGGCGGCCGTCGTCGCGCATGGCCTCCAGGTCCTTCATGCGGGCCACGGACTGTTTGATGGTCTTGAAATTGGTCAACATGCCGCCCAACCAGCGATGGTTGACGTAAGGCTGACCGGCACGGGTCGCCTCATCTTCGATCACCTTGCGCGTGGTCTTCTTGGTGCCCACGAACAGGATGCGGGCGCGATCGGCGGCCTTCTGCTCCAGATACTTCAACGCGTCGTTGAACAGCGGCAGGGTTTTTTCGAGATTGATGATATGAATCTTGCTGCGGGCACCGAAGATATAAGGCGCCATGCGCGGATTCCAGTACCGCGTCTGATGGCCGAAATGTACGCCGGCTTCGAGCATCTGGCGCATGGTTACAGTCGACATAAAACGATAACTCCTGATCAATTTGGAGGCGCTCGTGTAGCGGCCTCACTAGGGTTGAGCCTCCACTTGCCCCATCCGGCGACCGGGCCGTAAGGCCTCGGCACCCCGCAGGATGTGACGGTCAAGTGTGTGTGGTTGCTAAAATTAGCGCGGCTTTATACCATGGACTGCCGTTGTTCGACAATCCACAGCGACGCGGGATCTTTCATCCCCCACACATACTCAGGCATGAGCATACTTCTCAAAACCCCCGACGAAATCGAAAAAATGCGCGTCGCAGGCCGCCTCGCGGCCGAAGTATTGGAAATGGTCGAGCCCCATGTAAAACCCGGCGTCAGCACCGATGAACTCGATCGCATCTGCCACGACTATATCGTCGAAACCCAAAAGGCCATTCCCGCCCCCCTCAATTACAAGGGCTTTCCCAAGTCGATCTGCACCTCGGTCAACCACCAGGTCTGCCACGGAATTCCGGGGCCTAAAAAGCTCAAGGAAGGCGATATCGTCAATGTCGACATCACCGTCATCAAGGACGGCTATCACGGCGATACCAGCAAGATGTTTCTGGTCGGCGAGGTCAACATCCGCAACAAGCGTCTGGCACGCGTCACGCAGGAGTGTTTGTACCTGGGCATCCGCCAGGTCCGACCGGGAGCTCGCCTCGGCGATATCGGCCACGTCATCCAGAAGCATGCCGAATCGGCCGGATACTCGGTCGTCCAGGAGTTTTGCGGGCACGGCATCGGCAAGGGATTTCACGAGGAGCCGCAGGTGCTGCATTACGGAAAACCCGGCACGGGCGTGGTGCTGGAATCCGGCATGATCTTCACCATCGAACCCATGATCAATCTGGGCAAGCGCTACGTCAAAATCCTCCCTGACGGGTGGACGGCGGTGACCAAGGACCACAGCCCGTCCGCGCAATGGGAACACACCGTGCTGGTCACCCCTGACGGCTATGAAATCTTAACATTGCGTCGGGAGGAGCAGCTTGAATTCGACCAACCCAAGCTCAAGATCGCCGCAAGCTGAAACGATCGATTCCATACGCCTGGACAAAGCGCAAATCCAGGCGCACACCGATGAACTGATCCGCCGCTTCGAGGCCGACGAAGGCATCGAAAACCTCATACGGGCGCATGCCGACTTCATGGACGAGTTGCTCAAGGGAGCCTGGCGACGCCGGGTTTCCAGACTGAACGGCCGGCCTGCGCTGATTGCCGTGGGCGGCTACGGAAGGCGCGAGTTGCATCTGCACGCCGACATCGACCTACTCGTATTGATCGAGGAACGTGCGCCGAACCAGGCCGACCAACACGAGGCCTACGAACAGACACTCGGTGCGTTCTTCAGCCACCTCTGGGACATCGGTCTTAAACCGGGACACAGCGTCCGTACCGTGTCGGAATGCGTGCAGGCCGCGCATGACGATCAAACCATCATGACCAACCTCCTCGAAGCCCGCCTGATCGACGGTACCCCCGGGCTCTTGTCGACCCTGCAGGCCCGCTTGGCGGCAGAGCGGCCATGGTCTTCCGCGCTGTTTTTCGAAGCCAAGCTGGCCGAACAGCGCCTGCGTTACGCCAAATACCACAATACTGCCTACAAGCTGGAACCGAACATCAAGGAAGGTCCCGGCGGTTTGCGCGACATACAAATCATCGGTTGGATCATCAAGCACCATTACAATTCGGCCGACCTGCGCCACCTCGTTGCGTACGGTTGGCTGACCGAAGCCGAATTCGCCGAATTCATAGACGCGCGCAATTTCCTCTGGAAAGTGCGTTTCGCCCTGCACGCCCTCACCGGAAAGTGTGAGGACCGGCTGCTGTTCGATAACCAGGAGATATTGGCCGAACGCTTCGGCTACCAGGCGAAAACCGTCAATCAGGCGGTGGAACCCTTCATGCAGCGTTATTTCCGGACGGTGATGGGCCTGGAGCGGTTCAACGAAATGGTCCTGCAGTTGTTCAAGGAGGTGGCTCTGGGTAATCCGGAGGAAGCCCTGATTACCCCGATCAACAGCGGTTTCCAGGCCGTCAACCAATTCATCGAAGTGCTGCACCCCGCCGTGTTTCAAGAGCGCCCCGCGGCGCTCATCGAAATTTTCCTGCTCCTGCAGCAAAACACCGCGCTACAGGGCATACGTGCGACGACCATACGCCTGATACGCCAGTCCCTGCCGCTGATCGACGAGAATTTCAGACGGAATCCCGAGGTATGCGGTCTGTTCATGCGCATTCTGCGCAAATCGACGGGCATCACCCACGTCCTTAGACGCATGAACCGCTACGGCGTGCTCGCCGCTTATCTGCCTGAATTCGCCCGAGTGGTCGGACGCATGCAGTACGATTTGTTTCACGTCTATACCGTCGACGAACACACCTTGTTCGTGATCCGGAATCTCAGGCGCTTCGCCTTGAACCGCTACCGGACCGAGCACCCGTTGTGCAACGAGGTATTCAAACTCATCGAAAAACCCGAACTGCTCTATATCGCCGGACTGATGCACGACATCGGCAAGGGTAGCGGCGGCGACCACTCGCAGGTCGGCGCGGAGCTGGCCGGCGAATTCTGCCGACGCCACGGCCTGGGCCAACGTGACACCGAACTGGTGCAATGGCTGGTGCGCCAACATTTGCTGATGTCCATCACGGCCCAGCGCAAGGACATCTCCGATCCCACGGTCATCCATAAATTCGCCGAGGTGGTGGGCGACTCCAACCACCTGCACCACCTCTACCTGCTGACCGTGGCGGACATCTGCGCGACCAATCCCACCCTCTGGAACGCATGGAAAGGCGCATTGCTGCGCGAACTCTTCACCTCTACCCGGCGCGCGTTCCGCAGCGGCCTGGAAAAACCGCCCGACCTGGACATGCGGATACGCGTCAACCGAGAGGAGGCCCGCAGCCAATTGACCCGACTGGGTTTGAGCGAAACGACCCTGGGCCGCGTCTGGGAAACCGTCAGCGAGGACTATTTCCTGCGCACCCAGCCGGACGATATCACTTGGCATACCGTGGCGATCGCCGCCACGCGCGAAGACGAGCTCCCCCTGGTCCTGCTGCGCCCCATCAACCAGCGCGGCAGCGCGGAGATCTTCATCTACGCCCGTAACGTCGACTTCCTGTTCGCGCATACGACCGCCGTGCTCGACCAGCTCGGCCTCACCGTCTACGATGCCAAGCTCATCACCACCATCAACGGTTACGCGCTGAACAGCTATCACGTCCTGGAGAACTCCGGCGAGCCCATCAAGGAACAACGCCGACAAATCGCCATCTGCGCCAAATTGCGCCAGGCCCTGCTAAACCTCGACCATGAACCCACGCCGGTGCAGCGGCGCGAAGACCGCCTGCTGCGCCATTTTATGGTGCCGACCGAAATCTATTTCCGCGACGTGCCCGAGCGGAGCCAAACCCTCCTGGAGTTGATCGCGACGGACCGGCCAGGTTTGCTGTCCAAAGTCGGGCTGGCCTTCCGCCGTTGCCAGATCCGCGTCCACGATGCACGCATCTCCACGGTCGGTAGCCGGGCGGAAGACTTTTTCCTGATCACCGACCGCCAAGACCGCCCTTTGAACGCCCCCGAACAGCGCCGGCAACTGCACGATGCGCTCATAGAACTGGTCGGCGAAAGGTAAGCTTTAATCCCGAATGCTATGCTGAACGACGACGGTGTAACATGGACTCGCTAAGGCCAGGGGCTTGCATCAGCCCACTGACCTTCGATCCGGTGTACAAAGCCTTAACTCAGCCAACGAGTAAGAACATGAACGCCATAGATCCCATTTTGGATAACTGGTACGAGGACGCTGCATCCGGAAGGACTTTCCGCGTCGTCGCACTCGATGAGGCCAACGAAACCATCGAAGTGCAATATCTCAATGGCGACCTCGGCGAATACGACTGTGCCTCATGGAACGAGTCGGCCATCGTGCTCGTCGAGGCTCCCGAAGACTGGAGCGCGCCATTCGATGACGTGGAAACGGACGACCTCGGATATTCCGACCCGGACACACACGGGCGCGATATCGGCGACATCACCCTGAACGATCTGCTCGAAGGAGAAGAATGAGCGTCGGCCACCGGCACAACACAGGCGCTAAGCCGCCGGCCGTCGTGGAATCTCCCTCACGCATTGCGGTGCTCATGTATCACCGAGTGGACGACGCCAAGAGCGACGGGGAATCCCGCTACGCCGTCGAACCCGAGCGTTTCGCCGCGCATATGCATGCTTTGGCACAAGCTGGATACCGTGCCATCCGCATCGACGATCTCACCGGCTGGCTGGAAGGCCGGCTACCAGGCCTGCCGGAAAAGTCCTTCGTATTGACCTTCGACGACGGCTTTCTGGGCGTACACGACCACGCCTGGCCGATATTGCGCGAATTGAACTGGCCCTTCACCGTATTCCTGGTATCCGACCTGATCGGCAAGACGGACGAATGGACGCGCAAGGAAAATCCAGGCCGTATGGGCCACCCGCTGATGAGCGTGGACCACATAGGCGCCATGCAGGCGAACGGCGTGAGTTTTCATTCCCATACCCGCCATCACGCCAGCCTGACCAGCCTGGATGACGAAACGCTAGCCGACGAGTTGGCGGGATCGCGGAAAATACTGGGCGAAGTCTTGGGGATACCCGCCCACTTTCTCGCCTACCCTTATGGACACGTCGACGAGCGGGTCGAAAAAGCCGTCCGCGCCGCCGGCTATCAGGCCGCCTTCTCCACTCAGCCCGGCTTCAATCGGGCAGACGTCAACCCTTTCCGCATCCGCCGCCTCGACGTCTACGGCACCGACACGGCGGCCGCGTTGGTGCGCAAGATCAAGCTCGGCAGCAACGAAGGCGGACTCAGCCCCATTCTTCGTTACTACTGGAACCGGGCCCTAGCGAAGCTCGGTCGCAAAGCCGCCTGACACTACGACCGTCAAAGCTCGACCAGCTTGACCCGCGGCATCACGTTGCACAGCAAGACATAGGGTATCGTCCCGGCGTGGCGGGCGATCTCCTCCACCGGCAGGCCCTCGCCCCAAAGGGTCACTTCGTCGCCCACCCGGGCCTCGGGCAACTCGCTCAAGTCCAGCGTGACCATGTCCATAGACACCCGGCCTATCAGAGGCGCCCGCCTACCCCGCACCAGCACCGGGGTACCGGAAGGCGCCTGGCGCGGATAACCGTCACCATAACCGATGGCCGCCACGCCGACCCGCGTGGAATGCGGACAGACCCAGTCTCCACCGTAGCCGATGGCTTCGCCGGCCGGCAAATTCCTGATGGCGATCAGCCGCGTGCGCAGGGTCATCACCGGCTTCAAACCCTCGTCCGGACCGCTACGATCCGGAAACGGCGAAGCACCGTACAGCACCAGACCGGGCCGCACCCATTCCGCATGGGCACGCTCCCAGGCCAACAGGCCGGCGCTGTTGGCGACGCTGCGCTCGCCCGTCAAGCCTTCCAGCGTGTCGCCGAACAGGTCGAGCTGCTGACCGGTCAAAGGATCGGTGCGCTCGTCCGCATTGGCCAGATGGGTCATCATGGCCAGGGGCTGACGCACCGCGGCGCAGTTCTGCAGACGGCGATAGCAGGCTTCGAACTGTTCGGGATTCAATCCCAGCCTATGCATGCCGGTATCCAGCTTGAGCCAGACCGCGATCGTACGATCCAGCACGGTGGTTTCAAGCAGGTCGACCTGCAAAATTGAATGGATCACCGGTTCCAGGCTGTAACGGGCGTAAAGCTCCAATTCCTCCGCGCAGGTATAGCCTTGCAACACCGCGACGCGCTGACTGACGCCGGCCATGCGCAGACTGACGCCTTCATCGACGCGCGCCACCGCGAAGGCGTCGGCATCGGCCAGGGCGCGGGCGACGCGCACCAGGCCATGGCCGTAGGCATTGGCCTTGACCACCGCCATGACCTTGGCGTTCGGCGCGCATTCACGCACGCGCGCGAGATTGTGGACGATCGCCGTCATGTCGAGCACGGCGTGGGCGGCCGGCAACATCAATAAGCCTCGTCGGAATACGGGTCGGAGATGAAGTTTTCGAAGCGGGTATACTGGCCCAGGAAGGTCAGCCGAACAGTACCGATCGGGCCGTTACGCTGCTTGGCGATGATGATTTCGGCCGTTCCCTTGTCGGCGCTTTCGGGATTGTAGACCTCGTCGCGGTAGATGAAGATGATGAGGTCGGCGTCCTGCTCGATGGCGCCCGACTCGCGCAGGTCCGAAGGCACCGGCCGCTTGTTGGGACGCTGTTCCAGGTTGCGGTTGAGCTGGGAGAGCGCGATCACCGGCACGTTCAGCTCCTTGGCCAGCGCCTTGAGCGAACGGGAGATCTCCGAAACCTCGTTGACGCGATTCTCGGAGTTTCCGCCACCTTGCATCAACTGCAGATAGTCCAGCACCACCAGGCCCAGTTGTCCGTGTTCGCGGGCCAGGCGGCGGCAGCGGGCGCGTACTTCGGTCGGTGTGAGCGCCGGGGTATCGTCGATGAATAGTTGCGTGTCCGCCAGGATGTTGATGGCCGAAGTCATGCGCGGCCACTCGTCGTCCTCCAGCTTGCCGGTGCGTACCCGGTGCTGGTCGATGCGACCCAGCGAGGACATCATGCGCATGGCGAGCTGTTCGCCGGGCATTTCCATACTGAACACGGCCACCGGCTGCTTTTCCTTGATGGCGACGTTTTCCGCGAGATTCATGGCGAAGGTGGTCTTGCCCATGGAAGGTCGGCCCGCCACGATGATCAGATCGGAGGCCTGCAAGCCCGAAGTCATCTCGTCGAAATCGGCGAATCCGGTGCTCTTGCCGGTGATGTGGCCTTCCTTGTGGAACAATTCCTCGATGCGGTCGACGGCACTGGCCAGCAGGCTCTTGATGGGCTTGAAGCCGGTTCCGGACTTGCGCCGCTGATCGGCGATATGGAAAACTTTCTGCTCCGCCGTTTCCATGAGCTGAGCCAGTTCGCGCCCTTCCGGCCGGTAGGCCGAATCGGCGATCTCCGCGCCCACGTGGATGAGTTGGCGCAGCACCGAACGCTCGCGCACGATGTCGGAATAGGCTGCGATGTTGGCCGCGCTGGGGGTGTCGCGCGCCAATGAGCCCAGATAGGCCAGTCCGCCCACCTCCTCCAGCCAGCCCAGCGATTCGGCCACTTCGGCCAGGGTGACCACGTCGAAGGGCGACTGCTTCTCGGCCAGCACCTTGATGGCCCGGAAGATCAGCTGATGATCACGGCGGTAGAAATCTTCTTCGCCCAAGCGGTCGGCGACCGTGTCCCAGGTCTGGTTGTCCAGCATCAGCCCGCCGAGCACCGATTGTTCGGCCTGTACGGAATGCGGAGGGACCTTCAGTGCGTCGACTTGGCGATCTTCGTAATAAGGCGGGGCAGGTTCGTAGTCGTAATCAGGCATGACGCAGGGATTCGATGATGCGGGTGGTCGAGTAGCCGTCGACGAACGACAGCAGGCGGACCTCGCCGCCATGGGCGAGCACGCAGTCGTGCCCGGCGATGTCCTCGATGCGGGAATAATCGCCGCCCTTGACCAGTACGTCCGGCAGGATGCGGCAGATCGCCTCGCGCGGCGTGTACTCATCGAAAGGCAAAACCCAATCGACGCATTCCAGGGCCGCCAGCATGGCCATGCGATCGGCCAGCGGATTGACCGGACGACCGGGGCCTTTCAGCCGAGCTACGGACTCGTCGCTGTTCACCAGCACGATCAAGCGATCGCCCAGGGCCCTAGCCTCCTGCAGGTAGCGCACATGGCCCAGATGCAGAATGTCGAAACAACCGTTGGTCAGGACGATTTTTTCGCCCTCGCGGCGGGCGGCCGCCAAGGTTTTCAACAACTCATCCATGCCGATCACGCCCCGTGCGTGGGCCCTGGGCCCGTGCAGGGCTTCGTTCAATTCCTTCTGCGTCACGCTAGCGGTACCGAGCTTGCTGACCACCAGGCCGGCCGCCAGATTGGCCAGGGCGGTGGCCTCGTCCAAAGGCGAACCCGCGGCCAGGCAACCTGCCAGCACGGAGATGACCGTGTCGCCGGCGCCGGTCACATCGTAAACCTCGCGCGCACGGGTCGGCAGGTGCAAGGGGGCGTGATGGGGTCTGAGCAGGCTCATGCCCTGCTCTCCACGCGTGATCAACAAGGCACCGAGATCCAGTTCGGCCAGCAAGCCGCCACCTTTTTCTTCGATTTCGCGCTCGTCGCGGCAGCGGCCCACGACGGCTTCGAACTCCGCGAGGTTGGGCGTAAGCAGATCGGCCCCGGCATATTTGGCGAAGTTGCTGCCCTTGGGATCCACCAGGATGGGCTTGCCTGCCGCGCGAGCCAGACGGATCATCGCGGGAACCGCGCTGAGGCTGCCCTTGCCGTAATCGGACAGCACCACCAGGTCGGCACGGTCCAGATCAGACTCGTAGCTGTTCAACAAAGGCTGCGGGTCGACGGACTGGAACGACTCCTCGAAATCCAGCCGCAGCAACTGCTGGTGACGGCTGATGACGCGCAGCTTGGTGATGGTCGGCAGGGTCGTGGGACGCTGGATGTCCAGCTTGATCCCCGCACGATCGAGCAGTGCCAAGAGCGCATCGCCGGTTTCATCGCGGCCCACGTAGCCCAGCAGCCTGACGTCCACGCCGAGCACCGCCAGATTCAGGGCCACGTTGCCCGCTCCGCCGGCCCGCTCCTCGTTGCCCTGCACATGGACCACCGGCACCGGTGCCTCGGGCGACACGCGCGCCGTACCGCCGCGCCAATAGCGGTCGAGCATCAAATCGCCCGCAACCAGCACCTTGGCGCTTTTGAAATCAGGAAGTTGCATTTAGGAAGGGGGTAGAAAAGGCCTCATAGCATAACACAGCGCACCCTGTGGACGACGCGCTTTGGCCGTGTGGTACACTGCCCGATGCGAGTAACAGCGTTAAAGGTAGGGGAATACCCGCCTGCGCGCTGACCGCACGACACAATACCAACAAGGGGTGCCCGGTCGACACCACGTGGCCGGAGAAAAACCCGTTCACTGTAAGGAGGAAACATGCCAACGTTCAAGTTCGACAAAGAGATTTTCCTGGCTTACCCGGTGCATACCGCTGTATTCGTCAGCGATTTCGCCGTGCTCCTGTTCCTGCCGCTCGTCCGCCCGCCGGTTGTGCTGGGCATCTTGCTGATCGGCCTCCTGGTTTACCTCTCCATGTTTTTCGGCGCGAAGCTGAACGTACCGGACGTGAGCGAGAAAACCTCGTGATTCGCCCGGGCCCGGCCGGTCCCGGCCGGGCCCCTCCCCCTCTGCCATCATGACGCACATCCATACCCCCGCCGGCCTGCTCGTCCGCTTAGGGGCCATGCTCTACGACGCACTCCTCCTGCTCGGTCTTTATTTCGTCGCCACCGCGCTGCTACTGGCCTTCCGCCACGGCGAGGCCATCCGCCCCGGCCAATGGGCTTACGGACTTTATCTGCTGGGGGTCGGTTTCGTCTTCTTCGGCTGGTTCTGGACTCACGGCGGTCAGACGCTGGGCATGCGCGCGTGGAAACTGCGTCTCTACACGGTCGACGGCGGTCCCGTAGGCTGGCGCCAGGCGGCGCTTCGCTATCTATGCGCCCTTCCCTCCCTGGGCTTGTTGGGCCTGGGATACTGCTGGGCCTTACTCGACGCCGAACGCCACTGCTGGCACGACCGGGCATCAAATACCCGGATCCTGCGGGAAAAGTCCTAGCTAGCGCTGCCGGGCGATGGCGACCGTAGCGGCCGTGAACACCAGCAGGGTGGGCGCGGCGGCGGCGACCAGCGGATTGAGTTCATAAATCAGGCCAAAATGGCCGAACATCCGGTCGAACAGATAAAACCCCAAACCGAGGGTAACCCCGACCACGATGCGTTGCCCCATGCTGGTTTCCCGCCGTATGGTCATGACGAAGGGCACGGCCACCAGCAGCATGACCAGGGTCAGAAAAGGGCTGACGACGCGCTGCCAGAAGGCCAGTTCCACCGGCAAGGATTTCTGGCCGTTTTCCGCCAGGTATCCCATATATTTCCATAAATCCGTCGCCGAGAGGTTTTCCGGACGGACCACGAAGATATTGAGCAAATCCGGCGCCAATATGGTCGACCAGTCCAACTTGTCGAGAGATTCCGAACTCACGGTCTCTCCGCCGAAATGCGTGCGGCGTATCCGGCTCAAATCCCAACGACCATTCTGGTAGCGCGCCTGGTCCGCGTGAGAGGCCTGCTTCAGGCGGTGACTCTCGTCGAGCTCATAGATACTGATGTCGCCGAGCGACTCCCCCTCGTTGATCTGGCGGATATTGATATAAACCTCACCGTCGCGTACCCAGAAACCGTATTTGGTGCGCGAGGCGATCTGCTCGTGGGTGGCGGTGGCCTTGAGCATTTGCGCCGAGCGTTCGGCGACCGGCGAGACATACTCGCTCACCCCCCAGGAAAACACCACGAGCAATACGCCGGCGCGCAGGACCCCGAAAATGATGCGGGTCTTGGATGCCCCGGCGGCCTGCATCGCGACCAGTTCGCGATTGTTCGCGAGCGTTCCCAGCGTCACCAGGCTGCCCAGCAGCGCGGCGGACGGTAGAAGGTCGTTGAAGCTCCTCGGGGTATTGAGCGTCAGGTAGAGGAAAATCTGCTTCAAGCCGTAATCGCCTTCCCCCATGTCACGCAACTCGTCGGCGAAGCTGAAGAAGTTCAGCAAGGCCAGGAGTATTAGCGAGGCGACCAGGGACCCTTTGAGCACTTCGCTGGCGATGTAGCGGTTCAAGGCCTTCATCGCGGTGCCCTCCCCCTGGCCGATTGGATGAGCCATTTCAGGCCGTAGCTGCGCAACAGATAAAACAGGGCAATCACGGTCATCAACGCATAAACGGCGGAATAACTCAGCCACATGGGCCATTTGCCGGTCATCAGCATGCCCTGGCTGACCTTTTGCAAATTCTCATAGACCATGTAAATGAGGAAGGCGACCGCCACGTTGCCGTAGACCCCGCTGCGGGGCGCCATGCGCGCAAGCGGTATGGCCAGAATCGCCAGCACCAGTATGCCCAAAGGCACCGCGATGCGCTTCTGCAGCTCGGCCAGTTCGCGCGGCGTGCTGGACACCCACAGCTTCAGGCTGGGCTCCGCCTCGCGCTTGGCCGCCGCCTCGGGGCTGCTGTCGTCCTCGATCTTGACGGCGTACTCGTCGAACTCACTGATCACGAAATCCGCCTGGCCCGGTATCCCCTGATAGCGGTGGCCATCGCGCAGCACCACGAAATGCTCGCCGGTCTCGGCCGTTTGCAGAAAGCCTTGCTCAGCCACCACGATGCCTGCCTTGTCGCCATCGCGGCTTTGCACGAACACGTCGGTCAAGGTGTTGTCGTCCGACTCCACGGCCTCCGCGTACAGCACCACGTCGCCCCGGCTGAATTCGTTGAAACGCCCCGGTTTGATGCCGCGCACGTCCGCGCTCTGCTCATCGCGGTGCATCAGGTCCTGCGACTGACGCTCGGACCAGGGCATCACCTCCAGCGCCAAATAAGCCGATAGCACACAGACCGGCAGCACGAAATAGAGGACCGCCCGGTACAACCGCATGAGCCCAACCCCTGCGGAGCCCAGCACGGTCATCTCCTGATCACGGTACATACGCCCGAATACCATCAACATCGCCAGAAACAGCGAAGGCGGCATCAGGATGATCAAGGCCGACAGCATCTTCAGGGCCAGCAGCACGAACAGGGTATCGGCGGCCACCTCGCCTTCGATGGCCTTGGTCAATATGCTCAAGAACTTCTTGCTGACGATGATGGTCACCAAGACCGCCAGCACCGCGAGGCTGGTACTGGCCAGCTCCGCGGTGATCATGCGGTCCAGCACCGGCAGCCATCGCCGCCTCGTACGCGTCAACGGCTTCGGTTCGACTACGGGAAAACTCATGTAACGCGACATCCTTACGATGAGCGCCGGGTGCCACCGTTGCGGGTGCCATCGCCAAACGCAGCTACTTACTCTAACATTGCGGCCAAAAAACAGCCGGCCCGCTTGGGGCGGGCCGGCCTTTCACTCAAACATCAGAAGGATACCATTATGGACTATTCGATCAAAAGCGAGGCACCGGACAAGATTTCAGACGATTGCCTGATCGTCGGCTTCTACGCGAAACGTAAGCTGGGACCGACCGCAGCCGCCCTGGATCAGTTGCACGACGGCCTGCTCACCCGCTTACTCAAACGAGACGACATCGAGGGCAAGACCGGCGACATCCTGCTGGTCAATCCCCTGCCGCACGGCAAGACCGAGCGCCTGCTCCTGGTGGGCCTGGGCAAGGCCGAGGAATTGAACATCGCCGCTTACCGCAAGGCCCTGGCCGCCGCCATCAAGGCGCTCAAGGATAATGCGGTGAAGTCCGCGGCCAGCGCCCTGCACGAAGCCGAGGTCAAAGGCCTCGCCCTGGACGGCAAGATCCGCCAAAACATTGAAGTTTTCGAGAATGCCCTCTACCAATTCACGCAACTCAAAAGCGACAAGACGCAGATCAAGCCGGCCCGGCTCGCCAAGCTGAACTTCCTGGTCGATGGCGACTCGCACCAGGCACAGGCCGAATTAGGCGTCAAACAGGGCAAGGCCATAGCCGACGCCATGCTGCAGGTGCGCGATCTGGCCAACCTGCCCGGCAACATCTGCACGCCATCCTATCTCGCCGAACAGGCCGTGAAGCTGGGCAAGGCACACAAGAAACTGAAGACCAAGGTGCTCGACGAAAGCGATCTGGAAGAACTCGGCATGGGGTCTTTCCTCTCGGTCTCCAAGGGCAGCCGCCAGCCGGCCCGCCTGATCGTGCTGGAATACCAGGGCGCCTCGGCCAAGACCAAGCCCTACGTACTGGTCGGCAAGGGCCTCACCTTCGACGCCGGCGGCATCTCGCTCAAGCCGGCCGCCAACATGGACGAGATGAAGTACGACATGTGCGGTGGCGCCAGCGTGATCGGCGCGCTCTCGGTCGCCGCCGAACTGGCCCTGCCGATCAACGTGGTAGGCCTCATCCCCGCCTCGGAGAACCTGCCGGACGGTAACGCCAACAAACCGGGCGACGTGGTGACCAGCATGGCCGGTTTGACGATAGAAATCCTCAACACCGACGCGGAAGGCCGTTTGATCCTCTGCGACACATTGACCTACGCCAAGCGCTACGACCCTGTCGCGGTGATCGACGTCGCCACCCTCACCGGGGCCTGCATCGTCGCTCTGGGCCGCCACCCCAGCGGCCTGATCAGCAACGACGACGAGTTGTCCGCGCAAATCACCGACGCCGGCGAGCGCGCGGCCGACCGGGTCTGGCGCCTGCCGCTGTGGGACGAATACCAGGAACAGCTCAAGTCCAATTTCGCCGATATCGCCAACATCGGCGGCCCGGACGGCGGCACCATCACCGCCGGCGCCTTCCTTTCGCGCTTCACCAAGGACTACAAATGGGCGCATCTGGACATCGCCGGCACCGCCTGGAAAACCGGCGCCGACAAGGGCGCGACCGGCCGGCCCGTGCCACTGCTGGCGCAGTACCTGATCGACCGGGCGCAATGACCAAGGTCGATTTTTACGTGCAAACCGGCCAGGACGCCAAGCAACGCTGGACCCTGGCCTGCAAGCTCGCGGAAAAGGCCTATCGCCTCGGGCTGAAAGTCCACATCCGCACGCTGAGCGGTGAGCAACAGACCATGGACGATTTGCTGTGGACTTTCCGACAAGGCAGTTTCATTCCCCATACCCGAACCGACGCCCCGGCCGACGAGCGGGCCGAAGTGCCCATACTGATCGGCCAGGAGTTCGGCGAGGGCGCCGACTTGCTGCTGAATCTGGCGCCCGATCTGCCGCCGGATATGTCGCCCTATCCCCGCCTCGCCGAACTGGTCAACGACGACCCGTCCACACTCATGGCGGGACGGGAAAAATTCCGCCATTACAAGGGCTTGGGACTGGAAATCGAAACCCACAAGCTGGGGGAATAAGTACCGCCATCGCTGCGACGAAGGCGGGCCGGCCGATTACGATCGGTCGCCGTCCCACGAACCCTACATGCCTTGTTTCGCCGCCCGATAAGGGGGATTCTATCCACAGGCTTCCAGGCAAAGCCGGCCAGCCTGCCGGGAGAAGCCGGACCGGGCCCGTGGGGAAGGATTGAGGGCACGCCCCACACCGTAGCTTCACACCATCCCCCATGGGGTAGGCATTACCAGCAGAGGTCTTGCTTATGGAACCTGCGCAAAGCGGAACAACACGATTCCACGCCCCCTTGGGCCGGCTCGCCTTGTTTCTCCCACTCATACTTTGCACCGAAGCAATGGCCCAAGACGCCGAGCGAGGCCGCCGACTGTTCGAGAACCAGTGCCTGGTCTGCCACCAAGACATCGCCAAACCCGGCCAAAAACACGCAGTGACAAATTTGCAAGACCTGCGTCAGCGCATACAAGGCTGGGCTTTCCACATGGGAGAGGATTGGGGGAAAAGCGAAGTCGACGACGTGCTGCTTTATTTGAACAGTGCGATTTACCGGTTTCAGGAACCCGCAAGATAAGTATTATCCCTAGCCATCAAAACTTTGTTTCCACATTCCTCTCGCTGAACCGGCATGACGCTTATGCCCCAGAGGGGCACATGAAGCCGTAAGAAGATTCCATCTCGGTATTGACGGCTGATTTAAGCCGAGCGCATCATCGATCCCGTCGTACGATAGGGCCCCGTGCCTTTTCCACCCGCCCTTATTCTCTTCCCTTACCTAATAACAACGGGAGGCACATGAATATGGCTAAGGCACACCGGCCAGGAACGGGCGGGATATTAAAAAGCTGGCATCGGCTGATCTTTTTATTTCTCCTGATTCCGTACCAATATACCGGGGCGGCGGAAATCCCGGGAGCAATACAGCCCGGCCAGATCGAAAAACAATTATCCCGACCTCCCTCGCCGCGCGCGACTCCGCCCGACATACCCCGTCCCGCGGTCCAGGCCGCACCTCACCCCGAAGGACCCGCTGCAAGCTTTCACCTTAGCGATGTCAGTATCGAAGGCGTCACCGCTTATAGTCCCGATATTCCTAAGGGATATTTTTCCGCACTGATCGGTAAAACAGTAACGCTCGCACAACTTAGAACGGCGGCAGAAAACTTAACCAGCCATTATCGCAACGACGGCTATGTGCTGGCGCAAACCCTGATTCCGACACAAACGCTTAAGGAAGGGGTAGTGACTATCAAGGTCGTCGAAGGCTTCATCGACTCGGTCAAATTCGACGGTGATCAGCCAAACGACTCGCGCGGCCTGGTCTTGGCGTACGCCGAAAAAATACGCGCCGCTCGCCCCCTGCGCCAAAGCGTGCTGGAACGCTATTTGTTGCTGATGAACGATCTTCCAGGTCTTGCCGCTTCCGCGTCCATCACGCCTTCGGCCACGCAAACAGGCGCCGCGGGATTACTGATCACCCTGAGCCGCAAGCGGTTTGGCGCGCAGGCTGGTTTCAACAACCGCCTGCCTAAACTGCTCGGCACTTACCGCGGCGAGGTCTACGTCGAGGAAAACAATGTGCTGGGCTGGCAGGAGAAGGCTTACGCACGGCTTTTCCAGTCTTTCGAAGGGAAAATGACGCTTTTGTCCTTGGGGCAGGATATAGACGTCGGTACCGAGGGCACGAAGTTCTCCGCCGTCGTTAACCAGGTCTGGTCGCAAAGCTCGATCTTCGACGTCTCCAACGGGCTTCGGTCCAACCTTATCTCCTTCAACCTCGCCGTTGTGCACCCCTTGATACGCACCCGCAACAGCAATCTTTCGCTGCGCGGGAGTTTCTCCGGGGTGGACTCGCAATCCGACGAGACGCTGTCCGGCACGACGCTCATCGACGACCGCATCCGCTCGTTCCGCGTCGGCCTGACCTATGACCTCGCGGACTCGTTTTTCGGCATCAATGTGGCTGATATCGAACTGAGTCAGGGCGCGCCCATCTTCGGCGCACGCGATCCCTCGGAGAGTTCGCGCAACGACGGAACCGCGAAACTTTCGACGGCCCATGGTCAGGTCGATTACACCAAGGCCAACTTGTATCTATCCCGCCTCCAGTCCCTCACCCAGCATCTATCCCTGCTGGCGGCATTTAATGGCCAATACACCGAAGACGTGTTGCTGTCGCCGGAACAGTTCGCCATCGGCGGCGAGCAGTTCCTGCGGGCTTATGACCCCTCGGAATTCATCGGCGACAAGGGCTGGGCGGCCAAGGGGGAACTGAGATACGCGATCGACGCCTGGGCGCCGGTCAACACCCTGCTTTATGGCTTCTACGAATACGGCGAAGTCTTTTTCAACGACCGCCGTCAAGCCAAAATCAGCGCAGCCGCGGCCGGCGCAGGCATCCGGCTCTCGTTCAACCCGTACTTCAGCGGCTATATCGAAGGCGCCAAACCCCTGCACCCCACGGAAGCCAGCGAGGGCAATCGGGATATGCGCCTGTTCGGCGGTTTCAGACTGACCTATTGAACCAGAGGAGGCACGCTCATGCATTCAGCTCCGAAGTCCTCCGCAATCTGGTGTCTCTCCCGCTGTATTTCATGTTGCGCCGCATGCTCGATACGCGGGATGGGAGCGGCCGCAACGCTGGGAATTCTATTCAGTGCATGCGCCCACGCGAATCCCGAAGGGGGGAGCGTGGCAGCGGGTAGCGCCAGCATATCCCAGTCCGGCAACCGCATGGACGTGAATCAGGCCAGCGAGCGCGCCGTGATCAACTGGAACAGTTTCAATATCCAGAGTCACGAGCACGTCAATTTCAATCAACCCGGCCGGGACTCGGCCGTACTGAACCGGATCACCGGCAACGACCCCTCGGCGATTGCCGGCAAGCTCACGGCCAACGGCCATGTTTATCTGGTCAATCCCAACGGGATCCTGTTCGACAAGACCGCCCAGATCAACGTCGGCGGACTCATCGCGAGCACCGCCAACATCAGCAACGCCAACTTCATGGCCGGGCGCCTGAACTTCGATCAGCCAGGAAGGCCAGGTGCGCTGATCAGCAATGCGGGAAACATCAGCGTACAACAAGGCGGTCTGGTCGCCCTGGTCGCACCGGGCGTGGAGAACCAGGGCGTGATCCAGGCCCGGCTGGGCAAGGTGACACTGGCGGCCGGCGATGCCTTTACCCTGGATCTCTACGGCGACCGGCTCATCAATCTCACCGTCAGCAAGGAGCAACTGGGGCAGATAACAGACGCTCAAGGCAAGCCACTGACGCACTATGTCGGCAACCGCGGCGAAATCATCGCCGACGGAGGCATCATTGCCCTGCTCGCCAGTACCGGCAAACACATCGTCGACAACCAGATCAACTTGCAGGGCCACATGCAGGCACGCTCGGTCGAAAACCGCAATGGCGTGATCACCCTGGTAGGCGACGAGAACACCAAAGTCAGCGTCTCTGGAACGGTCGACGTTTCCGGGCAAAGCCCCA